>NZ_LN999831.1 GCF_900048045.1 Candidatus Mikella endobia | reverse complement strand
TTTAATAATTATCTTTTTTTCAGATAAAAATATTTATTTCAAGTTTTACTTTTTCAGTAAAAATTGTAGTAACACACATTCTTATTAACATGGTATACTTCTATGATTGTAAAGAAACTGTAGTAGACATTACAAGCAATAATTTTCACACATAATCTGTATCGCGAAATTAATCGTATTCATTAAATATGCATACGTATAATTACATTATCTTACATCTAAGGTACTAATATTTTCAGTAATGCAAATATTACTATGAAAGTGACAGCAAAATTTTATTTAATAGTGTTAATTAATACCAAACAGAATCTGAGTAAAAATAAGCTCTATAAATAGGAGCGAATATAAACTAATATAAAAGGAATATACAACCATGTCAGAAAATTTGTGCAATAATGACATGGATCCGATCGAAACACGCGAATGGCTACAAGCTATCGAATCGGTTATCCGTGAAGAAGGTATCGAACGCGCGCAATTCCTAGTTAATAAAATAGTAAAACAAGTGAACCCAGATAGATCAGAACCAGAGGCAGATAAAGGTGATTATATCAACACTATTCCTTTCGAAGAAGAGCCTGAATATCCTGGCAATTTAGATATAGAACGTCGTATACGTTCTGCTATTCGCTGGAATGCAGTAATGATTGTACTGCATGCTTCGAAAAAAAATTTGGAACTAGGAGGTCATATAGCATCATTTCAGTCTTCAGCTACGATTTATGAAGTATGTTTTCACCATTTTTTCCGCGCACGTAATAATAACGATGGCGGGGATTTAGTCTATTTTCAAGGCCATATTTCACCTGGAATATATGCCAGAGCTTTTCTTGAAGGTAGAATAACTGAAACCCAAATGAATAACTTCCGCCAAGAAGTGCATGGAAAAGGTTTATCATCTTATCCGCATCCAAAGCTAATGCCTGATTTTTGGCAATTTCCTACGGTTTCAATGGGACTTGGTCCCATAAACGCTATTTATCAAGCTAAATTCCTAAAGTATCTAGAACACCGTTCTTTAAAAGATACAAGAAATCAGACAGTTTACGCTTTTCTTGGCGACGGTGAAATGGACGAACCAGAATCCAAAGGAGCTATTACCATAGCGAAACGTGAGAAACTGGATAATCTAGTATTTATTATTAACTGTAACCTGCAACGTCTGGATGGTCCTGTTAACGGTAATGGTAAAATAATCAATGAGCTAGAAGGTATTTTTAGAGGCGCTGGATGGGAAGTTATAAAGGTAATTTGGGGAAGTCGCTGGGATAATCTTCTGCGCAAAGATACTTCTGGGAAATTAATTCAACTAATGAACGAAACTGTAGACGGAGACTATCAAAATTTAAAATCTAAAAATGGCGCCTATGTACGCGAACATTTCTTTGGGAAATATGCAGAAACTTCAGCGTTAGTGAAAAATATGAGCGATGACGAGATTTGGGCTCTTAATAGAGGCGGGCATGATCCAAAAAAAATTTATGCAGCTTTGCTAAAGGCTAAGCAAATTAAAGGTAAACCTGTAGTAATTCTGGCTCATACTATTAAAGGCTACGGGATGGGTAGAACAGCAGAAGGAATGAATATTGCGCACCAAGTTAAAAAAATAAATATAGAAGGAATCTGCTATTTTCGCGATCGTTTTAACCTGAAAAGTATTATTACTGATGATCATATTGAATCACTACCGTATATTAATTTTAAATATGGTTCTGAAGAACACACTTATCTACACGAACATCGTAAACAATTGTATGGGTATCTACCAAGTCGCTTGAAAACTTTCACTCAACCTCTAGAATTACCTAAAATAGATGATTTCTCTTCTCTATTAAAAGAACAGAAAAAAGAAATTTCTACTACTATTGCCTTCGTTCGCGTATTAAACATAATGTTGAAAAATAAGTCGATCAAAGATCGACTGGTACCAATTATTGCCGATGAAGCTCGTACTTTCGGTATGGAAGGTTTATTCAGACAGATAGGAATTTATAGTCCTAACGGGCAGCAATACCTGCCTCAGGACCGCGAACAAGTAGCATACTACCGTGAAGACAAAAATGGTCAAATACTGCAGGAAGGAATCAATGAACTAGGAGCTGCTTCTTCTTGGCTAGCAGCAGCTACTTCCTATAGTACTAATGATTTTCCTATGATTCCTTTCTATATTTACTATTCTATGTTTGGTTTCCAACGTATCGGCGATCTCTGTTGGGCTGCTGGAGACCAGCAGGCTCGGGGTTTCCTAATAGGAGCCACATCAGGACGTACTACTTTGAATGGAGAAGGTTTACAGCATGCAGATGGTCATAGCCATATTCAAGCGTTAACAGTTCCTAATTGTATTTCTTATGATCCAGCCTATGCTTATGAAGTGGCAATCATAATGCACGATGGGCTTACTAGAATGTATGGTTCTAAACAAGAAAATATTTACTATTATTTGACTACTATAAACGAAAAATATGCCATGCCGGCTATGCCTAAAGGCGTAGAAAATGGGATTCGTAAGGGTATTTATAAACTGGAAATTTCTGAAGATATTAAATTAAAAGTGCAGTTGATGGGTTCAGGCGCTATTCTGCGTCATTTGTGTGAAGCGAAGCAGATTTTGTTTCAAGAATATAAAGTGGGTTCTGATGTTTATAGTGTCACATCTTTTACTGAACTAGCACGCGACGGTCAAGAATGCGATCGCTGGAATATGCTGCATCCAACTGAAACACCGCACGTACCTTATGTAACCACAATATTGAATGATGCTCCAGTAATAGTAGCAACTGACTATATGAAAATATTAGCTGAGCAAATACGCAAATTTATTCCTGCAAAAGAGTTTTTAGTTCTAGGTACAGATGGTTTTGGTCGTTCCGATAGCAGAAAAAACTTACGTCATCACTTTGAAGTAGATACTAGCTATATTGTAATAGCAGCACTTAGTGTATTAGCTAAACGAGGCGATATCAGCGCTGATAAAGTAGCTCAGGCTATTAATAAATTTGGCATAGATGTTAATAAAGTTAACCCAAGTATAGCGTAAGGAAGAGGCAACTTAAATAATGGCTATTAATATTAAATTACCAGATATTGGTGAATATCAAGTAGAAGTTACTAAAGTACTAGTTAGTGTCGGCGATAAAATTACAGAAGAACAATCTATTATTATCGTAAAAGGAATTCTTCCTTCCATAGAAATTCACTCTCCGCATTCAGGATTAGTAAAAGATATTAAAGTTGCGGTTGGAGATAAAATAACTACTGGTAATTTGATTATGATTGTTGATGAAAATGATATTCATACTGCTGCACAGCTAAAAGAGGTTAAAGTTCCAGATATCGGAATTGACGAAGTAGAGGTTACTGATGTTTTAGTAACAGTAGGCGATAAAATAACCAAAGAGCAATCAATTCTTACTGTAGAAGGAGATAAAGTTTCCATGGAAGTACCAGCGCCGTTCGATGGTACTGTTAAAGACATTAAAGTTAATGTTGGCAATAAAGTGAAAACGGGATCAATTATTATGATGTTTGAGGTCAAAGAATGCAGCGATAATGCTGTATCAACTAATATAATGAAGGATCTAAAGATAAACAACAACGTTCATATGCCGGATATTGGCAATGATGAATTAGAAGTAACTGAAGTTATGGTAAAGGTAGGCGATAAAATAACCAAAGAGCAATCAATTCTTACCGTAGAAGGAGATAAAGTTTCCATAGAAGTCCCGGCGCCGTTTGATGGTACTGTTAAAGAAATTAAAGTTAATGTTGGCAATAAAGTAAAAACCGGTTCCATAATTATGGTATTTGATATTGAAAGTACTGCGCCTACTGACAAAAAATTTTCTACTGAGGTAGTTTTAGATAAAAAAAATAAGGTTACTAAGAAGAATCTCGATATTTCTGAAATATCGAGATATGAAAGAAAAAACGAGTTGATTAATAAGAAAGATTATGTTCATGCTACTCCAGTTATACGAAGAATAGCACGCGAATTTGATATAAATCTAGCTCACGTTAAAGGAACGGGACATAAAGGGAGAATTTTACGTGAAGATATAAAAGAATACATAAAAAATACAGTTAACAAAGCAGAAACTACACATGTTATATCCAACTGTCATTCTCTACCGGAATTATTGCCATGGCCAAAATTAGACTTCAGCAAGTTCGGTGAAACTATAGAAGTGGAACTTACTAGAATTCAAAAAATATCTAGTGCTAACTTACACCGCAATTGGATGATTATTCCTCATGTAACCCAGTTTGATGAAGCCGATATTACTGAAATAGAAGAATTTCGCAAAAATCACAATGCAGAAGCGGAGAAAAAAAAATTAGAAATAAAAATAACTTTGCTAGGTTTTATTATTAAAGCTGTTTCTAAAGCTCTAGAAACGTTTCCGCGTTTTAATAGTTCGCTATCTGATAAAAATAACAAACTCATTTTGAAAAAATATATTAATATAGGTGTTGCAGTAGATACCCCAAATGGGTTAGTGGTCCCAGTTTTTCGCAATGTTAATAAGAAAGGTATTTTAGAAATATCCAGGGAATTGGCAGAAATATCAAAAAAGTCCCGTTCTGGAAAGTTAATATCTTCAGATATACAAGGAGGTTCCTTTACTATCTCTAGTTTAGGAAACATAGGTGGTACAGCATTCACTCCTATAGTTAATGCGCCAGAAGTAGCAATACTTGGAGTTTCCAAATCTACTATGAAGCCTGTATGGAACGGAAAAAAATTCACGCCCCGACTAAAATTACCTCTATCGTTGTCTTATGATCATAGAGTTATAGATGGCGCTGATGGTGCCCGTTTTATTAGTTTTATTAATAATATAATATCAGATATTCGTTATTTATTAATGTAACAATAATACATAAAATATTAGAAATACTATTCTATCTAACTCATATGTTAGATAACATCTCTTTTTTATCTTCTAAAAAATTCCGAGGTAACAATGATTAATGAAATAAAAACTAAGGTTGTAGTACTTGGTTCTGGTCCTAGTGGATATTCAGCAGCATTTCGCTGTACAGATCTAGGTTTAGAAACAGTTATAATAGAACGTTATTCTGTTCTTGGCGGAGTTTGTTTAAATGTAGGCTGTATCCCATCTAAAGCATTATTGCACGTCGCTAAAGTTATTAAAGAGGCCAAAGAATTAAGTAACAATGGTATTTACTTCAGCAATCCAAAAATAGATATAGATAAAATACGTACATGGAAAGAAAAAGTAGTTAGTAAGTTGACTAACGGCCTTAACGTTATGTCAACAGATCGTAAGGTAAAAGTGATCAAAGGTTATGGTAAATTTACCGGAACTAACACTATTAAGGTGGAAAACAAAAATGAAATTACCAACATTACCTTCGAGAATGCTATTATTGCTGCTGGATCTCGTCCTATTCAACTACCTTTTATCCCTTATGAAGATCCTAGAATATGGAATTCTACTGATGCTCTAGCATTAATTTCAGTTCCTAAGCGTCTATTAATTATAGGCGGTGGAATTATAGGTTTAGAAATGGCTACTATTTACCACGCTCTAGGATCAAAAATTGATATAGTGGAAGTATCAGATCAAGTTATCCCAGTAGCAGATAAAGACGTTGTTAAAATATTAACTAATAAAATTAATAATAATTGCAACTTAATGTTGGAAACTAAAGTAACTGCAGTAGAAACTAAAAAAAGCGGCGTGTATGTAAGTATGGAAGGAAAAAAAGCTCCAGAAACAGCACAGCGTTATGACATTATACTGGTAGCTATAGGCCGTATACCTAATGGTAAATTACTTAATGCGGGAATAGCTGGGATAAAAGTAGATTCTCATGGTTTTATTCACGTAGATAAACAAATGCGCACGAATGTACCGCATATATACGCTATTGGCGATATAATCGGTCAACCTATGCTAGCACATAAAGGTACTCATGAAGGCCATATTGCTGCTGAAGTTATCGCAGGTAAAAAACATTATTTCGATCCAATAGTTATTCCATCTGTAGCTTATACAGAACCAGAAGTTGCATGGGTTGGTATAACAGAAAAAGAAGCTAAAAAGAAAGGTATTAGCTATGAAATTGCTGTTTTTCCGTGGTCTGCATCTGGTAAAGCAATAGCTTCAAATTACCAAGATGGTATGACTAAACTAATTTTTAATAAAGAAACCCATAAAATAATAGGCGGTGCTATAGTTGGAGTAAATGGTAGCGAAATACTGGGAGAAATTAGTTTAGCCATTGAAATGGGATGCGATGCTGAAGATATAGCGTTAACTATTCATATGCATCCGACGCTACATGAATCTGTAGGTCTAGCTGCTGAAATTTACGAAGGTACTATTACTGATTTGCCTAATATAAAAGCTAAACAAAGAAATAGTACTTAGTTGTTTCACTTATTCTTGAAAGAACCAATTCTATTTCATATTGAAAAAATATATTAAAGATAATTAAATAACTTTAAGAGTTCTTTTAGAAAGTCTTTCTTTTTTAAGAATAGTAATTGTTTTCTATTTGAGACTTTGTTGCATCTATAACTCCTTTTAGCTCAGGAAACTTTTTAAGTATTTTTTTTTCAATTCCTTCTGTAAGAGTATAGTTTACCATAGAACATCCATTACATCTACCTTTAAATTGCAGTATAGCCAGCATATTATCCGTAATTTTTATCAGCTTCACATGACCGCCATGGTTAGCTAACAGTGGATTTATTTGTGACTGTAGCATGTATTCTACACGATCAAAAAGCGTGGCTTCATTACTTAATTGAGGTATTTTTGCATTAGGAGCTTTGAATATTAGCTGAAAACCTAACTTATCAATTAACAAATCTATTTCTGCATCTTGCAAGTAAGATTTTGAGATCTTATCTACATAAATTTCAATTTTATCGAATTTGATTTTTTTGTCAGTTTTTTTAATTGTATCTGGAGAGCAATAAGAAACGCCACATTTAGCATTAGGTGTTCCTGGATTTACAACAAATACACGTATTTGAGATCCAAATTTCTTATTTATTAATAATTTAGCAAAATATTTCTGAGCCGTATCGGTAATAAATATCATAAATAAATACCTAAATTTTTGCAATAAAAGCATATATAAAAATATCAATTATTATACACATTTTTCATATCAATACAAAAAATTACTAATGAAATCTATACGTAAATTAACAATGCGTCACTACTAGCTAATATGTAAAATTATTATTAGATAGCAAGCACCACCATAATTTTCGCACAGACGAATAGCGCAGGGATGGAATAAACTATAATTGGTGATTTATAGAGAAAATATATTCTTGCTTAAATACAAAATATAAGAAAAAAGAACTGTCCAAATGCTATTACTATAAAAAAATCTTTTCCAAGCTAACAGATGAGTTCAAAATTAATAAAAACGTTGAGTTACCTGAAAAAAACTACTGGAAAGTAGTTTTCATAAAATAATATAACAACTGAAAACTAAACAGAAAAAATATTTACTCGTAAAGCTTCACAAAAATTGCTTAAAAAACTCTTATAAAAAAATATGTTTTAGTATGTGAATTCATAATGACAGCTATTGATAATGATATTGCTTATTGCTGCCTTAACTCACTCATAGATGATAAATTAGCGTCCTACCAGTTAGCAATTTGTTTTAAATAAAGCAAGAAAACATCACAAAGGTCCCACATATCTTAATAAAATTGTACGTAATTGGTAACAGTGATGTTTTTGATAAAATTATGAACAGCAAGAATTGATATTAGTATCAGTACTATTGAAATATAGCTGTCTGCTTATTAAATAAATACGCGTAGTGTTGTCCTGTTTACCAACGTCTTCTATTTATAAGAAGAAAATTTTTGCGAAACTATAGCATATATCACAACATGGAATATTATATCACGGATATGTCTATCCTTCAGTTGACATTAATTAATATGACTCATTTTGATAACTTATCAACAACTATAACATAATAGTTGTTTAATTTATTTTTTTTTATCATCAGAAATAGATAACGTGCAAGCGCATAGGAAAATAATTGTCCTCATGTATTATGTAACTTTTTTTAAAGAAGTAATGTAAATAGTTTGCTACTGACTTATATCGGTTCCTTTGGGAAACTGTCAAAGACAACTATATAATAAAACATAGATATTCACTGTTTTAAGAGTTATACATTACTTTAATGGTTAAGTTATGTTAGCATTAAAGCTTCTGAGATATCAAGAAATAGCAATCATATGCATGATTATTGTTGTATTTTATAACTAACTATAGTTAATATTTTACAGCTAGATTGTATTTATAAGAATATTTTTTGTGATTTACTAGAGGAATAATATGATTAAAGATAATCATTCGTGTCCACCAACTAATTTTATTCGGAAAATTATCGACGCAGATTTAGCTGCTGGTAAGCATAAATCAGTGTGTACCCGTTTTCCTCCAGAGCCTAATGGTTATTTACATATTGGTCATGCAAAATCTATTTGCCTAAATTTCGGTATTGCTCAAGATTATAGAGGTAAATGTAATCTACGTTTTGACGATACAAATCCAGTGAAAGAACATTTAGAATATATTAAATCTATAAAGTACGATGTACAATGGCTGGGTTTTAAATGGAGCGGAAAAATTTGTTATTCATCTGATTATTTCGATAAAATATATGAATATGCGTTAGAGTTAATTAGCAAAGGACTAGCATATGTAGATCAATTATCTCCAGAAGAAATTCACAATTATCGCGGTACGTTGACACAACCTGGTAAAAATAGCCCTTACCGTAATCAAACTATAGAAGAAAACTTATCTCTATTCTTAAAAATGCGCAATGGAGAATTTCCAGAAGGTAAAGCATGCCTTAGAGCAATCATCGATATGACATCACCATTTATGGTAATGCGAGATCCTGTGTTATATAGAATCAAATTCGTTAATCACCATAAAACTGGTGATAAGTGGTGCATTTATCCTATGTATGATTTTACTCATTGTATCTCTGATGCGTTAGAAGGTATAACTCATTCGTTATGCACACTAGAATTTCAGGATAATAGACGATTATATGATTGGATTCTAGATCACATTACAATTGACGTACATCCCAGGCAGTATGAATTTTCTCGTCTGAATATCGAGTATACGCTTATGTCTAAACGGAAGCTTAATTTGCTAGTAATGAAAAAAATTGTTGATGGTTGGGATGATCCACGTATGCCTACAATTTCAGGTTTACGCCGTCGGGGTTATACAGCAGCCTCTATTCGTGAATTTTGTAACCGTATTCATATAACGAAAAAAGACAATCATGTAGAAATAGCTGCTCTTGAATCTTGTATTCGCGAAGAACTAAATAATAACGCACCGCGTGCTATGGCAATAATTAATCCTATACTGATAGTTATTGAAAGTTTTCCTATTGGATATGAACAAAATATTGTTATGCCTAACCATCCAAATAGGCCAGAAATGGGGATCCGTCAGGTAACTTTTAGTAGAGAAATTTATATTGATCAAGAAGATTTCCGTGAAGAATCTTCTAATAACCAATACAAACGTTTAGTACTTGGTAAAGAAGTACGCTTACGCTATTCTTATGTAATTAAAGCTAAACGTATTGAAAAAAATTCCCAAGGAAAAATTAAAACTATTTTTTGTTGCCATGATCCATATACTTTAAATAAAAATCCTTTGAATGGTCGTAAGATAAAAGGGGTAATCCATTGGGTATCAGCAACAAATAATATCAAAGCTGAGTTTCGTCTTTATAATAGATTATTTAATCATGTTTATCCAACAATAGAAAAAAATTTTCTTTCAACGTTGAATCCTGATTCACTAATAATTCGCTATGGTTTTGTAGAATCTAGTGTATTAGCTAACATAAGTAAACCATTTCAGTTTGAAAGAGAAGGATATTTTTACGCTGATAGCCGATCTGTTAGTACTTCATATCTAGTATTTAATAGAACAGTAAAACTGCGTGATTCTTTAGAATTTAAAAAATATACTTAAAAAAATTTAAATATGTTTATTTCCTAAAATACAGAACAACAAATTTTAATTACCTAAATATTCATCTCTTTACAAACATTTTTTACCCATATTTTAACACGCTCGTCGGTAAGTTCAGGCTGTCTGTTTTCATCAATAGGTAAACCAATAAAGTGATCTTCATCAACAAGTCCTTTAGATTCCTCAAATTTATAACCTATCGTAGGCCAACGACCTACAAATTTGGCACCATTAGGTTCAATAATATTTCGTAAAGTACCCATAGCGTCACAGAAATATTCTGCATAATCTTCTTGATCGCCACAACCGAATAGAGCCACAAGCTTACCGCTAAAATCGATATTTTTTAATGTCGGAAAAAAATCATCCCAATCGCACTGGGCTTCACCGTAATACCAAGTTGGTATACCAAAAAATAAACGATTATATTGTTCTATATCTTCTTTGCGACTATTAATAATATCAAAAATATCAGCAACATTAGTACTCAGTTGCTTCTGAATCATTTGAGCAATATTAGCAGTATTACCCGTATCACTACCAAAAAAAATTCCTATCTTTGCCATTAACAAGCTCCTACAAATATAACAATAATATATACTCATAAATAATGCTACTTTTTTAAAAATAAAGATATATTTTACTGTATGTATTATTATAGTAATGTTTAGATAAAATCATAATTTTTTAAAATTTATCAAAACCATCTTAAAAGTAACAACTTGTAGATCCGCAACTACTAGCAGAACTTAGTTTCAACAAACCAAGGCTGATAGATACTGGAACCCACTATCAATAAATTTTTCTAATGATTATCTAATTTTTAAAAAATGTAAGAATATTATTTGTTTTAAAAATCAAATATGATTGCAAAAATTTTTATTGGCCAATGGTCAAAGGTTCACTGAATACACTGGTTGCTGGACCTACACTCTGCTTATGGAAGCAGGTACGGAGCTCCGTTGGGAACCAATACCTAAGCTACGCGGTAATTTATTATAAATTAACAGAACCCCCCTAATTTTTTAGGGAAGGTTTCTATTCGCTAATAATAATACCATATTTAATTTTGAAACTAAGCAATAAGAAAATTTTTTTATTAAATTCGCCTACAATGTTATATTGAATAAAGAGACACCTGAATCAAAAAAGATAAAGAATCGCATTTCAGTATCTATGATTTTGATTCTACTACTAGTAGAGAAAAATATTCTCTAGTTATTTTAAATAATTAGCTACTATATAATAAATTAGTTACTGTAATTCTATATACATTAGTTTACTTTATTGTTGATGGTTTATTTTACTTCTATACCTTGATATTGTAAATTAGCATGATAGGAGGAACGAACCAAAGGACCGCAAGATGCATGAGTAAAACCCATTGCAAAAGCTTTTTGTTTGATTTCATCAAATTCCTTAGGACTTACATAACGTTTAACGGATAAGTGATTTATGCTAGGTTGTAGATATTGACCAATAGTAAGCATTGTGACTCCATTACGACGTAAATCGTACATAGTATCAAGAATTTCAGTTTTTGTTTCTCCTAATCCTAACATTAATCCCGATTTTGTCGGTAGATGTGGATGAACTGCTTTAAAACGTTCCAGTAATTTTAGTGAACGTTGATAATCGGCTCCAGGACGAACATAACGATAAAGACGTGGCACATTTTCTAAATTGTGGTTAAAAATATTAGGAGGTGTATCGTGGATTATATCTAATGCTAATTCCATACAACGACGAAAGTCAGGAACCAAAGCTTCGATATGAATTGAAGGATTCTTAGCTCTGATAGCGCTAATACAATCAGCAAAATGCTGAGCACCACCGTCTCGCAGGTCATCACGATTTACAGAAGTTATTACAACATAGTGCAAATTCATATCAGCAATAGTTTGCGCTAACTTTTCAGGTTCATGAGAATTATATGGTGCTGGTCTCCCGTGTGTTACATCGCAAAATGGGCAATTTCGTGTGCAAATAGTACCCAAAATCATAAATGTAGCAGTACCAGAGTTAAAACATTCAGCAAGATTGGGGCAAGATGCTTCTTCGCATACTGAGTGCAAATTATTTTTACGCATTATAGCTTTTATACCCTGAATACGGGTTAAGTCAACAGGAATTTTAATTTTCATCCAAGATGGCTTACGTAAAATTTTTTTATTTTCTAACGATTTATTTTTTTCAGTACTTGATTCTTTTGATTTAGTATCATCATCTTTACTATTAAATTTTATTTTAATCGATTTTCTCATAAGAGTATAAGTCCATACTTAAATTTTTTATAAGTTATAAATAATAATTCAATCATTTTATTACTTTAATATAAAAGTATTTCTTAAATTACGCTGTATATTGAAGGATCCCAGCTCTCTATCTCTACTAAAGGAGAGTCTGATTCTAGCCTACCTAGACATTCATTCAATAATATAGGTACTATTTCTTCTACGCTGGTATTAGGAACAATATCTGTTACTTGAGTCATAGAAAGTCCAAAATATCCACAGGGGTTAATACGCAGAAAAGGTGATAAATCCATAGATACATTTAGTGCCAGACCGTGTAAAGTACATCCTTTTCGGATACGTAACCCTAAAGAACAAATTTTTTGTACTCCAACATAAACACCAGGTGCATTGGTACGAGCATAAGCATCAATAGAAAAGCGCGCTAAAGTAGCTATTACCGTTTTCTCTAACAAATTGATTAGATTGCGTACTAATAGTTTCCTACGGCGCAAGTCTAGCAGAACATAAACTATTTGTTGTCCTGGTGCATGAAAGGTTATATGCCCCCCGCGATCACTTTTAATAACTGGAATAACTCCAGGTTGACGCAAATGATTAGCATTACCTGCATGTCCTTGAGTAAATACTGGAAGATGTTGTACTAGCCATATTTCGTCGTCACTAATTTTATTACGTTTATCTGTAAATCGGTGCATGGCTAACCACACACGCTTATAAGGCTGAATACCAAGTTGTCTAATAATTATAATTATTATCCTGATTCTGTCTGTATATCACTATTTATCCTAGCTTCTCATACAAAGTTTCTATTTACTACAAAAGTAATAGAAATTATTTTTATCTTTGCTGTTAATTTTAATATTTAAATAACGATATTTTAAAAATAAGGTAAGTAGAGTAACAGTAACTAATTAAGTGTCTTTTTAATTCTTCTTGAAAAGAAAAGCGTATTTTTAATATTATTATTTAATTTTTGTTAATCTGTTAAATAAAATATTTATCTTTATATATATTGATTGATATTACTAAACCAAAAATTAAAACTATCATAATATAACTACACTATAAATAAAGCTGCATCACTCCAATAATCCTTAGTTTTTATCCTACTAAGAGTACCCCGCCAGACAAATTAGTAATTTCTTCAACATCTGGTACGTATTTATTACTCGATATCTCTGATATATTATGCATTAAAAAACTTATAAGGGTACAAGGAAAAATATAGCTAGTAATATGGCTTCGGGATTTTTTCTTAATTATTGTACACTAAAAAGTAACCACACAACTAACTATATTACCAATAAACAATTCTAGATACTTTTATCTAGATAATTGAGCTTCAGGTACAGCATAATATTAGTATTAAAGCATTCAAATCAGACCAAACATAGTTGTTATAATCTTGCTTTATCGAGATTTCTATTTTAGCAGCTAGCGCAATTGCATTTCTTAGTTGTAGCATAGTAAAACGTCCTACTGCTTGATTCAAAAGTAATTTTCGTTTATACCATATTTTGTAATTTTTGAGCATGTCTCTAGAAAAAGCAGTAGTGTGTCTTTTAAGTATTAATAATAGCATTATTTCACGCTGGATCCAACGTAATAATATAACCGGATCAGTAGCTTCAAGTTGTAACTGTTGCATAATATGTATAGCACGTTGGCTTTTACCTGCTAATACAGCATCTACTAAATTAAATAAAGTAAAGTGTGAAGCGTCATTTACTGTTATTTCAACCCTTTTAAATGTCATATTACGGTCAGGATAAATAATAACAAGCATTTCTAATGTTTGTACTAGTGCTGGTAAATTTCCTTCATAACAATAACATAAAAGTTTACAAGCGGCATGATCTAGCTTTATATTCATGCTATTAGCACGTTTCATCACCCAATTTGGTAGTTGCGATTGTTCAGGAGTAATACAGCTTACCAATACAGCAATTGATTTAAAAGCATTGAACCAAGCGCTCTTTTCTAAGGTACTGGTTAGATTAGTACCCCGTATAATAAGTAGCAAATCGTCATGCAGCAGTGACGATAACTGTAACAAATTATCTTCTATTTCATATTTTATGCTTCCTTCTTGAAGAATAAGCAGTAAAACCTGACGACTACTAAATAAGCTGCGTGCCTTACATAAATTGAATATCGAATACCAATCAGTATTCGCGTCTAGTATTATGTTAAAACGTTCATTGAACTGTTGCTTTCTAGCCATGCTACAAATTTGATCCTGGCTTTCTCGTAATAGAAGCGGTTCATTACCAAACAACAAATAACAGGAACTTAATGATTCCTGTAGCTGCACATTTAACTGTTCAGCATACAAACGTATTATAGCACTACTCGCTGCTTTATAAGCAAAAGAAAAATAAAAGTAATTTTAATCATAATTCAGCTATTGTTTAAATTTTGTATGTAAATATTTATTTATCTATTTAGCTAATACTGTTAAAACATCATGTAATGATCATTGTTACAATAAAAAAAATAATAAAAATATTTCTGCGATATCGTAGAAATATCCATTTAACTTACGACAATATTAAGTAATTTACCTGGTATATAAATAACCTTACTAATTTTTGTACCTGCGATATATTTTGCTACCATCTCTTCTTGATAAGCATGCTCACATACTCTAGTTTCATCTGCATCTACAGGAAAAATCATTTTCCCCCGTAGCTTTCCGTTAACTTGAATTACTATCAGCTTAGCATCTTCAACTAGAGCGGTTTTATCAGCTACCGGCCATTGTGCGTTATCAATATCACCTTCTCCTCCTAGTGCTCGCCAAATAATAAAGCACGTATGAGGTATAAAAGGATAAAGCATTCGTACTACTGCCATTAATGATTCATGCATAAGGGCATAATCCTGCTCAGTATGTTGGTCCATATGTATTAACTTATTTATCAGTTCCATAATAGCAGCAATTGCAGTATTAAATGTCTGACGACGATCAATATCATCAGTAACTTTAGCTATAGTTTTATGTACTTCACGACGTAGGGTCTTTTGACTTTTATTTAAAGACATTAGATTCAAAGATCTGAATAATCCTATATGTTGCTTATGTTCATAAGCTAGTTTCCAGAAGCGTTTTATGAATCTGTTAGATCCTTCAATTCCTGATTTTTGCCATTCTAGCGTCATTTCTGCTGGAGAGGCAAACATCATAAAAAGTCGTACGGTATCAGCACCATATTTTTCAACTATTTCTTTAGGGTTAATACCATTATTTTTTGATTTAGACATTTTACTCATACCGGCATATACTAGATTATGTCCTAAAAAATCTGTTGCTTTAATTATGCGACCTTTTTTATCACGTTCAATATTTATCTTTAGAGGTGATACCCATACGCGTTCACCGTTATCAGCTATATAATAGAATGCATCAGCCAAAACCATACCCTGACAAAGCAATCTTTTAGCTGGCTCATCAGAAATAACCATCCCCGCATCACGCAGTAGCTTATGATAAAAACGAAAATACATTAAATGCATAACCGCGTGTTCAATACCACCAATATATTGATCTACAGGTAACCAATAGTTGGCAGCAGTAGAATCTAACATGCCTAGTTTATAACTAGGACATGTATAACGCGCATAATACCATGAAGATTCCATAAAGGTATCAAAAGTATCTGTTTCCCGCAGAGCAGGTTTTCCCTGATAAGTTGTCCTAACCCAATTAGTATCTGATTTTAAAGTATTAGAAATTCCGTCTATCATCAAGTATTCTGGTAGTATAACTGGAAGTTGATCTTCAGGAGTGGGAACAATAGTACCGTTTTCAAGTGTCATCATAGGAATAGGTGTCCCCCAGTAACGCTGTCTAGAAACTCCCCAATCATGCAATCGATAGTTTATTTTGCGTTTACCAATATTGCGTGACATCAGTGCATCAGAAATTGCTCTAGATCCTGTTTTAAAGTCTAGACCATCGAATTCTCCAGAATTAAACAATACTCCTTTTTTTGTCATGGCCTTGATACTGATATCTGGTTTACTTCCATCAGCATTGAGAATAACTGGCTTAATCGGTAAATTATATTTATGTGCAAATTCAAAATCTCGTTGATCATGTCCTGGCACGGCCATGATAGCGTTAGTACCGTAATCTAATACAAAATTAGCAACCCATACTGGTAATATCTCTTCATTCAATGGATGCCGAACGAAAAATCCAGTTTCCATTCCTATTTTTTCCATTGTAACAACATCTACTTCTAACACTATTGTCGTACGTAATTTATGGATAAAATCTGCTAATGCGGAATTAGTTGTTGCTGCTTGCAACGATAGAGGATGACCAGCACTTATAGCTATATAGGTAACACCCATTAAAGTATCTTGACGGGTAGTATATATAGTTAACTTTTCTTCGCTATCTATGACCTGAAATGTAATCTCTATCCCTTCTGAACGACCTATCCAGTTACGTTGCATAGTTTTAACTTGCTCGAACCAACCATCTAATTTATCTAAAGATTGTAGTAATTCATCTGCATAAGCAGTAATTTTTAGAAACCACTGTGAAATTTCTTTCCGTTCAACCTTGGTATCACAACGCCAACAGCAGCCTTCAATAACTTGTTCATTAGCAAGTACTGTCTTATCTTGTGGACACCAGTTAACAGCAGCCTTCTTTTTATATACTAGACCTTTTTTATATAAATAAATAAAAAACCATTGTTCCCAACGGTAATATTCTGGGCTACATGTAGTAATCTCGCGGCTCCAATCATAACTGAATCCTAACAATTTTAGTTGTTTTTTCATATTATTGATATTAGTGGAAGTCCAAAGCGATGGTGCAATCTTATTTTTTAGTGCAGCACTTTCAGCAGGTAGACCAAATGCATCCCACCCTATGGGATGCAGAACATTTTTTCCTAACATGCGCTGATATCTAGCTATTACATCGCCGATAGTATAATTACGCACATGTCCCATATGTAAGGATCCAGAAGGATATGGAAGCATAGAAAGACAGTAATATTTTTCTTTTTTAAGATCTTCAATAACTCTAAAAGTATTATTTTTATGCCAATATTGTTGGACAGTGGATTCTATCTCTTCTGGACAATAAATTTCTTGCATAATAGATAGTATTCCTTAACGGAACTGAAATATAATAACAATTGAAAATTGTAATATTTTTATTAAGTATACTATATCTTTAGCACATAACTTTATGAAAAAGTATACAATTTTTACATATTTCCAGTAATAAAATGTTAATGCTTAATAATATCGTCTCCTAGCTATTCTATTACTAGGTAGACTATAGAAGGAGTACTCAAATGTTTATATAATGTGATAAATCTACATTTTATTCATTATTAATTATTTATCAAGCCTATTTTAAAAATCATTTTGATTAATTTTGTTGTATATAATAATTTGCAGAATATAGATCTTTACTTGATACCACTCACTACAACGAGTACAGTGGTAATTAAAGTTCAGCGCGAAGCATGGAATATTTATTACTAGAAAAAAATAAACGATTTATTATAACGTAAGTACGTAAAAAAAATGTGTATTTTATTTTAAGAAGTCCATCTAATTATGTTAGTAAAAACTAAGAAAATACTATCAGTATAGTCACTATACTAACTACCATTTAGCAGCCAGCAGCAAGACAAGTATGAAGTGTCGACAAGCAAAAATTAGTAAGTAGCTAGAAAACATACACAAAATACGATACTTAAAAGCAGCTGAAATGCTAATGTAAATTGCATATTATTTTTTATGTAATATAAACAAATGTCTTACTATACTTAAAAAGTTACAGTAATTAGATTATAAAACCTTTTAAAGATGATAACTATCAAAAATAAAATAGTTATTTTTGAAGTATAAAATAAATACAATAAATTAAAAATTTTTATCTTTTAAATAAGGATCTGGGTAACCTAATTTTTGCATTATTTTTTTTTCTAGTGATTCCATCACTATTGCTTCTTTTTCTAAAAGATGATTATACCCTAGTAAATGTAGAGAACCATGAATAACTATATGTGCCCAATGAGCTTTTATTTTTTTTTTTTGTTTTTGCGCTTCACTTTCAACTATCTGACGGCAGATAACTAAATCACCTAAAAATGGGAAATTTATTTCTTTTAAAGGAGATTCAAATTTAAAAGAGAGAACGTTTGTGGGTCTATTTTTGCCACAGTAAGTAATATTGAGTTTATGAATTTCTTTTTTATTTACTAACCGTATAGTCACCTCAGATTCATAGTCGTCGCGAAAAAGCAATAAGGCACCTTGTAACCAACGTATAAAATCTATTTTTTCTGGTAGACCGTTTGCCTTATCACAGGCTAGTTGTAAGTTAAGTATAACTTTACTCATAATTTTTTAGGCTAACATTATTCATGCATTTTAGTAATATATTATATTAATATATGATACTACAAAACGCATTTATGAATGCAAATATATACCTACATATAAATTAAGAACTAATATTATAGATATAATCATTTATTACTGGGGTACCAGGATTCGAACCTGGGAATCCCGGAATCAGAATCCGGTGCCTTACCACTTGGCTATACCCCATATGGTGGCTACGACAGGAATCGAACCTGTGACACCAGCATTATGAGTGCTGTGCTCTAACCAACTGAGCTACGTAGCCCCGTAAAAATTTACAATAAAATAATAGCTGGGGTACCAGGATTCGAACCTGGGCGTAGCGGGATCAAAACCCGATGCCTTACCACTTGGCTATACCCCATTAATTTATATGATAGTGCGGGAGGCGAGATTTGAACTCGCATACTTTACAGCGCCAGAACCTAAATCTGGTGCGTCTACCAATTTCGCCACTCCCGCAAATATCTAGTATCTATATATGATATTTTACTCTATTCTAGTTACTAAATTAACTAGAATATATTTACAGGCATATATTTATTATTTTATTATAATTACTAATTTTAGTAAACCATTATATATTTAAATATATATCCAACATATACTTTTTCTTCTAAAAGAAAGAAAAAAATAGAAAAATAGTTTCTATTAAGCGATTGGCTGTAATCCAACTACATGCTCATTTTTTTCAGTACGTATAAGAATAACACCTTTAGTTTTGCGACCTACGATACTTACCTCTGATACCCTAGTACGTACTAAAGTACCAGCGTCAGTGATAATCATAATCTGATTGCAGTCATCCACTTGCACTGCTCCTACTACTTCACCATTGCGTTTATTAACCTTAATAGATATTACTCCATAAGTAGCACGAGATTTAATAGGATACTCTTCTTGTGCGGTGCGTTTACCGTATCCATACTGTGTAACTGTTAATATGGATCTTTTTCCGCGTGGTACAATAAGAGATACAACTCGATCATGTTCAATTAAATTGATACCCCGTATACCAGTTGCGGTTCTTCCCATGCTACGCACTTGATTTTCAGGAAAACGAACGACTTTCCCGTAAGCGGTAAATAACATAATATCGTTGCTACCGTCTGTTATATCGACACCTATTAAGTTATCTCCATCATTTAGATTAATAGCAATAATACCAGAGCTACGTGGGCGACTAAAATCAATAAGGGCCGTTTTTTTCACAATCCCGCTAGTTGTTGCCATAAATACATAATGTCCTTCTTCATATTTACGTACTGGTAAAATAGCAGTAATACGTTCGTTAGACTCCAAAGGTAAAAGGTTAATTATCGGACGTCCTCTGGCCCCACGGCTAGCTTCTGGTAACTGATAAACTTTCATCCAGTACATTCGTCCATAACTAGAGAATAATAGGATAGTATCGTGAGTATTTGTTACCAACAGGCGATCAATAAAATCCTCTTCTTTAATACTTGCAGCTGATTTTCCTTTACCACCACGTCGTTGTGTTTCATAATCAGTAATCGGTTGATATTTAATATATCCCTGATAAGATAAAGTAACTACTACATCTTCTTTGTTAATTAAATTATCGACATTAATATCATTATTATTATCAAGTATTTTGGTACGTCGTTTATCTTTATATTGTTCTTTTATAAAAAGAAATTCTTTGCGAATTATTTCCATTAGTAGATCTGAATTCTGTAAAATAAGATTAAGTTCTGCTATTTTATTCAAAATATCATTGTATTCATTAATTATATTTTTATATTCTATACTTGTTAATTTTTGCAAGCGAAGAGCCAAAATGGCTTCTGATTGTTGCTCAGTTAAGTAATAGAGACTGTCATTAATATTGTACTGTAGCTCCATCCAAGTAGATTTTTCTATATCTACACCTGCATTCTTTAAAATGGAGTAGATAGTATTCTGCGACCATGAGTGTGCCATAAGTACCATTTTGGCTTCTAATGGCGTTTTAGTACTGCGAATAAGCTCTATAATATGATCAATATCTGTTAAAATGAGTATTAGAGCTTCTAGAATATGAGAACGCTCACGAGCTTTGCGTAGTTCAAAAATTGTGCGGCGAGTAACTACTTCGCGACGATGACATATAAATGCAGATAAAATTTCTTTCAGAGATAGGACTTTTGGTTGCCTTTTATGCAGTGCTACCATATTAATCCCGAACGATATTTGTAACTGTGTTAACGAGTAAAGATTCTGGAGTACTACTTCTCCTACAGAATCTCGTTTAATTTTAATAACGATACGCATACCGTCTTTATCTGATTCATCACACAAACCACTAATTCCATCAATGCGCTTTTCTTTTACTAGATCAGCGATATTCTTAATAAGGCGTGCTTTATTTACTTGATAGGGAAGTTCATGTACAATAATATTTTCACGTCCATTCTTAGAATTTTTTTCTACATTGGTACGAGCTTGAATAGATATTTTACCGCGACCCGTGCGGTAAGCATCTTCTATACCGCGTTTACCATTAATAATAGCTGCAGTAGGAAAATCTGGCCCTGGTATATGTTCCATTAATTCTTTGACGCTGATATTCTCATTATCAATATAAGCTAAACAGCCGTCGACAATTTCTGCTAAGTTATGCGGAGGAATATTAGTAGCCATACCTACTGCAATTCCAGAAGAACCATTAACAAGTAAGTTAAGTATTCTAGTAGGCATAACATCTGGAATGTTCTCAGTATTATCATAATTAGGTACATAATCTACTGTTTCTTTTTCAAGATCGGCTAAAAATTCGTGTGCTATTTTTGTCAAGCGTACTTCTGTATAGCGCATTGCTGCAGCAGAATCACCGTCCACAGAACCAAAATTTCCTTGACCATCCACTAACATATAACGCAATGAGAACGACTGTGCCATCCGCACGATAGTATCATAAACAGCCGTATCTCCATGGGGATGATATTTACCAATAACATCACCAACAACGCGTGCCGATTTTTTATAAGGTTTATTCCAATCATTACCAAGGACACTCATAGCAAAAAGTACTCTACGGTGTACTGGTTTAAGTCCATCACGTACATCAGGTAATGCACGTCCTATTATTACAGACATAGCATAATCTAAATAAGAACGTTTAAGCTCTTCTTCAAGATTTACTGGGGTAATTTTTGGTGTCAATTCACTCATGGAGCGGTTATCTCTCTAGTTACTACTTAAATGTAGCTATTCTACTCGTATTTAAAGGTAGACAAATATAACATGTTAAAAGGCGTAAGAAAATAAGCTTATTGCCTCTTAATCAACTAATTGCACTACTACCTAATTATAAAAAACTGTCTATATTAGTAGGAATTATACTGACTTAATTTTAAGTTTTTAAATTTTTTATATTTAATAACATTTTAAATGTTTACTTTTTTTAGTAAAGATAAGTTAATTAATCATCGTAATATTTAGTACCGTATTTAAAATTAAAAGATATGAATCTTGCCAGCATAAGATAAACCAGTAATATTATTACATATATTATTATTAAATACTATTTAAGTTTGAAAAACTATTCTCCAAATATTTTTTGTTACCTTCAACTTACAAAAAATCTTCAATAAGATGCCAAATTTTATTGAAAATACTGTTTTACTTAAATTAACAAAACAAAATTTAATTAAAGCTAATTTCTAGAGAAATAATGTATCTTGAATTTTCACTGTAATGCCGAAGGCCGGATTTGAACCGGCATACCAGAAGGTGGTTGATTTTGAGTCAACTGCGTTTACCAATTTCGCCACTTCGGCTCTTTATAAAAATGGAATTTGATTCATTAAATAAATGATAATATTTTTAATATATTTAATGCAATACTAATTGTGCCCTGACAACTAAATTAATAAATAATATCATAAAATGAATTATTTTTTAAAATATTTACTATCAGTATTTTTTATATTTTTTCAAAAAATTAACTATAGCTATTTTGATGCATAAAAAAAAAGTTAATATACATTCGTGAAATATCTATAATAACTTGTAACCTAACATAAAAGTTGTTAATACTATTAAACTAAAATAAAATATACTATGAAGCTAGTGCTCGGAATTGAATATAATGGTAGTGCGTATTACGGCTGGCAACGTCAAAAAGAAGTACCTAGCGTGCAGGCCTGTCTTGAACGTGCTCTTTCAAAGGTTGCTAATGAACTTATCACTGTTTACTGTGCTGGACGTACAGATACAGGTGTACATGCTATTGGACAAGTTGTCCATTTTGATACTCAAGCGTTTCGGTCAGAGGCAGCATGGACGTTTGGAGTTAATGCCAATTTACCCAATGATATTGCTGTTCGTTGGGTTAAACAGGTAGATGATGATTTTCATGCACGTTTTAGCGCTATTTCTAGACGCTACCGTTATGTTATTTATAATTATCACCTACGCCCCGCGTTATTAACATATAGAATAACCTGTTATTCACATCCTCTTGATGTTACATCTATGGCACGCGCAGGACAATTTTTGCTAGGTGAAAATGATTTCACTTCTTTTTGTACTAAAGATTGCCAGTCTCGTACTTCCTGGCGCCATGTGCACCATTTATATGTAATTCGACATGGGCAATATATCATATTTGATATTAAAGCTAATGCTTTTCTTCATCATATGGTTCGTAATATTGTAGGTAGCCTACTAGAAGTTGGATGTGGAAACCGATCTGAAAGTTGGATCTACGAACTTCTTACATCCCGTGACCCAACCAAGGCCGGCGCTACTAGTAAAGCAGAAGGTCTTTACTTGATAGAAGTAACTTATCCATCACATTTCTTGTTACCTAAATCTACATCTGGATCATTATTAATGATATAGTGATTGGTTTCAAAATTTCTCTTTCTTATTACATTTTTATGCAACTAGAATTAGTAATTAGTATCTGAATGCAACAGCAAGTATAGTAACAAGCTATTCATCTTAATTTGTTACTTTTTAATTATTAGTAATAGAGTAATAATTTTTTAAGTAGTAGGTAGGATAGTTAGCCTATCAATAAGACCGCTATGCCTTATCGTTTTATTTTTTATTATATACTGCAATACTTTGTCAGTAGCATATATAGATAACTTAGTGCGCGCGCGTGTTACCGCAGTATAGAGTAACTCTCGTGTCAATACGGACCATATTTTATCTGGCAACACTATAGCTATATGTTGGAATTCTGATCCTTGAGATTTATGGATTGTCATCGCAAACGCTGTCTCATGTTCTGGAAGTCTACTTAGAGGTACTGCTTTAATCTTTCCATTAGGAAGAGAAAAATATACGCGCCGCTTCTGTTTATCATCCAAAAGTAAGATACCAATATCACCATTATAAAGTTCTAAAGATGGTGCATTACATAATATCATAACAGGACGGCCTGTATAGCAATGAATAGAATTATCTATAGTTAGTAATCCAGATTGCATTAATTTTTGCTCAATGCGAGCATTTATACCTGATACTCCAAAAGGTCCTTCACGTAGTGCACATAAAATACGGAACCGGTGAAAAGCATCTAAAATTGCCGCAGGCATAGCATAGTTATGCAATAGTTGTAAATATTCTTTATAACTATCAATGCAATCATTTAGCATATTTTGATATGCTGTTTTATCACATAACAAGGTATAATCAATATCTTTAATTTTAATATTGTTTAATATTGCAAACACGTTATCAGCGTTACCATATTTTATCGCATTAGCTATCCTGTTAATGCCAGAGTCTTCATGAAAGCGATAACTTTTATGTAACAAACATATACTATCAGAAATAGCATAGTTGTTAACAATACTTGTTTCTGCTGGTAGTTTAAATCCCGTTATACGTGCTATTTTAGCGCGACACACAGAACTATATCCAGTTTCCAAACTACATAAATCTCTTAATACTGAACCTGCATCTACCGATGATAACTGGCAACTATCACCTATAAAAATAACCCTTGCTTGCGGTGGCAGCGCCGCAATTACATTAGCTATCATCGGTAAATCGACCATAGATGCTTCATCAATTATCAGAATATCTACATTAATTTTATTATGGCAGTGATAATACATTCTCTGGCTATTAGGCCTAATACCAAGCAAACGGTGCAACGTTACCGCTTTATGAGATAAAATATCTTTTTTATATTTATCCATTACTAAATTATTTATCTCTAGATTGAGAGATTCACTCATACGTGCTGCTGCTTTTCCAGTAGGAGCTGCCATCATTATACGCAAATGCATGCCTTCATTTAACTGTAAGAATACTGCTAGCAGTTTTGCTATTAAAGAAGTTTTACCAGTTCCAGGTCCTCCAGATATAAAAGCTATTGGATGCGTTATGGCAATTGCTGTGGCAATTTTTTGCCAATTTATTTCATTGCTATCTATATCTATAGGAAAGTAACGTGCTAGTACTGAGGCTATTATATCTTCATTATTCTCTACCAGAGTTCGTCGCTGTCTATTAAAAAATTTTGCTACTGTACATTCATATTGCCACATACGTTGCAAATAAAGACACTTATTTTCTAGTATCAATGGAGTGGGATATGAACCATCGCCAACTGCTGGTTCTTCCAACAACTTTTGGTGCCATTCTTTTAAGGAAAGACTACCGGCTCGTAGCCAAGCTTTATGAGCTAACTGCGGCATATGACCTTCAAATAGATATGATGGAGTTAATAATGAAAGTGGTAAACAAACATGGCCCACTCCTGTATTCGCACTCAAACAGGCACTTGCTAGCATTAGTGCTGATTGTGTAGGTTTAGTTGCTAATAAACGGGCAAACTGTACGTCTAATGGTCGTAATAAATGAAACTGTTGTGCTTGAAAAAGAATATTTTCCATTTTCGTTATTACGTTAACCTCTTTACTCTGTAAGTTTCCGTTTATTTTTAGTAAATAAAGTATCTAGTCCTTCAATTAGGGATATATCTGGACGGCAGTAAAAAATACCATTACCTGGATGTTCTGTATCAATCCCCCGTAAAAATAGATAATATACTCCACCAAAATTACGGTTATAATCATAACTAGCTAGACGATGGCGCAAAAATCGATGCAGCGCTAGAGTATAAATTTGATATTGAAGCTCATAGCGATTAGCAATTATTACTTTTTCCATCATAGGTCTGGTATAAGCAGAGCTATCTGTTCCTAACCAATTAGATTTATAATCTAGCAGATAATAGCGATTTTTCCAACGGAAAATTAGGTCAATAAAACCTTTTAGCATTCCCTTTATTTGATGAAAATCTAGAGGAGGACAAAGCGCCGAAAGCGGATCATAGGATTTACATACTAAATCCATATCATGAGATCGTATTAAATTATCTATAGGTAAATAAAATTTCA
Source organism: Candidatus Mikella endobia (assembly GCF_900048045.1). GTDB lineage: Bacteria > Pseudomonadota > Gammaproteobacteria > Enterobacterales > Enterobacteriaceae > Mikella > Mikella endobia. Next base: position 326,782 of record NZ_LN999831.1, on the reverse strand, counting down.
TTTCAATATTTCGGTTATCAGAAGAGATATTTTTTAGAGAAAGAGATATACCGTCTAGAGGCATAGTAATAATTTTTTCTATCCAGTGTATTAGAACAGATAGCCAAACAGAGTCGATGCCTTTTTGTAATAATTGATCACTTATCCATTGAGAATATAAATTTTTGTTTAAATCGAGTATTTTTTCAAATAAACTATGCAAAAAAGTCCCGGAAAACGCGCCCCGTGGAAAGGTATGCGGAGTTAACTGTAATATTTCTTGTTTTCCTATGCTAGATTCTACAATATCTACGTCAAAATTAGGTAATAACTCCATTGCTACAGGTTGTTTACTATTTTTTTGTTGTAAACCAGAATAACTAGTTACTCTCCAGGGATCTGATACTAGTTCAGGCAAGCTATGAGTACTCAGCGGTAGTGTAAACTCTACAGAAGTAACAATAGGTTTCACCGACATAGTCGGTAATACATTGCAAAGCGTAATATCACCATTAGAAGCTGATATCAACGATGATAATTGTTTATTTAAATAATCTTCATCTCCTGGTTTATTTTTCTGAATAAGGTAACCAAGTGCGCTTAAATGTAAATCACTGATGTTTTTTTTTCTATAGTTACTGTAAGGAGCTATTCCTATACTACAATGATAGATAGAGCGCGTTAATGCTACGTACAGCATACGTAAATCTTCAGCTAGCCTCTCTTCTTCTGCAAAACGTAAACTTTCTCGTGAAGCACTTAGATCTAAACAAGCACGATAAGTATCGCGATCATGAAATAAAGGACTATTTTGAACTTTAAAAACAGCAGCGAACGGTAAGAATACCAACGGGAACTCTAAACCTTTTGATTTATGTACGGTAATTATTTTTACTAGATTATGATCACTTTCTATTCTCAATTGCTGATTTTCTGTGGGCAAATTAGGAGATTCTATTTTTAGAGATAGCCAACGAACTAGAGAATATTCATTCTCTAATTGCATCGATGCTTCCTGCAGTAGTTCTCCAAGATGCAATAAGTCAGTAAGACGACGTTTACCTCCTTGAATTGCTAATAGATTTTCTGCAATATTATATTTTATCATTATCTGCCGCAACATTGCTTGTATACAATTATGTTGCCAACACTGCCGATAACTAGTAAATTCTTCAACTAGCTGCTCCCAAGAAGATTCATCATTATTTAATGCATAGATATCGGCTGCATTAAATCCCAGAAGGTTAGTAACCAGAGCGCAGCGTAGCACAGTATCTTTATTCGGAGTTAACACGGCCTGCAATATACATTGTAGTTCCTGTGCCTCAGAAGTTTCAAAAACACTGAATTTATTAGATAAATATACCGACGGTATCCTCAGTGCCGAGAGTGCTTTACTAACTAATGCGGCCTCGTGACTGTTACGTACTAACACAGTCATATCAGAAGCTTGTAATAACTGACGACCACAATGTCCTTCTAACCAAGCTTCTCCTTCATTTGATGCAGAAAGCCAATTGCAAATAGTAGCAGCACACTGGCGTGCCATACAATGTTTATATTCTGTTAATCCGATGCTACCAGTAAGCCAAAAACACATTGCCGATTGAGGCTTACGATGTATTATTAACTGTAATATATCATTACTCTTAGCGGCTCTTACTGGAAAAAAAGGAATATCACTGAAAATAAATGGCTCTGGCATTCTTTTAAATAAATTATTTACTGCATTTACTATACCTGGTGCGGAACGCCAGTTAGTATCAAGAGTATAATGAGCATTTATTTCACGCCTAGCACGCATATAAGTAAAAATATCTGCACCTCTAAACGCATATATTGCCTGTTTAGGATCGCCTATTAGTACTAAACTACAATCTATCTGACCGCTATAAATACGAGAAAATATACGATACTGCTGTGGATCGGTATCCTGAAATTCATCAATCATAGCTACTAAATAGCGTTTACGCACTGACTCTGCTAATAATTCACCGCTGCTACCCTCCAATGCTTTATCCATACAATTAATAAGATCGTCAAAACCTATTTCTTTTCTTCTGTTTTTTTCTTTAGCTAATGCTAAGCGCATCTCTTTTAGAGCCATAACTAAAATAAGTTCGCGAAGCGAACTATTTTGCTTATAAAATGCTTCTACTGTAGCAAACAACTTATATTGATGTAGATCGCTGTCGTTAGTTTTTTTTGTAAAACACGAAATTTTGAACCTTTTTAATTCATTAGGGACCTGATAATCAATTGTTTGTTGGGATGACCAGCGGTTAATTTTATCTAACCAAAAATTTAAATTGTGGTTGCTATATACTCGACGATCTAATTTATGTTTGTAAATAATATTCTTTATCTTCGATGCTATATCGCGCCATTGTTGCTTTATATTATTAATACTGGTAATAATACGCTCATGCTGTACTAAAATAGATTCATTTTTTATATCAAGCTGGTTACATAATAACGGTGGTTCTCCTTGCAGATAAGGCAATATTTCTGTTAATAATTCAGCTGGACCTTTCCAATAATTATGCACAATACGCGCAATATTCATGGGCAACTGATAGCAGTGACGGCGCCAAAAATCAGCACTTACCTGTTGGTGCAAAAAAGATTCATCTTTTATCAAAGTTTGCTTCAACAACATACCAGAATCAACATCATTTAGCATACGTTGGCAAAAACCATGAATAGTATAAATGGCTGCTTTATCTATCTGCCGCTCTGCAGCCAATAAATGTAATACAGCAAGACGCCGATCATTTATCTGATCTAATATAACAGAGAGCAGCGTATTCTCGCTCTTACCACGTATGCAGGCAAGCCGTAACTGTTGAATATTTTCACGAATGCGACATCTAAGTTCTTCAGTTGCAGATTCGGTAAATGTAACTACTAGTATTTCTTCTACATTTAAAATACGAGGATATGTTTTATTTCCACCTATTCCTAGTAGCAAACGTAAGTAAAGCGCTATCAGCGTATAGGTTTTTCCTGTACCTGCAGAGGCTTCAATTAGAAGTGTACCTTGCAGTTGCAAAGTTAAAAAGTTACAGCTCTGAATGGTCATAAATTAAGAATATTATTCATTTTATTAGATATTTAACTTAATTACTAGATTATATCTAGTTTTATCAACGATTAAAGATCGTAAAAATAGATTATAAAAAATACATAAATTTTTATTAAGAGAATTTTAGTATCACAGAATTGAAGAGACTTAGTAGTTAAATAGAGACTTTAAAGTCTCTTTTTATGATATTTTTTAGTATCTGTTATTGATTAATTAAGAGCCATATTAAACTTAAAAATGGGTAATAAATATAATTCAGCAGCTGATATAATTAGCTCAATATGTTGTTCATTTAGTTGACGTATTAAATGTTGTAGATAAGGATCTTTATTTTCTCCAAATAAATGTGCATTTCCTTTCCAAGCATTGATAAGTTTCTTACGAGCTAGCTGTTGTGTTTTTTCTTCTCTATCTATACTTTTCGTTATCTTATTATAACAGTGGCTTAACCATGCTCCTCCAGCTATGGGTAATAATAATAGTGGCAACATCATGCCATTACAGTAGCCTGAAATAAATGATTTTAAAAAATGTTTTGCTTGAAAAACAGGCAATGGTGCGAAATGCCATTCTCCACAAGTGCCTAATATTCGGCTCTCTCCTTTACCATCCATAGCGCAGTAGGTTAGATGTTCTAACCATAACAGTAGTCCATCTCGTACCGATAGCGTACCTGGACGCCATCGTAATAAACCATTAGCCTGTACTTGAAGTTTTCCAGAAAGTGTAACATTATCAAAATTTAAATGAATATTAACATTCCATCTATCAGGTAAGCGCAATACTTGTATCTTTTCAGATAGTGTTGCCATTTGTTTACACTGTCTATCCCAGTATATTTTTCCAAAAGCGCCATGAGGCAACAATCCAGAGGAGCTAACCTTACGAAATAAAATATGGGTACTTTCTCTGTTAAGAATAGTATTTAATATTTGTTTATTAACTTGATAGTTAGTGATATTATCTATGATAAAAGGTTCTTCTTCCGGTAGTTTTTTCATCGATGTCTGATGGAAAGATACCGCTAAACGCTGTATAAACCAGGTACGTACTGGATGGCGATAAAATCGTAACAGTTCATCCAATGATAGCGATAGTGTCTCTAATGAAAACGTATCGCAGGACATAGATGTAAACGAATTAATAAATTCAAATTGCGGATTCCCTTTATCAAGAGCAGCAGCATTAGCAGCTGGTAACCACTCACTAGCAAAGCTTTGTATTTTACTTCCAGGAAAAAAATTTTCTGGTGCGAAAGGCATACGACTATGCCACTGACAAAGATGTTTACGTACACTGCTAATGTCATCATTAACGTACTCCTCTCCTGGTAGATAAAAACTATGTGCAATATAATCTATTAGCTCATTTACTAGAACAGATGGATAGCGAAGTCTATTATCCTGAATAGACCGACCAATAAAACTAATATACAGACGCTGCTGTGCTGATAATAATGCTTCAAGAAACATATATTTATCATCATCGTATTGGTTACGATCACCAATTCTTGGTTGCTTTACCATTAGATCAAATCCAGATATCGATAATTGTCTGGGATAAATATCGGAATTCATACCTAATAAACAAACTATCCGAAAAGGAATAGAACGCATTGGTATTAAAGTACAAAAATTAACAGTGCCAGAAAGAAAGCTATGATTAGAAAGCTCTTGATCTAATCTTGTAGTTAATTCATAATGCAATATTGTTACTGGAATCATATTCTGATATTTCATTTTAAAACAACTTTGTAGCATTTGTTGCCACTTATTTTCCAGAAACACGAGTGCTGCTTCAGTTTCTGCATTAGAAACAAAAAAATCTTTTATTATTTTTCTAGCACAACCCAACCAATCTTTTAAATAATGGGATTTAGCCAGCCAGTCTCGCCATTGGCGTAATTGCATCAACAATTCTGCTAACTGTCCGGCGATACAGGCTATTAACCCGCTAGATTCATCGTATGGTAAAATACCCTGCCAATCCCCACTGGCGCTATCCATAGCGTAGCCTAGTAACATCCGATTCAAACCAAATTGCCAAGTATGTTGGCATGTAGTAGGTAGCATTAGTTCGCGCAATGTTTCGTCATCTAATCCCCATCTGATACCAGACTCTGTTACCCAATGGCGCAATAGTTGAAGTTCTTTTTCTTTAATAGAAAAACGTGAAGCTAATGCTGGAACTTCCAAAAATTCTAGAATTTGCTCAGCAGTAAAACGGCTATGAGGTAATTTAAGTAAGTTAAGAAATGTCTGAATAATAGGATGTAAATGCCGCATACTTCTATCAGAAATATTAAAAGGTAAATATCTTTCACTACTAACATTACCAAATACTGCCTTAATAGACGGCATATAAATATCAATATCAGCCATCATAACTATGATGTCTCGCGGACGTATAGTTGGATCTGCTACTATCATAGATAACAAATTATCGTGCAATACTTCAACTTCCCTCTGGATGCTATGACAAACATGTAAGCTCAGTGATTGGTCATTTTTCTGCAATAGTCGTTTCTTATCTATCTTTTTTTCCAAAAGATTATTGCTAATGTTAATTTTAGAGTGGTCTTCAAGTAAGAGTATATCTTTTTGCAGAATACTCAGCAAATTATTGTTTACCGGTTCGACAAATGCCTCTATATCGGCAATACTTTCCATTTGTGCTAAATTGTAAAGATTATCACGTCCCTGCTTTCCCCAGGAAGCCAACAATGGATTACCATGTTCCTCTTCTGTATCATTGAATAGTGAATTTACATATTTATTATTCAGTAACAGTGTTTGCTCTACATTTTTTTTACGATAATACTTTTGTTGGTGCAATAGCTGAGATATAGAATCGCTATCGTTGCTACCCCACCAGTAAGAGCGGCAAGGATTAATAAAAAACATGTGAATGTCGATATAGCTGTTACCTAATGCCTGCAGTACCTGTAAATATATTGGAGGAATAGAAGAAATACCACAGATAAATATTCTTTCTGGAATACCTGGTGGTCTATTTAAACTTGTCTCTAGAGTATGGATAAATAGCTTATAGCTATTAGCTCGATGCCATAACGGGTATCCTAACCTTTGTGTTTCCTCGATTAACTCCCGCCATAGAGGGGCCTGCCATAGTTGTGCTTTTCCTAGATCATCGATTAATTTTCCTTTTTGCCAACTATCTAACCAATCAGGGCGGTATACTAGATATTTATCAAATAAATCTGCTACACGAGTCGCAAATTGAAAAATTTTTAGTGGATCTTCATTATCACGCAGATATTCATTTAGAAAATAATGTTCTTGATGTAATTTTGGCAAAATATCCATTAATCTCCATACCATAGAAGTTTTTATAAAGACACTATCTTCAGGAAAATTGGTGATTATCAGTGTATACATTTGCCATATAAAACGATCCAGAAATAAAAATTCTATATTAGCAGCTATACCGAAATGTGTAGCTAATTCCATCTGTAACCACTGTTCCATTCCGGTACTTTGTACCAAAATTATTTCTGATTGGAATGGATTTAACAGTGGCTTACTTGCAATCAATGTAGCAGCTAAAGTTTTAAGTAAATCTAATTGATTTGAATGATAAACGGTAAACATAAACTTTTTGTTAAAAACTATTTTGGTAAAGCGTATATTGTTACTATTAACAGCAATTTTAAAATTACTAATGTTAATATTTTTATAAACAATAATTAAAGATAACAATAATTTCGTAAAAATAAAAAAATTTTATCTACATAAATCCGTATCAGTATAAGAAAACTATACTTAAGTTAAAAATAACCTGCTATAGTTTTTAGTACCAACAAATTTTATCTATCACCAATTTACATCATTATTATTCCATTAATTATTCTTTATTACTATAATTATAATCTTGTACAGAAAACGACACTATGGTTTTTTGTAATAGCATTACATTACTATTCTGGAAAATTCTTTCATTACTTTACGGTAAACATCACGTTTAAAGTAAATAATTTTACGTACTGGATACCAAAAATTTACCCAACGCCAACAGTCAAATTCAGGTATTCCCCCAATTTGCATATTAATATCTGTATCAGAACATACAAGCTGTAACAAAAACCATTTTTGCTTCTGACCAATACACACTGGATTCAGATTCCAACGTACTAATCTTTTTGGAAGGTTATAATATAGCCAGTTATGCGTCGAAGCTAAAATACGTACATCTTTGTGACTTAAACCCATTTCCTCAAATAGTTCTCTATACATTGCTTGCTCAGCGGTCTCACAATCATTAATGCCTCCCTGTGGAAATTGCCAAGAATGATGTCCGTATCTCTTAGCCCATAATACTTGTTTGTCAAAATTACATATTACAATACCAACATTTTGTCGGTAACCATCACCATCAATCACTATACTATCTCTATTATATAATAGGTAAGTTTTTTTATTTGTTTACAATTAACTACAAAAGTTTATCAATTTTGTAATAAAAAAATTATTTTTAATAAATAGTTTTTTTATATTATTTATAATAAATAAATTGTATACTAATAGTAATATACTAACTTCAATTTAAATATACTAAAATTATAATTTAGGAAGAAAAAAATTAAAAGCTCATTTCATCTAGATCCTCCTAAAGACGAAAAAGACTTGCTAGAAAGAGCTAATTCTTTGTTTGGTTATACACTTGGTGAATTATCTATCTATGCAAAATTAGAAATTCCCCCTAATCTTAAACGTGATAAAGGATGGATTGGCATATTACTAGAGCGCTATTTGGGCGCCAGCGCTAAAAATAAATCTGAACCAGATTTTGCATCCATTGGCATAGAGCTAAAAACTATTCCTATAGATAATAGAAGCAAAATACCATTAGAAACTACTTTTATTTGTGTAGCGCCACTTATTGGTAATAGCGGTGTTACATGGGAAACTAGTTATGTGCGTTATAAATTATCTAGGGTTCTTTGGATTCCGATAGAAGGACAACGAACAATGCCTTTGGCAATGCGACGTATCGGCGCACCACTATTGTGGAATTTAAACTCCAAAGAAGAGTTACATTTAAAAAGTGACTGGGAAGAGCTAATGGATTTGATTGTTTTAGGTAAAGTAGAAACTATTACTGCTCACCACGGTGAGATGCTTCATTTACGGCCTAAAGCTTCTCACGGCAAATCTCTAACTGCAGCTATTGGTAAATTTGGTAAACCTATCCTTACTATCCCACTAGGTTTTTATCTCAGAAAAAAATTTACTGCTAAAATAATAGCGAGATATTATCGATATTTCCTATTATAATTTTAATTATAATCAAATAAAATATGAATTATACAATATAAATTAACATTTTATTGAATTTCAAGAAAAGATAATTAATCTTTCTTATTAGATTAGAATATTCTACTAAAAATCATTGTGATTTGTTATAATTGGTATCATTGAATAAGCGGAATATTTAATTCTTGAGCCTTGAAAAATTCAAAATTACTTTATTTTTAACTATAAAATACTGTTGCTTATCCTAACTACTAGCGAATCCCTAAATAATGTTTAAAAATAACTTGTCAAAACAAGAGTTTTACCCGCTAAAATATTCTCACTTCTTTTTACAGTGTTCTAGATAGGCTGGCTTAGATTTATAACATCTGATACCAATGGGCGGACTTAATAAATCTTGAATAACATTCAGATTATAACTTTTTGTAAAAAAATTATATACATTTGTTGCTACAACTGGGCCAATATTTGATATTGCTTTCAACGATTTAATATCTGCAGTGATCAAAATATCTAGTGTGTTATAACTAGCAGCTATGTTTACAGCAGTTGCATATCCTACTTCACAGATCCCTAAGGCATACAAAAAACGTGCTAAAGTAGTTTTTTTAGATTTTTTTAATGAATGTAACAATTTATTTGCTAATATTGGTCCGATTCTTTCTAAATTCATTAAAATATCTGCATTTAATCTGAATAAATCAGCTGGATTGGTTACTAAATTACTATTTACTAGTTGATTAATAATCTTATCTCCTATTCCGTCAATATTCATCGCTAGACGCGAAACGAAACGTTTAATTGCTTCTTTACGTTGCGCAGCACATACTAAACCAGCTGGACAACGCAACATAATATTACTGTGCTCTAATTTAGAACAACATATCGGACATTGGGATGGAAATACTATCTGTAATGCATTTTCAGGCCGCTTAGAAGAAACTATTCCAATAATCTGTGGTATAACATTACCAGAGCGACGAACAATAACTGTATCACCAATCATAATTCCTAATCGTTTAACTTCATTAATATTATGTAGAGTAGCGTTACTAACTATAGCACCAGAAACTAATATTGGATTAAGCCTGGCTACTGGAGTAATTATTCCTGTACGACCTACTTGAAATTCTACTTTTTTTATTTGAGTTAATTGTTCTTGAGCCGGCAATTTATATGCTATAGCCCAACGAGGAGCGCGGGTAATAAAACCTAAATGATGCTGTAGTCTCAAAGAATCAACTTTAATTACTACACCGTCAATATCAAATCCAAATGATGATCGGTTGTTATTAACTTTTTGATAAAAATCTAACACTTCAGTACTTCCAGTACAGCGACTACTGTAAGTACTAATCGGGATGCCCCAATTTTTAAATTGTTGCAGCTGCTCCCAATGGCTATCTGATAAAACGTTGGGTGTTACTAAACCCACTCCATAACAGTAAAACATCAAAGGTCTACAAGCAGTAATTGCTGGATCTAACTGACGTAAAGATCCTGCCGCAGCATTACGAGGATTAGCAAATAATTTATTTCCTTCTTTTTTAGATCTAGTATTTAATTGCATGAATCCTGTTTTTGACATGAATACTTCACCACGTATTTCTATTAATCGTGGCAAATTATCGTCATTTTTCAAACGAAGAGGAATAGTACTGATAGTACGTATATTGGCAGTAATATTCTCTCCAGTATTACCGTCACCCCGAGTAGCAGCTCGCACCAGCACGCCTCTATTATATAGAATGCTGACTGCTAAACCATCTAGCTTTAATTCACAACAATATACAATATCATTATTAGATTTTAATCTGTTACGTAATCGCTGATCAAATATCATAAAACCAGATTTATCAAAAATATTATCTAACGATAACATAGGTACTTTATGACGTACCTGGAAAAATTTATTTTGTACTTTTCCTCCAACTCGCTGGCTTGGAGAATCAACAGTCAATAAATCTGGTCTTTTAGACTCTAAAAGACGAAGCTCTGCCATAACTAAATCATATTCTATATCTGGTACTTCAGGAGAATTTTTTAAGTAATAAAGATATTCCCAATATTGTAGTTTTTCACGCAGATTAATAATCTGTTGTTCTATTTGTTCCATAATTTTATCAGTTTATAGCTAACAAACATACATTCACATTGTTATTTGAATAGATCAAATTGATATCTATCTATAGAATTTATAAATTTTAAATTCGTAATATTGGATACTGAATTCTTCAATTCATATTTTGCTATATATGTATCATGTACTTACAGATATTAAAATAAAATGAAAAGTCAACTATTACTAGTTAAACGGGATAACTAATACCGCTTACTTACACACACATTTAACTTATAACTAAATTAGTTTCATACTACTATTTATTGGTTAGATTGAATAAAATCAATAGCTTCCTGAACAGTAGTAATTTTCTCAGCTTCTTCGTCCGTAATTTCAATATCAAATTCTTCTTCTAATGCCATTATCAGTTCTATTGTGTCCAGAGAATCCGCTCCTAAATCATCAACAAAAGATGCGCTATTCACTACTTTTTCTTTCTTTACTTCTAACTGCTCAGCAATAATTTCTTTAACATGATCTGCGATAGTGCTCATATTTTTCCTATCTAAAATCGTTTACGCTATAATTTTTAATATCTATAAAATAGAGAATTTAAAAGATGTAACTTAATTTAGGTTATTAAAAATATTATTTGATAAATTTTAACATATATAATAATTATTACCAGTTATAGTAACAATAATGTTGATAATTTTTATTTGATGACTACGGCATATACATGCCTCCATTGACATGGATTGTCTCTCCAGTAATATATTCTGCTTCATCAGAAGCCAAAAAAGTAACCGCATTAGCAATTTCTTTTGGATATCCCAAACGATTTACTGGAATCTGGGATAAAATTCCTGAAAGTTTCTTATTAGTAAATTTTTTAGTCATATCAGTATCAATAAATCCTGGTGCGACTACATTTACTGTAATGCCTCTTGAAGCAACTTCACGAGCCAGAGATTTACTAAAACCAATTAATCCTGCTTTAGCAGCAGCATAATTTCCCTGTCCAACATTACCTACAGAGCCAACAACAGAACCTATAGTAATAATTCTACCATAGTTTTTTTTTATCATAGTTTTTATTACTGCTTTTGACATACGAAATACAGACGTCAAATTAGTATCAATAAGATACTGCCATTCATTTTCTTTCATACACATTAATAAATTATCATGAGTAATACCTGCATTATTTATTAAAATATCTGCATCTCCAAATTCAGCTCGCATATTTTCTAAAAATTGTTTAATAACAGTATTATTAGAAATATCTAATTCCATTCCTTTACCGCTATTGCCTAAATAATCGCTAACAACAGCAACGCTAATTTTATTAGTAGCAGTACCAATCACTGTTGCACCATTATTTACAAATTTTTCTGCTATTGCACGACCAATACCGCGGCTAGCACCGGTTACCAGTACCACTTTACCTTTAAAATTCATCTATAAACCTAAAATTAATAGTTAATCACTAGTTACCAATAATAAAATTATTTATTGTAGTGACGATAGATATCTTCTAATATTTTTAAATCCAGTAAGAACTTTACCGGGACCTACTTCTAGTAAGTACTTGATATTTTTAGTTTCCAAGTATTCTACAATTTCTGTCCAACGTACTGGGTTATAAAGCTGACGTACCAGTGCCTTGCGAATAGCAGCAGGCTCTTTCTCAATACATACATTAACATTATTAATTACTGGGATACGTGGTACAGAAAAAGTTATCAATTCTAGTGCTTCAGCTAATTTTTCTGCAGCTGGTTTCATCAAATAGCAATGAGAAGGAATACTTATAGGTAGTCTTTGCGCAATTTTTGCTCCAGCTTTCTTACAAGCAATGCTTGCCAGTTCTACAGCTTCTTTATGACCAGCTATAATAACTTGACCAGAAGAATTAAAATTTACCGGTAAAACTACTTGATTCGATGCAATATTTTTACAAATATCAGCGATAGAGTCGTTATTTAATCCTATGATAGCAGACATAGCACCACATCCTGGTGGTACTGCTTCTTGCATAAGCTGACCACGTAGTGCTACTAGTTTCATGGCTATCTTGAAATTAAGACTACCAGAGCATACTAATGCCGAGTATTCACCTAAACTATGGCCTGCTAGTAGTACTGGCAAACGTCCGTTGTTTTGTTGCCACACACGCCAAATAGCTACTGATGCAGCTAACAATGCTGGCTGAGTATAACAAGTTTGGTTTAATTCTGCAGCTGGACCGTGCTGCACACACTGCCATAAATTATATCCTAGAATAGCAGATGCCTCATCAAAAGTATTTTTTACTACCGTATTGACGGCTGCTAGTTGAGCCAACATACCTACCTTTTGAGATCCTTGTCCTGGAAATATCATGGCAAAAACAGTCATTATTATTAATCCTATAATCAAACAACCATCAAATACCTAAAATATTATTTTAGATATTTATTTTCTACTACAATAATTTACAGTAATAACTTGCATTAAACTGAAATAAAATAGTAATCAGTCTAGATTTTTAGCTGTTCATTAACGCTATACTACTAGTTTAGTTACTGCTTAAAAATTTCCATATATAAGTAGCAACTATACTATAAGGGGAGGGGACAATTGATGCATCAATAACTAAATATAATAGCCGTGTGCAAATGTGTAGAAATTTTACTCAGTATAGATGAATAGTATGGTATGTCCAAATACTACAACATTAACACCATCTCAAAATAGAATTCATGTACTTCAAAATAGTTAATATCTTGAAATAGACCACAATGACTCAACTAGACTTTTTTAATATTATCTGTCACTTTAACGTATTAGCAAACCAGTAGCTAATTAATATTAGTACGTTGAATTTTACAAAATAAACTTGTCAAGGTATTCTTTACGAGAATAATCATTCATGTTCACTTTTTTTGGGGGTGAATACCAACAGATAGATACAAATGGTAGCACTTTAAAAACCATCAGCACTTGCGATACGACACTCACTATGTGATAGTATTTTTGTTTGAATAACAATCAAATTATTAAAAATATTCATTATCCATATCTACAAGATCGTATCTGCTTGGGGATAGAATCCTCAGAAATACAATATGAATCATTTGAAAATAACCACAGCATATTAAAAATAAAAAAACAACATTTAATTTATATAACTTTGTTTATTATAAAATATATTTATATTACTAATAAACTAAAATAGTAAAATACTAGAAAATATAATTTTCTTTAGGAGTTTGGTATACAAAAATACTGTTGCGTACGAATTTGTTATTCGATACATAAATATCATATCCGTACTCTAATTTTAAAGTACTAAGAATTTTCTTTTAAAAAAACTAATATCTGTACTTATTCTACAGTAACTTTACAATAAAAATAAAATTATCTACATATTCACAATATATATTATTGATAAATATTATTTGTTAGATAACTTTACGACCCCGATAAAAACCTTGAGCAGTCATATGATGAAGCTGATGTATTTCACCTGAATTTTTATCTATTGTTAAAGTAGAAGTTCTTAGCGCATCATGGGAACGACGCATACCTCGTTTTGAACGAGTAGATTTATTTTGCTGTACAGCCATGAATTTTACTCCTTACATATTAGAATATAGAATAATATTTATTTAAAAAGTTTTACTAACTATTTAATTTTTATATATTAGCGATAATATATATTATTTTTAATAGAAAAACCATGCTAATTTTTAAGTAAAAATTTCAATATTTATTATGAAATTCAAGAAAAAATATTTTTCATATAAAAATTATTTTTAGATTGACTAAAACTGATAGAGTCAGTAAAATAAAAATAATTTCTTTAAAAGAGAATGTTTGTGCGGGAATAGCTCAGTGGTAGAGCACAACCTTGCCAAGGTTGGGGTCGCGAGTTCGAGCCTCGTTTCCCGCTCCAATTTTAGTGAGATTAGTACTCTAGATAGAGATTAGCGCAAGCGCATATAAGGCGCGTTGGCAGAGTGGCCATGCATCGGATTGCAAATCCGTCTACCCCGGTTCAATTCCGGGACGTGCCTCCATTTTTAACACCCGGGTGGTGAAATTGGCAGACACAAGGGATTTAAAATCCCTCAGCCTTTGGCTATACGAGTTCAACTCTCGTCCCGGGTACCATTATTATATAATCTAATATGAAATAGATTATTTGCTGTTAATATTTTTTTATTGAACTATAATTATTACTGGCAATATAAATCCTTCATCTTTTAATAAAAAGACGAAGATTATAAGTAAATAAGTTGTTATTTTTTTACTTAACTATATTTCAATACATACTACTTATAGTAAATAAGTTGTTTATTCCTTTTCATTATGAGTTTTTATATTTATTATTTATTTAAAATAATCAATTGTAGTCTATTATAACTAAAAATAATACCAAATATTATCAACAGATACATTTTATTTAAAAAATTTTTTTTAAAGTAATTTAAAATTAATAATTATCTATAATTCAAAATTAGTTTTTATAAAAATTAATATTCTATGATCTAGATTCTAGTTATCTTGAAGGTATTATTACCAGTAATTTTCAATAGTTATATGTCCCGGATTATATTTAGAATTTTTACGCATACCGCGGCTGTTATTTAACAATTGTTGTGTATCAACTATCATGTTAGGGTTTCCACATATCATTACATGACTATTTTTAGCATTTAAATTTAAATCTACTGCTAATTCTAAAGAACCATTAGCAATTAATGTAGGAATACGTCCCATTAGATATCCAGGAACTTTTTCTTGACTAATTATTATTTGTATTTGCAATTTATCGTTATAACGATGTTGTAATTTCAGCATTTGCGGTAGATAATTAAGATTATGAACAAAGCGTACCGCGTATATGAGAATAATTCTCTTAAATCTTTCAAGTTCTTTGCCATGCTCAAGAATTGATAAATAAGGTCCTATCGCTGTTCCAGTAGCTATCATCCACAAATTTTGACATGGTGGAATTTTGTTTAGTACAAATAAACCTGCTGCTTCTTTAGTTATCATTATCTGATTACCAGATTGCAATTTATGCAAAGCCTGACTTAATTTTCCATTAGGAACAGCAATTAAGTAAAATTCTAAGTTAGAATTTTGCGGTGCATTAACGTATGAATAAGCTCGCTGAATTTTATTGCCATTAATATTCATTCCTATTTTAGTAAATTGTCCCGCAGTAAAAGGATAAATTGGCGCATGTACTATTAAACTAAATAAACCATCCCTCCAATGCTTTATCTGTACTACATTACCTGTTACCCAGGTAGCCATATATATTCTCCTTATTTTATCTACAGCATATTAATTTATTTTTTTAAATATTTTATTATTTACCAGAAATTTTATTTCTATATAAAAAATATCCCAATCATAATGTTATAACTTGACTATATAAAAGGAAATATAATAAAGTTATATTAGGTGAGGTGTCCGAGTGGCTAAAGGAGCACGCCTGGAAAGTGTGTATATACTAAAAGTGTATCGAGGGTTCGAATCCCTCCCTCACCGTAATAATTGAAGACAATCATTTAGTAAATTTATTGATGAAAATCAGAAAGAATACTAACTCTTCTTATAAAGAAGAGATTCTAAAATCATAAATTACTATTTTAATTATTAAGCTAAAAAATTTTCAAATATTAAGATATTTAAAATCTATTAATATAATTAATTAAATATTAATTTAATAATTGATGTAGCATACGTCGCAGTGGTTCTGCGGCTCCCCACAATAATTGATCGCCTACAGTGAAAGCAGAAAGATATTCAGAACCTATATTTAATTTACGCAGTCTACCAATAGGAATTTTTAGTGTTCCTGTTACCGCTGATGGGGTTAATTCTTGCATAGATAATTCCCTATCATTAGGTATTATACTTACCCATTCATTATGATTGTCGAGTAAAATTTCAATTTCAGCTAACGAAATATTTTTTCTCAATTTTAAAGTAAAAGCTTGACTATGACAACGTAAAGCACCTATACGTACACATAATCCATCTATAGGTATTAATTTCTTAGTATTAAGAATTTTATTAGTTTCTGCTTGTCCTTTCCATTCTTCACGACTTTGACCACTTTCTAGTTGTTTATCAATCCATGGAATAAGACTCCCTACTAATGGTACGCCAAAATTATTTTTCATAATAATTCCACTGCGAGTTAGTTCAGTAAAGCGACGTTCTATTTCTAGAATAGAAAATACAGGATTATGTAATGGTTGAGCAATCGTATCGCACAATTGCACCATTTGTACTAATAGTTCACGTATATGACGAGCGCCACCTCCAGATGCTGCTTGATAAGTAGCAACTGAGACCCATTCCACTAAATTGTGAGCAAATAAACCACCTAGCGCCATTAACATTAGACTGACAGTGCAGTTACCACCAACAAAAGTTTTAATCCCTTTATTTAGCCCCTGTTGTATTAATGATTTATTGATAGGATCAAGTATTATAATAGTGTCATTATTCATACGTAAAGATGAAGCAGCATCAATCCAGTATCCGTGCCAACCAATTTTTCGCAATTTAGGATATATTTCTTGGGTATAATCACCACCCTGACATGTAACAATAATATCCAATTCTTTAAGAATTGAGAGGTCTTTAGAATTATGCAATTTATTCTGATAGCTATTTACCAGCGGTGCTGGTTGACCATACTGGGTGCTAGAAAAAAATACTGGTTGTATATTAGTAAAATCATTTTCTTCTATCATACGTTGCATTAATACTGAACCTACTAACCCCCGCCAACCAATAAAACCCACATTTTTCATGTTGATCCTTTTTTGAATATTTTAAGTAATTTATGTAGCTTACTTTATTATTTTAATAAAATAAGTAAATTTCTTATTTAGATGAAATTCGTTATTAATGTAATTACAACTAAAATATTAGTTATCTTGTAACTATTTTATGAATATTTAATTGTGAAAAATATTTTTCAATATTTATATTAACTTACTAATTTAGAAATATTAAAAATATAAAATTATTCAATATTGAATACAATAAATTATTAAATAACAAAATTTATAAAAGATAAATTTTAATTCAAAATTAATATTTGAAACTACTAATAATGAATTACAAAAGAACTTATTCTAGAAATTAGTAAAATATATTAATAATTAGATTAGATAAGTAATCTATTACCATTAATAAAAATATTTTTAATAAAATTATATATCTATAATTAATAATTTAATTTTAGATAAACATCATTATTTAAAACAGTGAACTTTGTTATTAACAATAAACTAATATTAATAAATCTTCTAAAAACAAGAGAAAAATATTTTGATTGCATATCGCGATATTATTTTTTCTGGGAAAGTCTTTTTATATTAGACATCAGTCCCTTATAAACAGCTAACATTAATATATTTTGCTTAAGTATCGATATTTGACACTAAAGTTGCCACCATTATAGCTTTAATTGTATGTAAACGATTTGCTGCTTGATCAAATACAACACTATGTTTAGATTCAAAAACATCATCTGTCACTTCGATACCACCAATTAAATCATACTTTTCCAGTATTTGTTTTCCTATAATGGTTTCATTATTATGAAATGCTGGCAAACAATGTAAAAATTTTACTTTTGAATTACCTGTTTGATAAAGCATAGTCATATTCACTTGATAACTACGAAGCATTTCTATTCGTTCCTTCCATACATCTTGATTTTCTCCCATTGATACCCATACATCGGTATAAATAAAGTCTACATATTTAACTCCAGCAGCTATATTTTGGGTAAGAGTAACATTACCTCCGTTTTTATGTGCTAATTTCCGGCAAGATACAATTAAATCATGATCTGGCCAACAAGTGCTAGGTGCTATAATACGTAAATCAATACCAGTTAGCGCCGCTGCTTCTAGAAGCGTATTACTTATGTTATTTCGTGCATCACCTACATAAGCAAGTTTCATTTGATTTAATTTTTTTTCTGGTAAACATTCTTGCATAGTCAGCATATCAGCTAGTAACTGAGTGGGATGAAACTCATTGGTTAGTCCGTTCCATATGGGCACACCTGCATTAAGTGCTAATTTCTCAACAATTGACTGATGATATCCGCGATACTGAATACCATCATACATACTTCCTAATATTCTAGCAGAATCCTTAATAGATTCTTTATAGCCTATATGACTTCCTCCTAAATATGTTACACGAGCACCCTGATCAAATGCTGCTACTTCAAAAGCGCAACGGGTACGAGTTGAATCTTTTTCAAAGATAAGTGCAATATTTTTACCTAATAGACGAGGTATTTCGCGTTTAGCAAATTTTTGATACTTTAATTTAGTTGCTAGAGCTAGCAATTGATTGATTTCTGCAGATGTAAAATCCATCAATCTTAAAAAATTACGTTTAAATAACGTAGTTATCATTTTATTTCCATAAATAGTCTATCAAACATATTAAATAAATACTGAACTTAATATATCTGAATGTTTAAATTCCAGCGATGAAAAAACTCTTTTTTATTTAAAATTATTATGTAAAAAACTTATCTAAATTTAATAACTAACAATAAATATATTAATAATCAATATATAAGTAACTACTTAACTATTTCAATTAGATTGACAAATTATTAGAACATAAGAATATCTCATATAAAATTAATTTATAACTAAAATAGTTACCCCAACAACTTTATTGCTGTAAAAGCAGACAAAACTAATCTAACAGCTGCTATTATTAGTTATCAGCATCTGCTGTTCTAATAATTTTAGCTTATCTTTTTGATATTTTTTTAGCTTTTCGCGTTTTTGTACTACTAATTTTTCAGGAGCGTAATTAATAAAATTTTTATTATTTAATTTAGTAATAAGAGTCTCAATTTCTATTTCAATACTCTTTGTTTCTTTCTTTAAACGTTCTAATTCTTTTGTTTTATTAATTATACCTGTCATAGGAATTAATAGTTCCGCACCTTCTATAATTTGTATTACAGAAATAGGTCCTTTATCGTTAACTGGTAATATAGTAATACTGTCAAGTTTAGCTAAATTGATTATCAAGCTTAAGTTATTCTGTACTCTTTGTACTACTGCTGAAGAAGCTTTTCGAAACAGTACTGATAATGGCTTACTTGGTGCAATATTCATATTCTTACGAATATTGCGTACCACAAAAATAGTTTTTTTTATCCACTCTATATCAGCAATGACATCATCATCAACCAGTTTAGTATCATAAGATGGAAAAGGTTGTAGCATAATAGTTGGTCCCTCTTCTCCTGTTATCAGTTTTACTCTCTGCCAGATAGTTTCAGTAATAAAAGGAATAATTGGGTGCGCTAACCGAAGCATAGTTTCTAGTACCTTAACTAAGGTATGACGAGTACCGCGTAATTCAGCATCACTACCACCGTTTATAATTGGCTTCGTTAGTTCTAAATACCATCCGCAGAACTGGTTCCAAGTAAATTCATATAAAATACTAGACGCTAAATCAAAACGATAATTATTTAAAGCATCACGGAATAACTTAATCGTCTGATTTAATTTTATTAAAATCCAACGATCAGCTAGAGAAAGAGTTTTATAACCTCCATAAAAACCACAATCTTGATCTTCAGTATTTATCAAAACAAAACGGCTAGCATTCCATAATTTATTGCAAAAATGACAATAACCTTTTAAACGATTCATATCCCAGTTAATATCACGTCCAGTAGATGCTAAAGCCATAAGAGTTAAACGTAGCGCATCGGTACCGTGCGGCTTTATTCCATTCGGAAACTGTTTTTTAGTGAGATTACTGATCTTATCTGCTAATTTAGGATTCATTAGATTTCCAGTACGTTTTTTCAATAAATCTTCTAAAGAAATTCCATCTATCATATCTAAAGGATCAATAATATTACCTTTAGATTTAGACATCTTCTGTCCTTCTTCATCTCGTATTAAACCAGTAATATAAACAGTCTTAAATGGAACTTGAGGTCTATCATTTTTATCTTTAATAAAATGCATAGTGAGCATAATCATACGTGCTATCCAGAAAAATATGATATCAAAACCACTAACAACCAAACTAGTAGGATGGAATATCCTTAAAGATTCTGTATTTTCTGGCCATCCTAAAGTAGAAAAGGTCCATAATCCTGAAGAAAACCAAGTATCTAGTACATCTTCATCCTGATATAGGATCATGTTATTTCCTAATCTATGCCTGTGACGCACTTCTGTTTCGTTTCTACCTACATAAACTTTACCTTCAATGTCGTACCAAGCAGGAATACGATGTCCCCACCATAATTGACGAGAAATACACCAATCCTTAATATCACGCATCCAACTAAAATACATATTTTCATATTGCTTGGGTATAAACTGAATATCACCCTGTGCCACTGCTTTTATCGCTACTTTTGCTAATGGCGCTGTGCGTACATACCATTGATCAGTTAACATAGGCTCAATAATTACACCGCCACGATTACTATAAGGTACTGTAAGATTATGATCTTTAACTTCGTAGATAAATCCCCGACGGTCTAATTCTGTTACTATTGCTTTACGTGCAGCAAAACGTTCTAGACCTCTAAAGGCTGCTGGAATTTTTACTGAAATAAATTTGCTAGTTTTTCCTGTTGTATCGAATACTTGAGCTTCTTGATGAAGATTTCCATCATAAGTTAAAATATTAATCATAGGTAAAGCATGACGCTTACCAACTTCATAGTCATGAAAATCATGCGCTGGAGTAATTTTTACACATCCTGTACCTTTTTTAAGATCTACATATTCATCGCCTATAATTTGAATTCTTCTGTCAATAAGCGGAATAATAACGAATTTACCTATTAAATTTTGATAGCGAGGATCTTTGGGATTGACAGCTATACTAGTATCACCAAAAAGAGTTTCTGGTCTTGTAGTTGCTACTACAATATAATTTAAACCCTCTTTAGTACATACGTTATCAGCTAATGGATAGCGTAAATGCCATATTTTACCTTTTAATTCACGATTTTCTACTTCTAAATCAGAAATAGCCGTGTGTAATTTGGGATCCCAATTTACGAGACGTTTACCACGATAAATTAAACCTTCTTGATACATACAAACGAACACTTCTTTTACTGCATTAGATATTCCATCATCCATAGTAAAACGCTCGCGTTCCCAATCTACTGAATTTCCTAAACGACGCATTTGATATGTAATAGTGCTGCTGTATTGTTCTTTCCACTGCAAAATTTTTTTATTAAAAGCATCGCGGCCGTAATCATGACAAGTTTTACCTTCTTCATCAGAAATTTTTTTTTCTACTAACATCTGTGTGGCAATGCCAGCATGATCAGTACCAACTTGCCATAAAGTATTTTTTCCCTGCATACGTTGATAACGAATTAAAGTATCCATAATTACATGTTGGAAAGCATGTCCTAGATGTAATCTGCCAGTAACATTTGGTGGTGGCATCATGATGCAGTAACTATTCTGAAGTATATTTCCTTGAGGTTTAAAATAACCATTTTGCTCCCACTGAGCATATACATGTTGTTCAATATCTTTAGGATTGTATATTTTATCCATTATATTTAAATCATTGTGTTGGCAGTGTAGCCATAGTTAATTGGAAACCAACGCTACGATAAAATCTATAACGATCACGCGCTAGTTTTTTTTAAAATTTATTATTTGGAACGAAGTATATCACTTCATTAAAAGCTAAAAAAATTCTACACATACAGGAAGTAAACTGATTAAGATATCCCGTGATATATTACAAAAACGCTTTTGCCAATAAATTTCTACTGGAACACTGTAAGGACTTTCCCCAGAGAGATTATGCGGTACAAACGCATTAATATCATTCTTCCATAGCGCTTTATCAATGTTTAAGGCTTGTGAATTATTTTCACATAATATTAATATTATCTTCCACTTGCACCATTCAATGATAGCTAAATTACATGCAAGCTGTTCTAGAATATTTAGCTCATGGTTGAAATAATAATTTTTGATATAGAAAGTGACGGGTTTCATGTTTTTCATTATTAATAATAATTATTATAATCTTAGTACCCGCTCGCTTAAAAAATAATAACAGTAAAAAAATTTTTAGATAATTTAAATAAACAGTAATACTATTTTTAGTAAATTCCCAAAATAAAAAATTATTTTCTTTTAGAAAAATATTTCATTGTAGTGTCTAGTTTAAACGTTCTTTAATACGTGCAGCTTTACCGATTCGCTTACGAAGATAGTATAGTTTAGCTTTACGAACTGCACCATAACGTTTTACTGTGATGCTATCAATAATTAAAGAGTGTGTTTGAAATACACGTTCAATTACTGATCCATGGGAAAATTTACGAACAGTAAATGCAGAATGAAGACCTCGGTTACGAATAGCAATAACGATACCCTCAAATGCCTGCAGACGTTTTTTATTTCCTTCCACAACCCATACTTTTACTTCTACTGAATCACCGGAACGAAAAGTAGGGATGTCCTGTTTCATCTGTTCTTGTTCTATTTGCTTAAGAATATTATTCATAATTAAAGATATAAATTAAATTATATGATGTTGAAAGTTAACATTCTAATTTAGAATGTATTTAATAATTAAATTGTTGATATTAATCAATATGTAATTTTATAGCATCTATCGATATTCTTGCTTAAATTCTATCAACAATTTTGATTGTTCTTCAGTTAGAATTATTTTTTCTAAAATTTCCGGTCTTTTAATCCAAGTTTGTCCTAAAGTTTGTTTTAAGCGCCATCGACGAATTTCTTTATGATTTCCTGACAGCAAAACAGACGGAACTGCCATACCATCTAATACTTTAGGACGAGTATAATGCGGACAATCTAATAAACCTTTAGCAAAAGAGTCCTCTTTTACAGAAGAATCATGTCCTAGTATACCGGGAATAAAACGGGAAATTGAATCAATTAATACCATTGCTGCTAATTCACCACCGCTGAGCACATAATCACCTATTGACCATTCTTCATCAATTTCAGTAGCAATTAAACGCTCATCAATACCTTCATAACGACCACATACTAGAATTAGTTTCGTATTAGTAGCTAGTTCATTTACACCTAAGTTATCTAGTTTACGACCCGTAGGAGATAAATAAATAACTTTTACTTTTTCACCTGCATGAATTTTTGCTTTCTGAATTGCATCTCGTAATGGCTGCACCATCATTAACATACCAGGTCCCCCGCCATAAGGACGATCATCTACAGAATGATACTTATTAGTAGTAAAATCACGGGGATTCCAACATTGCACATTCAATAAACCATTTCTTACTGCTCTTCCAGTAACTCCATAATCAGTTATCACTCGAAACATTTCAGGAAATAAGCTTATAATACCAATCCAAATCTTAATTGGTTCGTTCTTAACATTAATCTTCAAAAGATAGGATCCCAGATAACTTCAATACATTTTGCCATCAGATCAACGTTCTTAATGACTTGTATATTTAAAAACGGAATTAATATTTCTCTAATACAAAAATCATCTTGGGAATTAGATTTGACAACCAAAACTTCATTTGATCCCGTTTCTATTAAATTAACTACTTTACCCATATTATAACCATTAACATTAATTACTTGACACCCCAGGAGATCTTTCCAGTAATATTGTCCTTTTTCTAGATTGGGTAATTGTTCTGTTTCTATAAAAATTTCTAAATTAGTTAGTAATATCGCTGTTTCCCTATTTTGAATATTTATAATCCTGATTATTAGATTTTTATTATAGCTTTTCCAACTTTCTAATTGAATTTGCTGCCACTTATTATTGGCAATTTTTATAAACCATGGTTGATAATCGAAAATATTTTGGGGTTTTTGAGTAAAAGAAACCATTTTTAATTGACCACGTATTCCATACGCAGATTTTATCTTGCCAATAATTATTGGTTTCACTAGTACTGCAATATTATTGCGTAGTAGTTTATTCAACATGTTAATCATTAACAGATATTCTACTTATTTTGCATTATTAATTAACATTGATACTCTTTTAGAAATTATTGCACCATTACTAATCCAATGTTTAATACGATCTAAATCAAAACCTAAACTAACAGCTTTACCAGTAGCTATTGGATTAAAAAAACCGATACGTTCAATAAAATAACCGTCACGAGCATTACGATTATCTGTTACTACTATATGATAAAATGGGCGTTTTTTAGCGCCACCACGTGCTAAACGAATAGTTACCATAACATACTCTTTAGTTGATAAACTTAACTGTAGTTGATAAACTTACTTAAATCAGTAACCTAAATTGTTAATTAAAGTAATATAATACTACCTGTTTTATAGTCAATAGCAATCAATATAATGTTCTATTTTTTAGATAGTTAACAACTATTTAATTACAGTAATAATTATCCATTTTAGATTGGGAATCATTTTTGCTATTCCGTTAGCAGAAACTGCATCTTATAAAATTGCTTTAAGAAGTTCGTCCTTAATTTGCATGCTAGAACCGAAAGCTCTACTTATTTTTGGCGAATTTTTTATCAATTATAGATTAATACGCTCTTTTACAGTAATTTAATTTATAATTACTTCGATATGTACGATATCGATCGTTTATCTGTAATTTAATATTATCTGCATTTTGAAATTAGATAATATTATGATATATTTTGTTCATGATGCTAGAAATACCCCCTACATGAAGAATCTGTTTTCTTTTATTTAAAAAATAGAAAATATTAAAATATTTACTTATTTCAGGTTGCTGATCAATTTTTTTACACGATAGCGATCTTTATTTCTTTCAAGATCATTAATTAATGATTAAATATCGCTAAAAATATACAACTAGCTAATTTTTATGAATAAAAAGGCTCTAATCACTTTTCTCACCTACTACTAGAAATTTGATAGGTTTTCCAGTAAAATATTATACTTAAAGTACAGCTATGAGTATCGCTGTCTAATTTAGTTAAAATAATACCAGTTAATGGTAAAAACCGTTTACCACTATTAGCAGCATCCTGTCCAATAATAGCCTCGGTTTTTTATTAATTTGATAGTGGGATAGCTATAATACCATCATTTTTTATTTACGTATCTGCCAGCGGGTATCTACTAAAAGTATATCGTAAAATTAACGCTTGGCATAACTGCTACTCAATAGAGTACTATATCTACTATTTTAAAAATTTGTTGATGGCAACAGAACGAGAAACTTTAGATGATACCACAAGTATTTTGTTCTTCTTCCTCTAACGTATATCTTTTCCTATCTTACTAACAATTGTAGTTTTTCTTACTTTTAGTAATCACCATACTGCTGGTATCTATGTTTCTATATTTAAACCATTTTTTTCATTACCCATAGCATAGCGCGTATTATTTTTACTAAAATAGTATTTATATTAATACCTTGTTCAGTCTTCAAGAAATTTTTTGATTCTGAGAATAAAATTCTGGATTACTGGTAGTGGGTATTGCGTGCTATCTACACATCTTACGTACTTCTTGCTCATGTGGTCTTTGCCGCTAATATTATCTCATATGCACGAGAAACGGATAAATTATCAAACATTTTTTAAAAAACTTAATACTTTTGATAACTTATACAATTTAAATTTCTCTATAAAAATGTTATGAACAATATTATTTATCGTCAAATAACAATAAAGAATTTACAATATTTATTACTACTATATTATATATATTCTGACTAAAATAGTTTATTTATTTATAAATTTATACAATATTTATATTGTATTGCACTAACATATGAATTTAGAGAGATATTCAATAATAAAAAAAAGTAGATTTCATCTATTAGATGATTAGAAGTATCTAATTTATGTTAATATAAATAACTATATATATTGATAAAAAATATATGAACAACTATCAAGTACTTGCCCGTAAGTGGCGTCCACAAATTTTTGCTGATGTAGTAGGTCAAAAACATATTTTGATTGCTTTAGCAAACAGTCTTTTATTAGGAAGAATCCATCATGCATATTTATTATCTGGTATGCGCGGTGTTGGAAAAACCACTATTGCTCGTCTGCTAGCAAAAGGACTCAATTGTAAAATTGGAATTACAGATATGCCATGTGGTCAGTGTCAAAATTGCCGCGAAATTGCGCAATCTTGTTTCGTTGATCTAATTGAAATTGATGCTGCTTCACGTACTAAAGTTGAAGATACCCGTGAACTTATAGATAATATACAATACGTTCCAACAGTAGGTCGCTTTAAAGTATATTTAATAGATGAAGTACATATGTTGTCTCGTTATAGTTTTAACGCTCTGTTGAAAACACTAGAAGAACCTCCAGATCATGTAAAATTTTTACTAGCTACAACTGATCCTCAGAAATTGCCAGCAACTATTATTTCTAGATGTTTACAATTTCATCTCAAAGCAATCGATATAGAGCAAATACGAAGTTATTTATCAATAATTTTACAAAAAGAGAATATTGTTTTTGAGCAGCAAGCGCTCAATTTATTAGCTCGAGCCGCTGCAGGCAGCATGCGTGATGCTCTTAGTTTAACTGATCAAGCTATATCAATAGGAAAAGGAAAAATAAGTACCCATACGGTACATCTGATGTTAGGTACATTAAATACCGATCAATCTTTAAATATTCTTGAGTCATTGGCCAACGCTGATGGAAATACTATGTTGAAACAACTAGCATTATACGCCAACAACGGTATCAATTGGGAAAATTTACTAGTTAATATGCTTGATTTATTACATCGTATCGCCATAGGGCAACTATTGCCAGATCAGTTAAAATATGAAGAAAATCAAGATATAACACTCCGGTTACAGAAATTAGCTCATCGTCTTTCTCCAGATGATTTACAGTTATATTATCAAACTTTACTTATTGGAAGAAAAGAACTTCCTTTTGCTCCAACTCCTCGAATAGGAGTTGAAATAACCTTGCTACGTGCACTAGCGTTTTATCCTAATACGGTGCCCCCAACAGTTATACCAGCCAGTGCAGAAAAAAAAACATCTAAATTTAGCGCTGTTGTTGAAAACAATCTTTCTCTTGAGAGAAATAATGTAACAACATATGGATTCAATCCATATAAAAAACCATTAAAAAAAACAAATACTAACATTAACTTTTATTCTAATCAGAACAATATACCCAAAAGAATTAATAAATCTGTCGATTACGACAAGCTATTAACTAATAAGAGTTTACTTTCAGATACTATGAGATGTAGTGCTAGAGTTTCTCAACAACTAAAAAAGTTGGCAATTATACAAATATATTTTGCGCCTAAAGAATATCAATATTTTTATCGACTATCTACTGGGGAAAAACAAATAAAGGAAAATTTTATACAGATATATGCTTCCGCTACTAATAGTATCTTGGTAGCCAATAATTTTTTACCAAATGATACAACACGTATTTTAAATGCTAGAAAAGCTTTACTTAGATATCAAAAATTTCAACAAAATAAAAAAGATCAATTGATAATATCACAACAGAATAAATTTGCTAACAGTGCACTAGAAAGATTAGCTAAAATTAATAGATACAAAACGGATAAAAATAAAAAATACAAATAGAATGTAGTTTCTAACATTTATTAATTAATAAATTTCAGCTTTAAAATGGAAAGTTATGTTAAATTTACTTCTGGGAAGAGATAACAATCAGCATTGATTACAACGGTGACGCATAAAATGAAAAACCAGCGTTACTATCAAGTTATAAGAAGAGAAGATTAAGTGGTCTCTTCTACAAAAGACAGTAGAGCGTTTTTATAATATAAAATACTGATTCCCATTAATAAAAAAGTAGATAATTCCATCATTATTCACCTAAAAATTTAGTGCTACAGTTTATCATATCATTATCGCTCATCTATATTTCAAAAAGTAGCATAAACAAATATTTTAGTATTAGTAGCACTAATGTGTAATAACTACAATAAATATACAGTAATTTAAGTTTTTTATTTTACAAAATAAATATTGGCAACAAAAAGCGCTAATATTATTCTAGATTTCTATAATTGCTTTCAGTGGGATTCTTTCTAGAACATGTCCATCTTACTGAAGACTCGGAGTAAATTTGTTATTAATAATTATCTAAACATATTTTGATAAAAATAGCATTTTACTGTTATATTTAATTACATTCTTAGAATGATAATATCAATATGAAAGTAAGATATTGAATTAATAGATATATAGTTATAGTCTTTATTGAAAGCGCGTACTTAAATAAATTATTTTAAGTCAATATAATTAGAAGACCTGAGTCTGACTCAGATAGAAAAATAAATATAAAAATTATGATGCTGAAAATTTTTAATACACTTACACGCCAAAAAGAAAAATTTAAACCTATAACTTCTGGTAAAGTGGGTATATATGTTTGTGGAATTACTGTATATGATTTATGCCATATTGGACATGGGCGTACTTTTGTAACATTTGACGTTGTTACTCGCTATCTACGTTATCGAGGTTTTAATGTAAATTATATACGTAATATTACAGATATTGAAGATAAAATTATAAAACGTGCTAATGAAAACGGGGAAAATTTTCAACAACTTACAGAACGTATGATTTTAGAGATGCATAGAGATTTAGATAGACTTAATATCTTACGTCCAGATAATGAGCCCCGAGCAACACACTATATAGATGCA
This sequence comes from Candidatus Mikella endobia, assembly GCF_900048045.1. Classification (GTDB taxonomy): domain Bacteria; phylum Pseudomonadota; class Gammaproteobacteria; order Enterobacterales; family Enterobacteriaceae; genus Mikella; species Mikella endobia. Next base: position 297,652 of record NZ_LN999831.1, on the reverse strand, counting down.
ATTATTGAGATGATTAGCCAGCTTATCGAGAAAAAACATGCCTATATTGCCTCTAATGGAGATATTATGTTTATTGTAAATAGCTATAAGAATTATAGTTTACTTTCACAACAAAATATAGAGCAACTTCAAGTTTTTTCTGGAAGAAAAGTTAATAAAGCCAAACAAAATCCCATGGATTTTGTTTTGTGGAAAATGTCGAAATCTGGGGAACCTAGTTGGTCATCTCCATGGGGATATGGTAGACCTGGTTGGCATATTGAATGTTCAGCTATGAATAGAAAACAACTGGGTCATCATTTTGATATTCATGGTGGTGGTTCTGATTTAATTTTTCCGCATCATGAAAATGAAATTGCACAGTCAAATTGTATCCACAATGGTCCTTACGTTAATATATGGATGCATTCCGGTATGGTAATGGTTAATGGTAATAAAATGTCCAAATCAATGGGAAACTTTTTTACTGTACGTGATATTTTGCAATCTTATGATGCGGAAACTATACGTTATTTTTTAATGTCTGGTCATTATCGTAGTCAACTAAATTACAGCAAAGAAAATATTAAACAGGCACGAGCAGCAATAGAACGTCTATATATTGCTTTACGTGGTACTGATATAACACCGGCTACTCCTAGGAATAAAAACTTTATAGATCAATTCAATGCTGCCATGGATGACGATTTTAATACCCCAGAAGCCTATGCTGTTTTATTCAATATAGCAAGAGAAATTAATTGCTTAAAAATTCAAAATCCAAAGGCAGTACCAGGTATGGCAGCTACTTTACGATATTTAGCGGGTATTTTAGGTTTCTTACAACAAGATCCAGGTACTTTTTTACAGCAAAGTACAGCTATGGAAAAAAATAAAACACATGAGAACATTAAAAATGAAAATATGAAAATTGCAGCATTAATTAAGCAACGTAATAAAGCACGCAATTGCAAACAGTGGGTACTTGCAGATCAAGTAAGAGATAAATTAAATAGATTAGGTATTGTTTTAGAAGATAACCATAAAGGTACTATTTGGCGTCGTAGCTAAAAATAAATTCTTTAATATCATAGAATTTTAATAAACTAGTATAACCTATTTGGTACAGTACCTACTGCGCATTTAACTGCGCTAGTAGCAATAGATTGGGTTTTATTTATGATTTCAATCACTAATTGCTTAGCATTTTAAATATGTAACGAACGTGTTAAACAGTGAGTACAACAGACAACTAATAAATTCAATATTCATAGGTTTTAAATCTATCACTGACTATAAAATATGGTTTATGCTAAATAATAATTAATAAGTATATATTATGAATATATACCAAGGAATATTATAGAAATGAAAACTATCTCTAGATTACGTACTTTTAGTATACTAATGAAATTTAAATCAAAAATTGATTGCGGCACTCAAATACAATCTATTTTCGATCTGTGTTCAACCAATGAAAATTAGTAATTTATCGTGGTTTAGTTTATTAAACTGGAAAAATTTTAGTAAAATAGAAACCATATATATTTATATTTTTACACATATGTAACGCTTATTAGTAGTCATATAAATTTGTAATGCAAAATTATTCAACAATAATGAATATTAGGTACGCGCGTTCCCATCTTTAGATGTTCCTGAACCTAAATTTCATTCTTGATATTTGAGAAAACTGAACTATAATACTACTTACTTAAGTAAGTTTGGCTATAAAATTATTAATCTCATTCTTATTGCTCTATTTTTAGCAAAAGTATACTTTTATTTACAATATAGAATCACAATATATCCTAGTAAAAAATAGGAATAACAATATATTTATTTTTAAGGTAAAATTTTATCTATAGTAGAGAGTTATGCGCCCTTAGCTCAGCTGGATAGAGCAACGGCCTTCTAAGCCGTAGGTCACTGGTCCGAATCCAGTAGGGCGTATTATTTGAATACTATTTATTATTAATAATAGCTATTTTTATGTAAATATATAAAAAGTGCACGTAGTAGCCTTGCTTTTTGCATATCATCTTTATTTTCTAAATACAACATCTCTAATTTATGTATGTACGTTATTAAACGTGGTTGTGTAAATATTTTTTTGCGGTGTTCTAACCAAAAAATTTGTTCATCGTAATCTAACGTATAAGAAAAATTACGTGCCCGATAACGAAAAAGTAATGATTTTATACGAGGATCGATAAAATCAATATTAAGTGCTGGTAAATTTTGGGGTGCAGTGGCAAGGATGATATCCATTGATGCACGATCTGTATCATTAAAAAATCCGTTATATAACTGCGTATCTACGTCATCAGACGACATAAAATTTTCATGTTCGGAAAATAGTGCTAATGCCTTTTTTCTAATTTTTGGCTGCAAGCGCAACCAAGTTAAATTATCTAGACACTGCTGTCTATGGATACCTAATCTATCGGCATCTATAGAACGAAGTGTATTAGCTGGTACTAAAACCGGACACTTATTGAGATGTACTAGCTTTAATGGCACCGTGGTGGTATTATTTTTTACAGTACTATTTTTAGAATAGAAATCAGCATCTAGTGTATGGGTTTTTAAATTATCTAAAATTCGTATATCTCCGCTTAGATCACACACAAGAAGTTCATTAGAATTATATGGATTCCATGCTATAGGTGCTATCCAAGTAGTATTACCCCGAGAAGCTCCCAAACAACTTGACACATAAACTAGAGGTTTCATTGTTGTAACATTGACAAGTTTTTTCAACTGTTGCTTACGTCGATGGTGGTATAAATAGTAAAATAATTTTGGCTGTGCTTGACGTATTAATTTAGCTAGAGCTAGTGTAGCATAAACATCATCCATAGCGTTATGAGCATTAATATGTTCAATATTATTAGCACTAGTTAGATGTTCCAAACGAAAACTAGGTTTACCTTCATTATTGAATGGCCATTCAATACCATTTGGCCGTAAAGCATAACAAGCACGTACAACATTTAATAAATCCCATCTAGAATTACCCTGCTGCCAACTCCAACTGTAAGGATCGTAAAAATTACGATAAAATAAGTTACGACTAATTTCATCATCAAAGTTAATATTATTATATCCTAAGATACAAGTATCAGGAACACAAAATAATTTATTAATATGTCTAGCAAACTCGGCTTCATTAACACCATTACGTAATGCTTGTTGAGGTGTAATTCCAGTAATGAGTACTGCTTCAGGATCCGGTAAATAATCATTAGTAGGACGGCAAAAAAAGATATTGGGATCTTCTATTATTTTAAAATTGCTGTCAGTACGAATACTTGCAAATTGTGCTGGTCTATCAAAAGTAGGATGTTTACCGAAGGTTTCATAATCGTGGATCAAAAATGTATATTTATCTATTAGAGACATCATATGATCCCTTCTTAATTATTATCTACTATTTCAAAATTAGATAAAATTCTCATTGGAAAATGAATACTTCTAATAACTTTTTTCAAATATGGATTCAAACTAGTTAGTTAAACAGTAATTACTGTAGTAGTTATGCTACTACATACAACAAGATACTAAAAATAAAATAATAGAGTTGACCTTTAAGCCGGGTTCTGTCGTGGACAGTCATTCATCTAGGTTATCGCTCACACGATAACTCAAGCAGCCTACCCGGGTTCAAGTACGGGCCATACCATATGAACCCCTATTTGGCTTTGCTCCGGGTGGAGTTTACCTTGCCGCAAACTGTTACCAGTCGCGCGGTGCGCTCTTACCACACCTTTTCAACTTTACCTGATCCATTTGGGACCATCGGTAGTTTATTTTCTGTTGCACTTGTCGCAGATTTACACCTCCCAGGCGTTACCTGGCACCCATACCCAATGGAGCCCGGACTTTCCTCTACTTACTCTTGACTAATAGTTTCAAGCAAAGCAGCGACTGTCTGGTCAACTCTAAAAATTATTATAAGTATTTTAATATTATTGTCATCTATATTGTAATATTTTATAATTTAAGTTATTAAAAAACTTTACGTTTTTTTTTCCAATCAAGAGCATAACGATACATTATATTTTTTTTTACACCGTGTATTTTAGCTACCATCGATACTGCTTTTGTTAGAGGTAATTCTTCCAGTAACATCCATAATGTACGTAAATATTTTGTAGATAACACATTTTCTTGTTCTTGATAACCTTTGACTATAATAGATATTTCTCCTCGACAGCGCATTGGGTCCTCATTTATCCAACTTATAAGTTTACTAACAGGTGATCCATAAATTGTTTCCCATTTTTTAGTTAATTCTCTTGCGAGAACAATATAGCGCAAAGGACCCCAAGCTATAACCATATCTATCAAACTTTCTAGTAGTCTATGTGTAGATTCATAAAAAATCATTGTACGTGATTCTTGAGCTAGCGATTGTAAAAAATCAAGGCGTGCTTTACGTTTTGTAGGAATAAAACCTTCATAACAAAAACGATTAGATGGTAGTCCAGAAGCTGATATCGCAGTAATAGCTGCACAAGCACCTGGTAATGGCACTATGCGGATACGATACTCATGGCAAAGACGCACAAGATGATATCCAGAATCATTAATAAGTGGAGTACCAGCATCTGAAACTAACGCTATACTTTTTCCATTTTTTAGATGCTCTAATAAAATGGGGGTTTGTTGTTGTTCATTATAATTATGAAATGTAAATAATTTAGCATTTATAGCAAAATGTTGTAATAATAGACCAGTATGATAGGGATTTTCAGCTGCAATAAGATCAACACCTTGCAGTACAGACAAAGATCGATAAGTTATATCTCCCCAATTACCAATTGGAGTAGGTACTATATATAGCGTTGATGTAGAGATATTTATTTTCTGGTATTGATTCATTTTTATTTAAAAAAAATTTATTTTTATAAAATTTTAATAAATACAAAAATATTTGAAGAATTTTTTCTCTAATAAACAATTTTAAATATAGAAAAATATAATTTTAGTATATGCAATTAATATTTTCCCTATCACTATTAATATATATTATTTCAGTAAATTTACTGACTAGTTAGGTATTACCTCAATTATAACCAGTAGCATATAATGGGAGAGACAGTTTTTCTTCAGAAGATTCTGTATTCTTATGATTCTGTTAAAAATCAATTATTTACAGCAAAATTACTAAAGGATTATTGATACTGTACCTGTCTTCCTTATAAACAGGAAATTACTTATTTCTCTCATTATCCCTAAATTAAATTTTCTAGAATAGAAATTTAACGTTTTGAAAATTGTGGACGTCTGCGTGATTTATGCAGACCAAATTTCTTACGTTCCACTTGACGTGAGTCACGAGTAACAAAACCAGCTTTACGCAAAATGGTACGTAAAGTTTCGTCATATTCTATCAATGCCCGAGTAATACCATGACGAATAGCTCCTGCTTGACCAGATATCCCCCCGCCTTTAACAGTAATATACAGATCTATTTTACCTCTAATGTCTACTAATTCTAGGGGTTTACAAACCATAATTCTGGTAGTTTCGAGACCAAAGTACTGATCTAAATTACGTTGATTAATAATAATATTGCCATTACCATCCTTAATAAAAACACGAGCAGAAGAACTTTTACGACGACCAGTACCATAATATTGATTAATAACCATTATTGATAATTCCAATTAAATATTTAGAAATTTAGGTTGTTGTGCTGAATGATGGTGTTCAGTACCTTTATAAACTTTTAATTTACGAAACATAAGACGACCTAACGGTCCTTTTGGTAGCATACCTTTAACAGCAATTTCAATAACTTGCTCAGAATGACGATTCATCATCTCTTTAAAAGTAGCTTGTTTAATACCACCTACATGGCCAGTATAATGATAGTAAATCTTATTATTATACTTGTTACCGCTGACTACTACTTGTTCCGAATTCAATACAATAATATAATCACCAATATCTATATGTGGCGTATATTCTGCTTTATGCTTCCCACGTAACCTAAAAGCTATTTCGGTAGCTATACGACCAAGAATTTTTTCTTTAGCATCAAGAATATACCAGTCATGTTTAATCATTTTTGGTTTTGCTATAAAAGTTTTCATAAACTATTACCTAAATATTAAATTACACGTTAATTAATAAACATCTAAAGATTTAAATTTATTCTAGTTACACTAATTGGTAATTAAAAAATTATTCTTGCTAAAATAGCAAGTATTATAACTAATTTTTATTTTTAAATATATAAATGATTTATTATAAATACTTCAATTCTAAAACTAGATTAAGTTTTACTTTACTGTAGTTAATATAGTAATTTTATATTTTCTCAATATTTTTCATTTAAATTTTGTTGCTCTTCTAAATGAAATAGACAGTATTAATACTACTTTAAATTTGAATCTATCCTCTCATACTAATACAATATTTATGTTACTTGAAGATGATATCTTGATAAAAATATCATCTTTCTATTATAAAAAAATATTCTAATAGAATGGCTCATCTTATTTTAGATAACTAAGTTACTTATAGTAAGATACTAAATTCAATTAGAAGCTAATAATAGCTAACTGATACGCTAAAAATAGTTTTTTAAATAATTAATTATGAATAAATTCACTTGATTATAATTGAACTATTAAGATAGTTAAATTATACTTTATAAAAATTTTTGAATACTACCTACTTTAGAAAAATACTATTTAGTATAAATATTTTCGTTAGTTCAAAATAAAAATATTCAACTAACCAGCGAAGTATCTTTAGTAATTATTTTTTCTGATAAAGTAAAAGCAGCATTATTAATTTAATATTGATGTAGCTGAGCTTAATATCTCTCTTAGATTAGAGAAATTATTCTTATTCTAGAAAAAATTTCTCTACTATAGTTAATAGTAATACTTAAAGTAAGACGAAAATTTTACACAATTAATGTAGAAAATAATGAATACGAGATAGATTTTATAATTTAAAAGAAAATATATAATATTTCTTAAAGTTATCAATTATTATTAATGCCATCAATATGAACTTAACTACATAAGTAGTAAAAAATAAATTAAAATTAAACAAAATTACAATAAATATATTGAATTTTTTTCATTACCTATTTTAACATGCAGAGCAAAATATTAGTATAATACTTTTTCGAGTCCAACTATTGATAAAATAGTTTTAATAGTTTTGCTGAACTAAGAGTAAAAGTTGGTACAACCACTACTGGAAAAACTATAAAAATAGGTTTGCTACGCCATAGTAAATTGCAAACTGTATTAGTAATTCGGGATGAAAGTATCTTTGCTACTATGAATAAAGAATATATTCTCAGAACTACAAGGTGCCTCTATTTTTCGTAACAGTAAATTAAAAGACAGCACAAAAGGTATTCAAGTAAAATCTGTAGCCTTAATTTGTTGGCAAAAAGGTGATATAAGAGTTGGCATCATGAAAAAATACAAAATTATCTCTCCATTACGTAAATTTTGAGATAAAAATAGGCAGTAATAGCGCTTAATATCGTTAGGGGAGAAACTAATATTTTTCTATGATTACAAGAACGTATTTTCCTCAAAAAACTACAATATTATCAGCATCTGTTAAATTGAACTTATAGAATCTCATTCTTCTTATTAAGAAGACCTAAAATTAATTTTAGGTCTTTATTACTCTAATTATTATTTTGTAGAATCTAGAAAATTACGATACATAAATATCTTTATTAAATTTCTGCCGGCTAGTAGTCGATCGATATTTTATAAGATTATCATATATATTTGCGAGACTTATAGATTCTATTTATAGTTATGATATATATTTTGTTAAGGAAAACATTAGTTTATGTTTGAAATGAATTTAGTAAAAAACCGTATTCAAAATCTATCAGAAAGAATAGAAATTCTAAGGGGGTATCTTTAATTATGATCTGAAAAAAGAACGTCTTGCAGAATTAAAATTCCAGTTAGAACAACCAGAAATATGGAATAATCCCCAAATAGCGCAATTACTGGGCAGAGAACGTTCATCTATAGATAATATTGTTAAAACTATTGATCAGTTTATTCATGATTTAGAAAATATCACAGAAATATTTCAAATAGCGTCAGAAGAAGAAAAAGAAATATTTAGAGATATCCAAAAAGAACTGAATCTTTTAGAAGATAAATTAAAACAGTTAGAATTACGCAGGATGTTTTCTGGAAAGTACGATAGTGCCGATTGCTATGTAGATATTCAAGCAGGATCTGGTGGTACTGAAGCGCAGGACTGGGCAAGCATGTTGCTTAGAATGTATTTACGATGGTCAGAATTACATGGTTTTCAAACAAAAATTATAGAAGAATCAGAAGGAGAAGTCGTTGGTATTAAATCAGTTACTATTAAGGTAATAGGACCATATGCTTACGGTTGGTTACGTACTGAAACTGGTGTGCACCGTTTAGTACGTAAAAGTCCGTTTGATTCTAGTAGGCGTCGTCATACATCTTTTAGCTCTGCTTTTATTTATCCAGAAGTAGATGATGATCTTCATATAGAGATTAAGCCAGCAGATTTACGCATTGATGTTTATCGTGCCTCCGGGGCTGGTGGTCAGCACGTTAATAGAACCGAGTCTGCAGTAAGAATTACCCATTTACCAACTAATATTGTTACTCAGTGCCAAAACGATAGATCTCAGCATAAAAACAAAGATCAAGCAATAAAACAGCTTAAAGCGAAACTATATGAATTTCAGCTACAGAAAAAAAATGCTGAAAAAAAAGCTATTGAAGAAACTAAATCTGATATCTGTTGGGGTAGCCAGATTCGCTCGTATGTACTTGATGATTCTCGCATTAAGGATCTACGTACTGGTATGGAAACACGTAATGCTCAGTCAGTACTAGATGGGAATTTAGATAAATTTATTGAAGCGAGTCTTAAATCAGGATTATAAGGAACTTATATGTCTCATTTACATCATAATAGTAATGAAGAACTACGGTCGCGGTATGAAAAACTAACACAACTGCGCAAGCATGGTATTGCTTTTCCTAATAATTTTAAAAGAAATGCTGTTTCAAACCAGCTACATAATACCTATGGTAATAAAAATAATAAAGAGCTTAAATATTTAAATATAGAAGTCAGTATTGCTGGTAGAATGATGACACGCCGCATTATGGGAAAAGCATCATTTGCTACCTTGCAAGATATGGGAGGAGAAATTCAGCTATATGTTACCTGCAACGATATATATGAAGCTCAATATAATGAGCAATTCAAAAAATGGGATCTTGGAGACATTATAGGAGCACGTGGCAGGTTATTCAAAACACGTACTGGAGAATTATCTGTACATTGTAGAGAAATTAGACTGCTTACTAAAGCAATACGTCCACTTCCAGATAAATTTCATGGGCTAGCTGATCAAGAAAATAGATATCGACAACGTTATCTTAATCTTCTTACTAACGAAAAATCACGTCAAACATTTAAAATTCGTTCTCGTATCATAGAAGAAATTCGTCGTTTTATGATAGATAATGATTTTATGGAAGTAGAAACGCCAATGATGCAAACTATTCCTGGTGGTGCTAACGCTCGTCCTTTTATTACACACCATAACGCGCTAGATATTGATATGTATTTACGTATAGCACCAGAACTTTATTTAAAACAATTAGTAATAGGAGGTTTCGAACGTGTATTTGAAATTAACCGTAACTTTCGCAACGAAGGATTGTCTCCACGACATAATCCGGAGTTTACTATGTTGGAACTTTATATAGCTTATGCTGATTATCTAGATTTAATTATCTTTGTGGAGAATTTTTTAAAAACTGTAACACAAAGAGTACTAGGAACTAACTTTATTCAGTATGGTGATCTGAAATTAAATTTCAGCAAACCATTTACTAAGATAACAATGAAAGAGGCAATCTGCAATTATTGTCCAGAAATTATTCCAACAATGATAGAAAATATGATATCTGCTACCCAAATAGCTGAATCTATAGGAATCAAGGTCAATAAAAGTTGGGGTCTGGGTAAGTTACAGACAGAAATTTTTGAAGAAAAAATTAAAAATCATCTAATACAACCAACATTTATTACTGATTATCCAGCTGAAGTATCGCCATTGGCACGGCGTAATGATGAAAACCCTTTTTTTTCAGATCGTTTTGAATTTTTTATAGCAGGACGTGAGATTGGCAATGGTTTTTCAGAAATGAACGATGCTGAAGATCAAGCGGCGCGCTTATTAGAGCAAGCTCATGCTAAAAACAATGGAGACGATGAAGCTATGTTTTATGACGAAGACTATATCATGGCTCTAGAATACGGTTTACCTCCTACTGCAGGGCTAGGTATCGGTATTGATCGTCTTATTATGTTATTGACTAATAATCATACCATTCGTGATGTAATTTTATTTCCTACTTTGCGTCCCAAGCAAAAATAATTAATAACATAAATGATTATTAAAAAATAATCATGAGATATAGAAAATATTCATTTTGTACTGAGTATAATTTAAGGAAATCAGTATGTTGGTTATAAATCTTCCTAATGGAAGTCAGCGTAATTTTGCTAATCCAGTTTCTACTCTTGATGTAGCTAGAGATATTTGTCCTAAACTAGCTAAGAATTGTATTGCTGGTCGCGTTAACGGAAAATTAGTAGATGCTGTTGATATTATTGAGCACAATGCTCAACTGGTTATTCTGACTGCTAAAGATGAAGTGAGTATGGAAATTATCCGTTACTCCTGTGCTCATTTATTAGGACATGCTATCAAACAATTGTGGCCAAATACCAAAATGGTAAGAGGATCAGTTATCGAGAAAGGTTTTTATTATGATATTGATCTTGATCATTCTTTAACTACAAATGATATAAATTTATTGGAAAAACGGATGTATCAACTAGCTAAAAAATCCTATAACCTTATTAAGGAAAAAGTTAGTTGGCAGCAGGCTCGAGATATTTTTGTAACTAGAGGAGAAGATTATAAAGTAGATTTTCTAGATAAAGAGCTTAATCGTAATACATATTTAGAATTATATCATTATGAAGAATATATCGATATATGTTGTGGACTACATGTTCCAAATATACGTTTTTGCCAACATTTTTCTATTCAAAAAACTTCTGGAGTATACTGGCGCGGGAATAAAAAAAATAAAATGCTACAACGCATTTACGGCACTGCTTGGGCGAATAAAAAACAGTTAAATACTTATTTGCAACATTTAGAAGAAGCAGCTAAGCGTGATCATAGAAAAATTGGTAAACAGCTTGACCTATATCATATAAAAGAAGAAGCTCCTGGGATGGTATTTTGGCATAATGATGGCTGGATTATTTTTAAGGAACTAGAATCATTTCTACGAATGAAGCTGAAATTATACAAATATCAAGAAGTCAAAGGACCTTTTATGATAGATAAAGTGTTATGGGAAAAAACAGGCCATTGGGATAATTATGCAGAAAATATTTTTACTACTTCATCAGAAAATAGGGAATATTGTATTAAACCAATGAATTGCCTCGGACACTTATTGATTTTTAATCAAGGATTAAAGTCTTATCGCGACCTTCCGTTACGTATGGCAGAATTTGGTAGTTGCCATCGTAATGAACCCTCAGGATCACTACACGGATTGATGCGAGTACGTGGGTTTACTCAAGATGATGCCCATATTTTCTGTACTGAAGATCAAATTAGAGATGAAATAAACAATTGCATTCAAATGGTATATAATATATATGGTACATTTGGATTTGAAAAGATATTAGTTAAATTATCTACTCGTCCAGAAAAACGTATTGGTAATGATGATATTTGGAGCCGCGCAGAGCATGATTTAGCTACGGCACTAATAGATAATGGTATTATCTTTGAATCTAGACCTGGAGATGGGGCTTTTTACGGTCCTAAAATTGAATTTACACTTCTTGATTGTCTCAATCGATCCTGGCAATGTGGTACTATACAACTAGATTTTTCTCTTCCTAGTAGGTTGAATTCTTTTTATATGGGAGAAAATAATGTACGTATAGCTCCTGTTATGATACATAGAGCTATACTCGGTTCAATGGAACGATTTATTGGTATTCTAACAGAAGAATATGCTGGTTTTTACCCTACCTGGATTGCTCCGTTACAGGTAGTTATAATGAACATTACTGATAATCAATCAATATATGTTGTAAAATTAACGGAACAATTATCAGCAGAAGGTATTCGAGTAAAAGCAGATTTAAGAAATGAAACAATAGGATTTAAAATTCGTGAACATACTTTACGTAGAGTACCTTATATGTTGGTCTGTGGAGATAAAGAAGTAGCAACAAACAATGTTGCAGTACGTACAAGTCGCGGTAAAAATCTAGGTATAATTCATATTAATGATTTTATTGCAAAATTGAAGCAAGAAATTAGTAATTATAATCTTTATCAACATTAACTGGAGGACTAAAGTATTAAAGGCGGAAAAAAAGTTCCATCTGTGCGTTCTAATCGTATTAACAGAGAAATACGTAACGCAGAGGTTCGTCTAACAGGTATAGACGGTAGGCAAATTGGTATTGTTACTATAACTGAAGCCATTGAAAAAGCGGAAGAAGCTGGTGTTGATCTAATTGAAGTAAGCCCTAATGCAGAGCCGCCAGTTTGCAGAATTATGGATTACGGAAAATTTCTTTATGAAAAAAGTAAATTAGCTAAAGAACAAAAGAAAAAGCAAAAGGTTATTCAAATTAAAGAAATAAAATTCCGTCCTAGTACTGATAAAAGTGACTATCAGGTAAAAATACGTAACTTAATTCGCTTTCTTGAAGAAGGAGATAAAGCTAAAATTATTTTACGTTTTCGAGGACGTGAAATATCACATCAGTATATTGGTATTGAAGTTCTCAACCGTATTCGTAATGATTTGAGTAAAATAGCAATTGTAGAATACTTTCCTTCTAAAATAGAAGGAAAACAAATGATTATGGTTCTTGCACCCAAGAAACAGTGTAAAGAATAATAAGTAAGGAAGACTTCGTAGAACCTACGTTTTTCCTAAAATTATGAGGAAATAATAAATTTTATGCCAAAAATTAAGCCAGTACGTAGTGCTGTTAAGCGTTTTAAAAAAACAGCTTCAGGAGGTTTGAAACATAAACATGCTAATATGCGTCATATTCTTACTAAAAAATCAACTAAACGTAAGCGTCATTTGCATCCAAAATCTATGGTTTCTAAAAATGATTTCAGTTTAGTTATGCATTGTTTAGTATAAACTAAAACACATAAGCTTCTGAATGATCCAATATAAAAATTTTAGGAGATATTAATATTATATGGCTCGCGTAAAACGTAGTGTGGTAGCACGTGCCCGTCACAAAAAAATATTAAAACAAGCAAAAGGTTACTATGGTGCTCGTTCTCGAATTTATAGAGTTGCCTTCCAGGCAGTTATAAAAGCAGGTCAATACGCTTATCGTGATCGACGTCAAAAAAAACGTCATTTTCGTCAGTTATGGATTACTCGTATTAACGCCGCAGCTCGTCAAAATGATATTACTTACAGTAAATTGATAAATAAGCTTAAAAAAGAGTCTATTAATATAGACCGTAAAATATTAGCTGATATAGCTGTATTTGATAAATCTGCCTTCACTTGTTTGGTAGATAAAACAAAAAAAATTTAATATAAACTACTTGAGAAGTTAAAAATTTTTTATAGAGATTAGTATTATTGTAATTTACTAAAAAAAGTGCTTGAGCCTCCATCAGTTGGAGGCTTTTTATATTAAAAATTAATTCGTATGGATTAGTAATCCATAAACTTCAATAAAAAGAGGAAGTAATGCCCACAATTGAATTTTTTGTTGCTCAGGCTAAAAAAGCAATTGAACAGTCTCAGGATACTGCTACATTAGATTCAATACGCATCAAATATTTAGGTAAAAAAGGTATTTTTTCTCAACAAATTCATGCTTTGCGATATTTAGCTCCTGAAGAAAGACCAGTAGTAGGTGCTATAATAAATAAAGTAAAACAGGAATTTAAACAAGAATTAACTAAAAGGAAAATTATTTTAGAAAAATTGGCATTGGATATAAAAATAGCCACGGAGACTTTAGATATCTCATTACCAGGACGACGTATGGAAAATGGCAGTATTCATCCAATATCTTGGACCATTAATCGTCTTGAATCTTTTTTCAGTACATTAGGTTTTTCGGTAGTAAAAGGTCCTGAAATAGAAAATGATTATCATAATTTTGATGCACTAAATATTCCCGTACATCATTCAGCACGTACTGATAAAGATACATTTTGGTTAGATAATACTAGACTATTACGTACTCATACATCTGGTGTACAGATTCGCATTATGAAAATGCAAAAACCACCAATGAGAATTATTACTTCAGGAAGAGTGTACCGTAACGATTATGATTATACACATACTCCTATGTTTCATCAAATGGAAGGACTGATTATTGATACTAATATCAGTTTTACTAACTTAAAAGGAACACTACATGATTTTCTGTGTAATTTTTTTGCCGAAAATATACCAGTTCGTTTCCGTCCATCTTATTTTCCATTTACTGAACCTTCCGCAGAAGTAGACGTTATGAGAACCAACGGTAATTGGCTGGAAGTTCTTGGTTGTGGCATGGTACATCCAAATGTATTAAGTAATATTGGAATAAATCCAGAAATCTATTCTGGTTTTGCTTTTGGCATAGGAATAGAACGATTAACGATGATTTATTATCATCTTACAGATTTACGCGCCTTTTTCGAAAATGATCTACGTTTTTTAAAACAATTTAAATTTTAAAGAAGGATAAAATCACCACATGAAATTCAGTGAATTTTGGCTGCGTGAATGGGTGAACCCAACCATCGATAGTAACACATTAGCAGATCAAATTACTATGATTGGACTAGAAGTAAACAGCATAGAACCAGTAGCTAAACGTTTTACTGGTGTAGTAATCGGCAAAATAGTTGAATGCAGGCCACACATCAATATCAAGAATAATAAATTATTTATTAATACCGTAGATATCGGTGATAAAATACTACATAATATTGTATGTGGAGCAAAAAATTGTCGCACAGATTTAATAGTAGCGGTAGCAACTAGAGGTGCCTTACTGCCTGGAAATTTGAATATTGAAGCTAAAAAATTATTTAATGAGCTATCAGAAGGTATACTGTGTTCATTTCCTACATTAGGTATTGATGGAAATAATCATGACATAATTGAACTACCAGCAGATGCACCCATAGGAAAAAATATTCGTGACTATCTTCAGCTTGAAGATAACATTATTGATATTAACATCACACCCAATCGCCCCGATTGCTTAGGATTGTTAGGCATTGCTCGAGATATATCAGCTTATAATCGTATTACTTTCGAACCACCTATTATCCATAAAGTATTGCCAGTTATCAACGATAAGATATTTATTTATGTAGAAGTTACTAATGCTTGTCCGCGCTATTTAGGAAGAATAGTAAAAAATATAAACATCAACGCTAGAACACCATTATGGATGAAAGAAAAATTACGCCGCAGCGGCTATCGATCAATAGACGCTGTAGTTGATATCACTAATTATGTTCTATTAGAACTAGGACAACCAACACATATTTTTGATTTTGATAGTATTGAAGGCGGGATTTTAGTTCGATATGCCCAAAAAAATGAACAACTAACATTAGTTAATGGTAATAATATTACTTTAGCTTCCGATACGCTAGTTATTGCTGATTACAATAAAGTTTTAGCAATAGCAGGGATTCTAGGAGGGGCTAATTCAAGTATTAATTATTCTTCTACCTGTAATATATTTTTAGAATGTGCTTTCTTTAATCCGTTAATTATAACTAGTGCTGCTCGTCGCTATGAATTACATACTAATACTCTATATCATTACGAACGAGGTGTAGATCAAAATCTACCACCTTTAGCTATAGAGAGAGTTACAGAACTATTAGTAGCTATTTGTGGTGGACAACCGGGGCCAGTTATTGATAGAACATCTAAAAGATCACTTAGACAGTCAAATACTATAAATTTACACCGAAAAAAATTGGATCGTCTAATTGGCCATTTTATCCCTAATAATGATGTGAATGATATTTTAACCAGTATTGGTTGCAAAGTTAGATGCATCCTAGCAACAGATTCTTGGAAAGTTACAGCTCCTAGTTGGCGTTTTGATATATCTATTGAAGAAGATTTAATAGAAGAAATTGCCAGATTATATGGTTATAACATGATTCCTAATGTACCAGTACGTGCTAATTTAAAAATATCGCATTTTAGTGAAGAAGCACTACAGTTATCAAGAGTAAAAATGTTACTAGTAGCTCGTGGCTATCATGAAACTATTATCTATAGTTTTGTTGATCCTAAAAAACAAGCATTGTTTCATCCTCATCAGGTTCCATTAGTACTACCTAATCCTATTTCTAAAAATATGTCCGTTATGCGATTGTCGTTATGGACCGGACTTATTGATGCGTTAATTTATAATCAGAATCGGCAGCAACAGCGGATCCGTTTATTTGAAAGCGGATTGCGTTTTATTCCTGATAATACAGCTGAAATGGGAATTCGTCAAGATTTTATGTTGGCTGGAGTTATTACTGGTCCTAGATTTAATGAACACTGGGATTTTGATAAAGAACAACCATTAGTAGATTTTTATGACATTAAAGGCGATATTGAGGCAATATTTGATATTACTGGTAAATTAGACGATATAGAATTTAAAGTACAACAGCATCCAGCTTTGCATCCAGGGCAGAGTGCAGCAATTTATATTAAAAATGAATTTATTGGTTTTATAGGTATGATTCATCCTGAACTTGAGGCCAAGTTAAATTTAAATAGTCGTACTTTGGTTTTTGAATTTCTCTGGAATATAGTTGCTGAGTGTAAAAGTCATAAAATAAGTAATATTTCTCGATTTCCTACTAATCGCCGAGATATAGCTATTGTAGTTGTTGATAATATTGCTGTTACAGATATTATTAATGAATGTAAAAATGTTATTGGAGATCAATTAATTAATATAAATATATTTGATATCTACCATGGTAATAATATCAAAAAAGGTTTTAAAAGCATAGCTATTAGTTTAATATTGCAAAATAAAAATAATACTCTTGAAGAAGAAGAAATTGCAGCAATTATTGAAAAATGTATTTTTTCTTTAAAAAGTAAATTCCAAGCCTACTTAAGGAATGAAACTTATGTTTCTAATTAAAGTTAGAATTTCAGAATACTTATTTAAAAATATTAAATTAAGCAAACAGGATTCCTATTATAGTAAAATTATTTTTATAAATAAATGTCTTGCATTAGCAAATGGTAATTAAGTAAAATAATTAATATTTGTTATATATAAATTATTTTGAATAAAAATAATAGGTCAGGATATAATCCTAAAACTAGCCAAGTGATTCTTTTTGTTACTGCCAGCAGGGTAGTAACCTTCTGCCCCAGTAAAAAATTAAGAAACAATGATAATCTATCTAGGTAGATTAATAGATCTAACTATCTCAATTGTTAATAACAACTTAAGTTATTACAGACAAATAAAAAATAGTTGTTAAAAAATATACTTATAATATTGTTATTATTTAAATATAAATAACATAAATACGATATGGATTAGATAAATAAATAATTTGCTTATCTTAAGAATTAAGATTTTCTAAAATCTCTGCATCTAACAGAAAATTTAATGCATTATATTTAATTAAATATTAAATTATTTTTTATTTTCATAAATATTTAATAATACTTACTATAAGTATATACAGAAAAATTTATTGAATAAGAAAATAAATATTTTAATTTTAGAAGTATAATTTTCTAATGTTCTTAGGTAATAATTATGCAATTAGATGATAATAACATGGAAAGATTTTCCATGGAAAATAATATCTGGCACGGAGTAACCTTAACTAATTCTGCTGTACGTAAAATTAATAAATTAATGGAAGATGATTCAATTATGCTTGGGTTACGTTTTAGTATTAAAAAATCTGGATGTGCTGGTTTTAAATATTTTCTGGAAAAAGTTACACAAATTAATAACAATGATATAGTTTATGAAACTAATGGCGCGAGATTATATGTGTCGATAAAAGCGATGCCTTTTATTGATGGTACTGTTTTAGATTACATACAGCAAGGTATAAACTACGTATTTAAATTTAACAATCCCAAAGCGCAGTACACCTGTGGTTGTGGCAAAAGTTTTGGCCTTTAATTGATAAATGATTACTATTTTTAAAAAATTAAAGTTACTAAATTATTGATGAAAAATGATCGTTCTTATAAAGAAGGTTTCTTTACAAAATTAGCAACAGAAGAATTAGCGCATGGTATAAGAGAAGATGTAATACGTGCTATTTCAGCAAAACGTAATGATCCAGATTGGATGCTAAAATTTCGTTTAAATGCTTATGATGCTTGGTTAAAAATGGAAGAACCGCACTGGTTAAAAGCCCATTATAATCCTATTGATTATAATTATTATAGTTACTATTCTGCACCATCTTGTAATAATTGTGATGATAATTGTCAGTTACAATCAGGTATAATACCACACCAGTCTGGTAGTACCAAACATGTTAAAAATTATCTTACAGATAAAGTAGAACAGGCATTCAATAAGCTTGGAGTACCCGTTCGTGAAGGTAGAAATGTTGCTGTAGATGCTATTTTTGATTCCGTTTCAGTATCAACTACTTATCGCGAGAAGCTAGCCAAAATAGGTATTATTTTTTGTTCATTTAATAAAGCTATTCATGAATATCCAGATTTAGTACGTAAGTATCTAGGCAGTGTAGTGCCATATACAGATAATTTTTTCGCTGCTTTAAACTCAGCAGTAGTTTCTGATGGAACATTTATTTATGTACCTAAAGGTATACACTGTCCGATGGAACTATCAACATACTTTCGCATTAATTCTGCTAATATAGGTCAGTTTGAACGCACTATTATTATTGCTGATGAAGGTAGTTCTATCAGCTATATAGAAGGATGCTCAGCTCCAGTGCATAATATCTATCAACTACATGCAGCTGTTGTTGAGGTTATTTTGCTTAAAGATGCTAAAGTAAAGTATTCTACGATACAAAATTGGTTTTCTGGTAATAAAAGTGAGGGAGGGATTCTTAATTTTGTTACTAAACGAGCGTTATGTGCCGGTGCTAACTCTAAAATGTCCTGGACACAGTTAGAAACTGGCTCAGCTATTACTTGGAAATATCCTAGCGTTATTCTTCGTGGGAATAATTCATTAGGAGAATTTTTCTCGGTGGCTATGACTAATAGTTACCAGCAAGCCGATACTGGTACCAAAATGATTCATATTGGCAAAAATACTCACTCAACAATTATCTCTAAAGGAATTTCTGCAGGTAAAAGTGAAAACACTTATCGGGGGTTAGTAAAAATTATGCCCACAGCTAATAATGCACGTAATTTTACTCAATGTGATTCGATGCTTATCGGTAGCGAATGTAGCGCACATACTTTCCCTTATGTAGAAGCACGTAATAATACAGCTAAATTAGAACATGAAGCTACAATTTCGCATATAGGAGAAGATCAACTTTTTTACTGCTGCCAACGTGGTATTAGTGAAGATGATGCAATTTCAATGATAGTTAACGGTTTTTGTAAGGATGTATTTTCAGAATTACCACTAGAGTTTGCTGTAGAAGCACAAAAATTACTAGCTATAAGTATTGAACGCAGAGTAGGCTAAAATGGAGTTTGTACTACATGCTAGCTAGTTATAGGAATTAAAAATGTTATCAATTAAAAATCTAAACGTTAGCATAGAAGAGAATGCTATTCTTAAAGGATTAAATTTAGAAATAAAACCAGGAGAAGTTCATGCTATAATGGGACCCAATGGTTCCGGTAAAAGCACTTTAGCAGCTACTATAACGGGTAGGCAAAATTATAATATTACTTCTGGTTATGTATTATTTAAAGGCTATAATTTACTAGCATTAGAACCAGAAGAACGCGCTAGAGAAGGAATTTTTATGGCATTTCAATATCCTGTAGAAATTCCAGGTGTCAGTAACCATTTTTTCTTACAAACTGCTGTAAATACGGTTCGTAAATATCGTAATAAACCGCCGTTAGATCGCTTTGATTTTTCAGATTTCATTGAATCAAAGATTGCATTACTTAAAATGCCATCTGATTTGCTAACTAGATCTGTAAATGTAGGATTTTCTGGTGGAGAAAAAAAACGTAATGACATTTTACAAATGGCTGTGCTAGAGCCAGATTTATGTATTTTGGATGAAACAGATTCTGGTTTGGATATAGATGCCTTAAAAATTGTTGCTAGAGGCGTAAATACACTACGTAATGCAAAACGTTCTTTTGTTATAGTTACTCATTATCAGCGTATTTTAGAATATATAAAACCTGATCATGTTCATGTGTTGCATAAAGGCAAAATTATAAAATCCAGCGATTTTTCCTTGGCAAAAAAGCTTGAGGAGCAAGGCTATGGCTGGCTTACCAAATAATAACAATTCTTCAAGAACGTTAAAACAGTGGCAACAATTATTCATGAGCCAAAGTGCAACGCACTTTGCTGAATCTTATTCGCACTGGAATAATGTTAAAGGTATGGGGATACCTACCTGTAAACACGAACATTGGAAATATACCAAGCTGGAAGGTTTGCTTTCGCACCATTTTATTTCTACTACTGCTTGTAAGGTATCTATCGCTAATTTAGAGGCTCTAAGTTTTAAAATAGATGCTTGTAGGTTAGTTTTTGTAGATGGTCACTATGATTCATTATTAAGTGATCCAGATACTGGTTTCTGGAAAATAAAAATAGAAAAAGGTGCTGCGAGGCAATCACTGCCAGCTCCTATCCAACCTGAAATATTTTTACATTTAACCGAAAGTTTAAGCAAAGAAACTACTAGAATTTACTTACCTAATAGTAACATAGCAGCAAGACCGCTATATATATTACATATCAGTCAAGGAAGTGAAAATAAAGAAACACTTAATATGGTACATTACCGACACCATATTGATATCGGAGATAGTGCACAAGGTCAAGTAATTGAACATTTTGTTAGCTTAGATCCTAAAGGACATTTCTGCGGAGCTCGAACTTCAATGGTAGTTGGCAATAATGCACACTTAAGTCATATCAAACTAGCTTGTGAAAATAGTGCTAGCTATCATTTTGGCCATAACGATATAAGTATCAGTCGTACTGCGGTGGTACATAGTAGTACATTTATATTCGGAGCAAAGTTGACTAGGCATCAAACTAGCGCGCAGATGAACGGAGAAGGCTCTAATCTGGTAATTAATAGCCTTATTGTACCTTCAGGGAAAGATATTAGTGATAATCGTACTTATATTGAACATAATAATAGTTATTGTTTAAGTAGACAACTACATAAATTTATTGTACGTGATTTTGGTAAAGGAGTATTCAATGGATTAATTAAAGTTGCTAATAAGGCTATAAAAACCGATGGTAAAATGATAAATAACAATTTACTATTAAACCCTCTAGCTGAAGTAAATACTAAACCACAATTAGAAATTTATACTGATGATGTAAAATGCAATCACGGGGCTACTATTGGTCATATCGATGAAGAACAGATTTTCTATCTATGTTCTCGAGGGATTACTAGAAAAGATGCACAAAAAATAATAATTTATGCTTTTGCAGCTGAAGTAACAGAAATAATTTCTCAAGATGCAGTACGCAATATGGTACTAGCACATATCGCTGCGGCTTTGGAAGTATCTAAATGAATTATCCTATTGAAAGAATCCGTTCTGATTTTCCTATCCTAGAACGGAAAATAAATAAACTGCCGCTAATATATCTTGATAGCGCCGCTAGTGCGCAAAAACCTAATGTTGTTATTGATTGTGAAAGCGAATATTATCGGCAAGGATACGCTGCAGTGCACCGAGGCATTCATACTTTAAGTAGTGAATCTACTTTTCGTATGGAACAAGTGCGATATCGCATAGCAAGTTTTATCAACGCCGATTCTGTAGATGAAATTATTTTCGTTAAAGGATCTACAGAAGGTATTAATTTGGTTGCTAATAGTTGGGGACAATATAATCTGCGAGCTGGTGATAATATTCTTATTTCAGAAATGGAGCATCATGCTAATATTGTTCCATGGCAAATTCTAGCTGATAGAAAACAGTTATCTCTACGCTATATTCCTTTTCTTCCAGATGGGACGCTAAATATCTCTCTATTGCCGGATTTAATTGATCACCATACGCGTTTATTTGCGATTACTCAAGTATCTAATGTACTTGGTACGTTTAATCCTCTACAAAAAATTATAGCTCAAGTACGTGCATTAAGTAATGCAGTGATACTAGTCGACGGCGCGCAAGGAATTATGCATCAAAAAGTAAATGTCAAGAATATAGATTGCGATTTTTATGTATTCTCAGGTCATAAAATTTATGGACCTTCTGGTATTGGTATACTATATGCTAAAAAAGAACTATTAAACGCTATGCCGCCTTGGGAAGGTGGGGGATCTATGATCCGTACTGTTAGTCTAACTAATGGAACTTCTTTTAATGATATCCCATGGCGTTTTGAGGCAGGATCTCCAAATATAGCAGGTATTATAGGTTTAGGAGCTGCTATTGATTATATTGAACATATAGGTATGGAAAATATTCAAGCTTATGAGCATGGACTCATGCAATATACAATTGAAGCACTAAATCAAATACCCAATATAAAATTATATGGACCAAGTAACCGTATAGGTATTATTGCTTTTAATTTAATTCAGCGACATGCCTATGATGTAGGTTTGTTTTTAGATCGATATGGCATTGCTATCCGTACTGGACATCATTGTGCTATGCCGTTGATGTCATATTTTGATGTAGAGCACATGTGTCGTGCATCAATTGCAATGTATACAAATAAAAATGATATAGATAGACTCGTGTCTAGTTTGGTAAGGGTACAATATTTATTGAGATAAGGAGAACGATTTGCAAAATCTATCTAATTTGCCTAATAAAGAAAAATTACGGCACAATTTTTCCCGTTGTAGGAATTGGGAAGAAATATATCTTTATATTATTGAACTAGGAGCTCAATTACCGCCGTTACCAGTAAGTATGCGTACCCCAAAACATTTTGTTACTGGATGTCAAAGTAAAGTATGGATAGGTTTAGAAACTTATGCAAAAGACAGCTTTCAGTTTTACGGAGACAGTGATACGGCTATTGTCAAAGGACTTATTGCCATATTATTTATTATTTATCAAAACTTAACTCTTACAGAAATTATTTCTTATGATGTGCAACCATTTTTTAATGAATTAGAACTTATTCAACACTTGACTCCATACCGATCGCAAGGATTAGAAGCTATAGTGCGAAATATTCGTATACAAGCTAACGCACAAAAAACTATATATCAAAGAATATAAACTGATGAAGTATTTCTGGTATTGCTTGGTACTAAAGATCCGGAAACAAAAACGATAATATTTCCTTTAACCGCTAAATTAGTTTTTAGTGCTATAGCTTTACCTATACGATAAAAATCATCAAAAGAATTAATGTCTTCTATAAGCTTACAAGTAATTCCCCTACTTAGTAGTAAGTTACGGGATGTAAAATAGTTAGTAGTTAATGCTAAAATTTCTGATTTAGGAAAATATTTCCGTATAAATTTAGCAGATTTACCACTTTTGGTAGCTACTATAATAAGAGGTGATTCTAGTTGTTCTGCAGTTTCAACAGCGCTACGGCAAACTACTTCAGTAATTGGTAAGTGACTAATTTTTTTAATGGAATTGATATTCTTAGATAGGATCTTATCGGTTCTCTCACATATTTTAGCCATAATAGTAACAGATTCCAGGGGATATTTTCCTTTGGCACTTTCTCCAGAAAGCATTACAGCGTCTGTGCCATCTAAAATTGCGTTAGCAACATCGCCAGCTTCAGCACGAGTGGGACGAGGATTTTTAATCATAGAATCAAGCATTTGTGTTGCTGTAATTACAACTTTACCTGCTTGATTGCACTTTGCTATTATCATCTTTTGCGCTAAAATTACTTCTTCAACTGGAATTTCCACACCAAGATCGCCACGAGCTACCATTATACCGTCAGACTCTTCAAGAATTTTGTCAAAATTATCTAAACCTTCTTGATTTTCAATTTTAGATATAATCTGAATATGTTCACCGCCGTATTGCTTCAGATGGTCGCGAATGTTTTGTACATCAGAATGTTTACGAATAAATGAAGCTGCAATAAAATCTACTCTTTGTTCGCATCCAAAAATTAAGTCACGTTTATCTTTCTCTGACAATGCTGGTAGAGTAAGAGATACACCAGGAATATTAACTCCTTTATTTTCACCCAGATCACCATTATTTAATACTTGGCACACTACTTGATCCTGCAAGATATCTATAACGGTCATACATAAAAGACCATCATCTACTAATATAGTATTTCCTATTTTAATATCATTAGTAAATCCAGAATAAGTAACTGCTACACACTTACTATTGCCGAGAATGGTTTTATTTGTAGTAAAAGTAAATATTTGTCCAGCATTTAACGAAATATCTTTCCCATTTTCTAGCTTCATAGTCCTAATTTCAGGTCCTTTAGTATCAAGCATAATAGCAGCTTGTAAATCTGTTTTATTTAAAACGGCACGCAGATTTTTAATTCTATTTTCGTGCTCATCATAATTTCCGTGAGAAAAATTCAGACGCATTACGTTCATACCCGCATTAAGAAGGCTTAATAATACTTCTTCAGATTCTGTTTTAGGACCTATAGTACAAACTATTTTAGTTTTTTTCATAATTTCAACTTTTATAAATGGTGATAGATAATAATTTTTGTGCCCTTCTATTACTGGGTACGGTACAAACTATCTTAGAAAACAGATAACTATTAATAATGAATAGCAAAAAATTAAATAGTTTTTAATAAAACAAATTTGTTGTAAAAAAATTTACTAAAGATGATCATCATCAAGATGATAGTAATATTTTTAAATATCTTTAATTAAAATTTACTAAAATTATAGTAAATAGAATAAATTTTTTATTATATGAAGTTATATTTCTATTTAAAACTGTTATATAATAGTGAAACGTTTTTATTAAACAAAATATACTACTATTACTAATAAATTAATGAAGAAACTTCTCTAAAAATAAGTGTAAAAATAATGCGTCCGAGTGGACTCGAACCACTGACCACCACCATGTCAAGGTGACACTCTAACCAACTGAGCTACGGACGCACAAATAATTTAATAAAAAGAAATATCTAACTTAAAACAGATAAAATTTATCTATCTTAACTCTTTTAGAATCTTTAAAAGAAATATTAAATTAAAATGTGAAACATTACAAGATAAAAGTAACTAATATAATTAATTAGTTAATAACTTTATTAAATGCTAGTAGCATTATTTTTATTAAATATCTATATTTTCCGCTTTTAATGCATTTTCTTCAATAAATAGGCGCCTAGGTTCTACGGTATCTCCCATTAGCGTATTAAATAGCTGATCAGCTTCAATAGCATCATTCACCGTCACACGTAACATGCAACGTCTATCTGGATCCATTGTGGTTTCCCATAACTGTTTTGGATTCATTTCACCTAGTCCTTTATAGCGCTGCACTACTAGTCCCCTACGCGATTCTTTTATTAACCATTCTAATGCTTGTTCAAAACTAGTTATTTGCTGATATCGATCACCACGCTTAATAAAGGTATCTACTTTGATAAGATTATCTATTTTTTTTCCAAAATTTATTAGTTTACGATATTCATTGCTGTGGATAAAATCCTCATCTAGCATGTAATCAGTATCTATACCATTAGTACGTATTCTTAATAATGGCTCAAATAACTGGCTATCGGAATTTTTTATTTCAAAAGTATAAGTACTACTATAATGTTTATTGTCTTTATTTAGTTTGTTTACTAGTGATTCAATCCAGCTTATAACTTTCTCTCTTTGTTTTAAGTGCTCTGTAGTTAACACAGGTTGATAAATCAAACTATAAAGCAATGATTTAGGAAATCGTTGTTCCATACGTTCTATCATCTTTTGTATACTAAAATACTCAGTAACTAACTTTTCTAAAGGTTTACCAGTTAGAACTATTGTATGAGAATTAGCGTATAATGTAGCACCATCCACTGCTATAGATATCAGATAATGATCCATGTCTTCATCATCTTTGAAATATTTTTCTTTTTTTCCATTTTTAATTTTATATAGTGGCGGTTGTGCAATAAAAACATGACCTTGCTCAATAAGTTTCGGCATTTGACGATAAAAAAATGTCAATAACAAAGTACGAATATGGGAACCATCAACATCAGCATCTGTCATTATAATTATATGGTGATAACGCAACTTATCTGGATTATATTCATCTCTACCTATACCGCATCCCAGAGCAGTTATCAGCGTAGTTACTTCTTGAGAAGATAAAATCTTCTCAAAACGAGCTTTTTCAACATTCATAATTTTGCCTTTTAGAGGCAAAATAGCTTGATTTTTACGGTTACGTCCCTGCTTAGCAGAACCTCCAGCTGAATCACCTTCTACTAAATAAATTTCTGATAGTGCCGGATCTTGTTCCTGACAGTCAGCAAGTTTCCCTGGCAAACCAGAGAGATCTAGTGCTCCTTTACGACGAGTTATTTCACGTGCTTTACGAGCAGCTTCACGAGCGCGAGCTGATTCAATAATTTTCCCTACTATTATTTTTGCATCAGTGGGATTTTCTAGTAAAAATTCCGATAGCCGATCATTTATCAATGTTTCCATTGCAGGTTTTACATCTGAAGAAACTAATTTTTCTTTTGTTTGAGAAGAAAATTTCGGATTGGATACTTTAACTGAAATTATAGCTATAAGCCCTTCACGTATATCATCTCCAGTAACGTTAATTTTATTCTTCTTGCTGTAACCTTCTTTATCAAGATAATAGTTTAATGTTCTGGTCATAGCAGTACGAAAGCCAGCAAGATGAGTACCTCCATCTTGTTGAGGAATATTATTAGTAAAACAATAGATATTTTCTTGAAAGCTATCGTTCCATTGCAATGCAATTTCTACACCAATATTGTCTTTTTCAGCAGAAAAATAAAAAATATTAGGATGAATAGGAATTTTCTTTTTATTGAGACTTTCTATAAAAGATTTTATTCCTCCTTCGTAATGAAAATGATCTTCCTTATTGTTTCTTTTATCGCACAAACGTATAGATATTCCAGAATTTAGAAAAGATAACTCTCGCAACCTCTTATATAAAATTTCATATTGAAATTCTGTATTATTAGTAAAGGTATCAAGGCTGGGCCAAAAGCGCACGGTAGTACCAGTATTATCAGTTTCGCCTATGATTTTTATTGGAAATTGGGGCACTCCTGCATGATAAATTTGTTGATATATTTTTCCTTCTCTTTTTATTATAAGCTCAAGTTTTTTAGATAGGGCATTTACCACTGAGACGCCCACTCCGTGTAAACCTCCTGATACTTTATAAGAGTTATCATCGAATTTACCTCCGGCATGCAGCATAGTCATTATTACTTCGGCTGCAGATATACCTTCTTCTTCATGTATATCTGTTGGAATACCTCTTCCATCATCTTGAACAGAAATTGAATTACCTTCATGAATAACAACTACTATTTCTTTACAAAAACCAGCAAGTGCTTCATCGATAGCATTGTCTACAACTTCGAATACCATATGATGTAAACCAGTACCATCATCAGTATCACCAATATACATACCAGGGCGTTTACGTACCGCATCCAAACCTTTAAGTACTTGAATACTTGAAGAAGTATAAAAATTTAACATTACCATTTCCTGTTTATGTTAAAAGTAAGATTATCATTCTATTTTACTAAGTTTCAATTTGAATTGATTACCTTTTCATAATTATTAAGATTATCAATTTTATTGTTACTAACGATCATTTGGATTAAAATCTACTGGAAAAAGTATAATAAAAAAGTTTATCAATTTTAATTAAATAAATAACAATATAAGCCAATATTGCATTATAAATTACTTTATTTTTTTTCACAAAAGCAATAATTTTCTTATTAGATCCTTTTTTATATTTTGCAAAAATCATAAGTAAGTTTTTATCTCTATTTATACGAACCCAATCAGTCATTATAGAATTACATTCTTTTACCGAAATTAGAATAATCTTCTAATATAAAGAGCCAAAGTTATTAGTTAGTTTTTTTCAAATAATATTGTTATAAAGTATGGAAAAAATCTAAAATAGAGATAAATAACGTAAAAATATTTAATTGGATATTTTAAAAATGGAATTAATGGTTATTTTCTAATTTTGAAGCTTTCATCATAGCTTCTACTTGTTCTATTTTAATACGACTAAATAATATCTGAAAATTATTTATCCGATGTGACAACAATGGTTCAGTAATAGTATCCCAGGTAAGTGAAGTTGCTAAGAATAATTCTGCTCTTATGACTAACGAAGGAATTACTGGCTTCAAATATGTCATCAAAACTCTAAATAATTGAATTCCCATTGAACATATAGCTTGTAGATCCCTCTCACGTCCTTCATGTTTCGCTATTACCCAAGGTACCTGTTTATCTACATAACGATTAGCCAAATCTGCTAGATCCATAATTTTACGAATAGCGTTGCTAGTTTCACGGTTACTAAACGATTGACCAATATACTTAGCTGCATTAACAAATGTAGCATATAGCAACGGGTCATCTATAGTAGCAGCTAATTGGCCGTTAAAATATTTATTTATAAATACAGCATTACGTGATGCCAAATTTACCACTTTATTAACAATATCTGCATTTACTCTTAGTACGAAATCTTTAATATTGAAATCGATGTCATTGATATTTGATGACATTTTAGTAGCATAAAAATAACGCAGACAATCTGCATCAAAATATGTTAAATAAGTGCTAGCTTTGATAAAAGTGCCTCGTGATTTTGACATTTTTGATCCGTTTACAGTTACATAGCCGTGAACTAATAAATTAGTTGGTTTGCGAAATTGACTTCCTTCTAACATAGCTGGCCAGAATAAGCTGTGAAAATAGACAATATCTTTACCAATAAAATGGTATAGATCAGCTTTAGAATCTTCTTGCCAAAATTCATCAAAACATATATCTTTACGTTTGTTACAAAAATTTTTGAAAGCACTCATATAACCAATAGGTGCATCTAACCATACATAAAAATATTTTCCAGGAGCATCAGGTACTTCAAAACCAAAATATGGTGCGTCACGGGAAATATCCCATTGCTGTAAACCTGATTCAAACCATTCATGAACTTTATTGGCTACTTGCTCTTGAAGAGTTCCTGAACGAGTCCAATTACTTAACATATTACTAAACACAGGTAAATCGAAAAAAAAGTGTTCTGAGTCACGCAGAACTGGTTTAGTACCGGAAAGTACAGATTTAGGCTTAAGAAGCTCTGTTGAGTTATAAATAGCCCCACAAATTTCACAGTTATCTCCATATTGATCTGGAGAATGGCATTTTGGACAACTACCTGTTACGAAACGATCTGGCAAAAACATTGATTTTTCTATATCAAAGAGCTGGGAAATAAATCTAGATTTAATCAAATTATTTTTTTTAAGGCGCTGATAAATAAGTGTAGATAATTGCAGATTTTCTTCGCTATGAGTTGAATAGTAATTATCATAGCTAATGCTAAAGTCTGCAAAATCCTTTTTATGCTCTAAGTTTATTGCGTTAATCATCTCTTCAGGAGTCAGACCCATTTTCTGTGCTTTAAGCATAATTGGTGTGCCGTGAGCGTCATCAGCACAAATGAAATAAACTTTATTGCCGCGCATTCTTTGATAACGAACCCAAATATCCGCTTGTATATGTTCAAACATATGTCCAATATGAATCGAACCATTAGCATAAGGTAATGCACAAGTTACCAATATTTTTTTAGCGACTTCAGTCATAGGAAAATTAAATTTAACTTGAAAAATTCAAATCAAAGCAACATAGATAATAATCAATTAGATTGATATAGTATAGTAAGCAACTACACTACATCTAATATAAGATAAGCCAAGCCATACTTAAACTATATTTAAATACATTAATAATATTACATAATAGCAAATTAATTTGAGTTGTAAACTGGACAATATTTTTGTTTGCTTAAGAAAATAAGAAGTAAATATATTTGCCCTAAAAATAATTGTTGATAACTAATATCATCAGATAACTAGTTATCGTTGATTAGTCACAAGACACTATATATTCAACTATACAATTAACACGTATTTTATAAATCAGGCAATTATATCTACTCAGAAAATAATAAATATTACTATTAAATATTGCTCCATAAAACATTGATAAAAATTTTTGAAAAATAAGAGAAATACATAGATATATAATGTATGTAAGTAAGTTAGATGTATTTATTCCTTGTTTTCTGGGTATTTGGTGACAATAAAGTGTATTTCAGCTTAACTCAATGGAAACACTGTTCTTTATATTCGGTTAAAACCGATAATATACATTCTGTAAGCTGTAGTTGCAGATAAAATACTTTAATGTTAATTTTAAAAAATTCTAATATTCATTAGAAAAGGAAAAGATTATGTAAAAAATTTTTATTTATATGCTTGGTATCTACTACTAACTAGAGTAACTCACTGCTTATTACTTATAGTAGGTAGTAAGCTACATGTAGTAGTCATACTACAGCTAATTTGCTGAATATGATTTCATATTTAAGTCAGATAATAAATCTCTAAATATTAGAAAAATTATGACTATATTACAAATATTCAGTAATAAAATTATCCCCAAGCATAGGAGAATGCTTTTGGGTGTGTATAATAATAACTTTTCCATCAAGCATGGATGCTGAATGGTTGTTAATTAGAAAATTTTAAATATCAAATATGACAGAATCATTTGCTCAAATCTTTGAAGAATTCATGAAAAAAATTGAAACTCGTCCTGGTTCTATTATTCGTGGACATGTTGTATCGATTTCGAAAGAAGTAGTTATAATTGACGCCGGTCTCAAATCTGAATCAACCATTCCTGTTGAACAATTTATTGACTCTCAGGGTAAATTAGAAATTAAAGTAGGCGATCAAGTTGACGTGGCTCTAGATGCAGTAGAAGATGGTTTTGGTGAAACTATATTATCCCGTGAAAAAGCAAAAAGACATGAATCCTGGTTAATGTTAGAAAAAGCTTACGAAGAAGTTACTACTGTAACTGGTGTTATCAATGGAAAAGTAAAAGGTGGTTTTACTGTAGAGTTAAACGGGATACGTGCATTTTTACCGGGTTCTTTAGTAGATGTGCGTCCTATTCGAGATCTACTACATTTAGAAGGTAAAGAGCTGGAGTTTAAAGTAATTAAATTAGATCATAAACGTAACAATGTTGTTGTTTCTCGTCGTGCTATTATTGAATTAGAAAATAGTGCCGATAGAGATGTTCTTATCGAAAATTTACAGGAAGGTAATAAAGTTAAGGGGATTGTAAAGAACTTAACTGATTACGGTGCCTTTGTTGATTTAGGTGGTATTGATGGCCTACTGCACATTACAGATATGGCTTGGAAACGTGTTAAGCATCCGAAAGAAATTGTTACTCTTGGAGATGAAATATATGTTAAAGTGTTAAAATTCGATCGTGAGCGCACTAGGGTATCATTAGGTATGAAACAGTTAAGTGAAGATCCTTGGGTCGCTATCGCCAAACGTTATCCAGAAGGTACTCGATTGAATGGTCGCGTAACTAATTTAACTGACTACGGATGTTTCGTTGAAATTGAAGAAGGAATTGAAGGACTAGTGCATGTTTCTGAAATGGATTGGACGAATAAAAATATTCATCCATCTAAAATGGTTAATGTAGGAGAATTGGTAGAAGTAATAGTTCTAGACATTGATGAAGAACGTCGTCGTATTTCTTTAGGATTAAAACAGTGTAAAATTAATCCTTGGCAGCAGTTTGCTGAAACTTTCAAGAAAGGTGACCGTGTTGAAGGTAAAATAAAATCTATTACTGATTTTGGTATATTTATCGGCCTAAACGGAGGTATCGATGGTTTGGTTCATTTATCTGATATTTCATGGAATATAACCGGAGAAGAAGCTATACATGAATATAAAAAGGGTGATGAAATTGCAGCTATAGTTATACAGGTTGACGCGGAACGTGAACGTATTTCTTTAGGCATAAAACAGCTATCTGAAGATCCATTCAATAATTATTTATCTTTGAATAAGAAAGGTGCTATCGTTACCGGTAAAATCGTAGCCATTGATGATAAAAAAGATATTACAGTTGAATTAGCAAAAGGAGTAATAGGTTATCTACCACAAACATCTGAAAACTTGAGTAATCAAAAAGAAGACTCGATAATCAGAGTTGGAAATAATATAGAAGCCAAATTAATTGGTATCGATCGTAAAAATAGAGTGATCAGCCTATCTGATTGTACACAAAATGAAATATATGAGAAAAAAACTATCAGTTTTATAAATAAAAAACCAGAAGAGCATTTTTCAAATGCCATGACTGAAGCTTTTAAATCGGCTATTAAAAGTGAATAGTTAATTAATACTACTAATACCAGTACTTCTTAGAACGATAAGAATAAGTAAAAATTACCAGGTAACTAAATATGAACGTAGCTAAAATTTTACCAGCATATCTAAGAATCAGTTAATACCCTACTAGATATTATCTGATAACAAGGTATTATAATAAGTGAAATATAAAACTAGTTGGATTGTTCTCTAATTTATCTTGTTACTATTTTCATTGTTATCTAACCTAACCGTAAGACATTAGAAATAAAAATTTCTCGTTTGTCATTACAGATTGTAACTTTAGCAGCGAAGTGGGAAAGGGTTAGATTGTGGCTCTACTGCAGCAGATACTCTCGATAGAGACGCTAAGTATTGAGCATGTGAGCCATTTATAGCAGAAACACACTAGTAGCTCAGCATAAAAAGCTATAGCAAATATAGTACTATGGGGATAGTGATTATTTTTTTATAAATTGATGGTGGAATGGTATGTTGCAAAAATACGGTGCCGATATTGTTATCAATCTATTAGTCAATGCAAGTGGGGATGAAGTATGCTTTTAATTAAGAAACAGAAATATGATCACAAGTTAAGAATAATTAACAGTGAAAAATATCACTATTCCATGGAATAGTGAAGTTTGTTTCATAACCAAGAACAGATTAGTATAGATAACATCTATATCACAATTGCTAGTTATGGCAGGAATTTCCATTGTTATAAATAAATAGCTCTGGAGATCAGACATACTTCTAGACATAGGTATGTGAAAAGTTATTATTGTTAATAAATTGCCATACCAACTGTAATACTTTTAGGTTACAGCAAAAAGAGATTATAAATAAACATTACTCATATTATTGACAAATAGTGCAATAAAAATAATTTTATCGACTACGAAAAACAATACGTCCTTTACTTAAATCGTATGGTGTTAGCTCAACAGTAACTTTATCTCCTGTTAGGATACGAATATAGTTTTTACGTATTTTACCAGAAATATGAGCTGATACTATATGTCCATTTTCTAATTCAACACGGAACATTGTATTAGGCAAAGTTTCTAGTACTGTACCTTGCATTTCAATATTATCTTCTTTAGACATATAATCCTCTAATTTGAAATATCATAACTTTAAATAAAATGCTTCAAAATATTCATTATGTAAATAAATAATAATAAACAATATCAATTGACTATATTATACTACCAGCTAAATGATAGTTATAATAACGTCCGCGCTGTTCTATTAATTCTTTATGACTACCTTTTTCAAGAAAGGTACCTTGATCCATAATATAAATACAATCAAAATTTTCTAATTCTTGAAGCTTATGTGTAACAATTATTACTGTACGTCCTTTACCCAATGTGATTAGAAGTTGTAAAATTTTCTTTTCTGTAACTATATCTAGACCATCTGTTGGTTCATCTAGTAGCCACAGCGGAGCTTCGTGTAATATAATACGTGCGATACCTATGCGTAATTGTTCCCCTCCAGAAAGAGGTCTCCCGCCCTCTCCAATAAAAAGGTTTAATCCTTCTTTGCATTTAAAAAGATTTTCTAATCCTACCAACTGCAATACTGTACATATTTTTTTATTATTGACATATGGCGCTGCAAAAATAAGATTTTCTCTTAATGTAGCGCTAAAAATATAAATTCTCTGAGGTACCACAGCAGTCATGGCGCGGAGCGCGCTTTCGCTCCACTGTTGTAACGGTATCCCATTCAAAGTGATATATCCTTTTTGGGGATCCCAAGCTCTAGTAAATAATTGTAATAGAGTTGATTTACCACTGCCGGTATGGCCTAGTAAAGCAATATGTTCTCCAGCAGCAACTTTTACCGACAAATTATTAATCGCTGGCAATTGTTGCTGTGTATATTTAAATAGTATTTGGTTAGCATTCAAAGTAACACTAGTAGCAGGTACGGGACCTATATAAGGAAAAACTACATCTGGAAGCTGCTTGTTAAGAAATATATTAATACGTACAGCAGATGCTATTACTTGTCCCAAATGGTGACAAACACCTGCTATCGGACCTATTACTTCAAATAAAGAAAGTGTCACGAAAAATAAGAGAGCAATAAACTCTCTAAACGAATCATTTATATTTATAATATTGCTACCAGCGGCAATCCACAATACAAGTATTAATGTTAGGCTCGTTAATAACTGTAGCATACTTTGTGCGTAAGCACCTATACTACTTTGGCAGTTCTGATATTCTTGCCATTTTTTTTCAGTATTATCTAGTTGGTGTCGATAACGCTTTGCGGCGCCATACACAGTAAGTTCAGCATTACTAGAAATCCAGGTATGAAGTTTCTTACGATAATTGGAACGAAAAACGGTTATTGATTCTCCTACGAATTTTCCTACCCGAAAAAATATTACAGGTAATAGCAACAATATACACAACATTAATATACCCATTGTCAATCCATATTTTGGAGACAACAGATATATAAGAGAATTTACTGTTAAGATCACCACTAATACTCCAGTTATCGGTGAAATTACTCTTAAATAAAGATTCTCTAGAGTCTCGACATCACATACTAAAATATTTAGTAATTCTGCTCGTTTAAAATGATTACTTACGCTAGAAACAAGAGGTAAAATGCGAATAAAAGTATATATTCTTAAATACTTTAAGACGTTGAAAGTAGCGTCGTGGCTAACCACCAGCTCTGCCCAACGAAAAATTGTGCGTATAATAGCAGCGATACGCATACTGGCAGCAGGTAACATATAGTTACAACTATATAGTCCAGCTATCCCAGCAGTTGCTGCACAAGATAATAACCATCCAGAGACAGTTAGCAGACCTATATTAGCCAGTAAAGTAATAATGGTAAGTAAAATTCCTAAAATAAATTTTTTTAAGCCACAGTATAAAAGAAACCAATAAGATAGTAAAAAGCGCATAATTATTTATAACTCTTTTCTTTGAGAATTTATTAACAAATCAGTTAGTTTTCCAGTAGTACTGTCTGTAAAATTAGCATAATTACCTGTTTTTTCTATCACACCATTATTCATCAACCAAATACTGTCAAAATTCTTTATGAGATGTAATTGATGTGTTACTAAAATTGTAGTCTGAAGGAGCATAGTTCTTTCCAAAGTATGCATTATCAGTCTTTCGCTATGTATATCAAGGTTAGCAGTAGGTTCATCTAATAATAGTAATCTAGGTATGCGAATTAAAGCTCGTGCCAAAGCAACACGCTGTGCTTGTCCCACAGATAAACAATCTGCTTCTTCACCTATAGAGCTATTTATACCATTTGATAGTGATGTAAGCAAATCATCTAGATAAGTATCATTAATTACTTGCCTTAACTGCAAATCATCAGCATCTGGAGCTCCAAGTAAAATATTATCGCGTACAGTTATTGCCGGTAACACTGGTTTTTGACTTACCCAACTTAACTGTTTATACCAAATATGTGGCGATAATGCGCTCAGTTCTATGCCATTAACAAGCAACGAACCTCTATATGGTAAAAAACCGAGTAATACCTTTAACAAGGAACTTTTTCCTGCACCGCTAGTACCTATGATAGCTATACATTGGCCAGCTTCAACTGAAAAATTAAGCGGACCAGCAATTTTATTACCATTATTCGCTAATATCCATAAATCACGAGCTATCAAATATACAGGACCAGAAACAGGAAGTTTCTGGCCTTTTTTTTGATGATTAGAATCATCTTCTAAAAAATATACTATTGATTCAGCTGCACCTACTGCCTGAGCTTTGGCATGATAAAAAGTACCTAAATCGCGTAATGGTTTAAAAAATTCAGGAGCTAAAATTAGCACTAAAAATCCATCAAATAGCGTTATTTTTTTGCTGTAGCTACCAAAATGTAGTTCTTCTAAATAATAAAAACAAAAATAAACTGCTAAGATAGCGATAAATATAGAAGAAAAAAATTCCAATACTCCAGATGATAGAAAAGCTAATCTTAATACTTCCATAGTACGTTTACGAAATTCCTCAGTGGTACGATAAATATTATTTGTTTCTGATTTTGCGCTAAAAAATAGCCTGATGGTTTCTAACCCACGTAGACGATCCAAAAAATATCCAGATAAATGCTCTAAAGCTAAAAAATTACGTCTATTTGCTTCAGCTGCACCTATTCCTACCAGAAACATAAATAGTGGAATAAGCGGTGCGGTAACAAATAGGATTAAACCTGCTGTCCAATTAATAGTAACAATTACAATAAAAATTATGAATGGCACTATTGCTGATAGAAATCGTTGTGGTAAATATAGAGCGTAAAAATCTTGCATCTTTTCTATTTGCTCAATTAACATACTAATCCAACTACCTGTGGTTTTGTTCTGGATACATGCAGGTCCCAGATACTCAAAGTGATCTAACATTTGAGCACGTATTCTACGACGCAATAAACTACCAGCAATAAAACCTATACGTTCATGAACATAATTAACTACCGCGCGAAACGTAAATAATATTGCTAAAGCAATAAAAAATTCTTTTAAATTAGAGCGTGGGGTACGATCTACAATTAATGCTTGTAGTAAAAAAGCTACAATCACAGAATTAGCAATAAGAATTAAGGCTTTTATTAATCCAAATAACATAGAAAGTTGTAGCCATCCATTTATACGTTTACTTTGCAAGTTTAACCAATGGATCAGTATTTTTTGTCTACTATTATTCATTCAATTTGTATTAGTATTTGAAATTCACTTCAGGAGGAAAATATTCTAAAAATGAAATAAATATCGGAAGTTAACTTTTTTGATAAACAGTTATCATTTTATACAAGAATGTTAGTATCTAATTTATTAAGATAACGCTCTGCGTCTAATGCCGCCATACAGCCGGTACCAGCAGAAGTAATAGCCTGGCAATAATTATGATCTATCACGTCTCCAGCGGCGAAAACACCTGGAATAGAAGTAGCAGTAGCGTTACCTTTAATACCAAATTGTACCCGCAGATAACCGTTTTTCTGCAAGATAAGTTGAGAGCTGAAAATAGCTGTATTAGGTTTATGACCAATAGCGATAAACACACCAGAAACTTTTAAATATTCATACTTATTACTCTTATCGGCTATATCTTTTATATATACCCCTGTGACGCCCCTTTCGTTACCTAAGATTTCTTTTAGTATACGATTTTTATGCAATACTATATTACTGTTATTTACTTTATTCATCAGTCGGTCAATAAGAATTTTTTCAGAACGAAAAATATTGCCCCGATGGATTAAATGCACTTCTGCTGCTATATTAGATAGATAAAGAGATTCCTCAACAGCAGTATTACCACCTCCAACTACAGCTACTTTCTTATTAC
Organism: Candidatus Mikella endobia; assembly: GCF_900048045.1. GTDB lineage: Bacteria > Pseudomonadota > Gammaproteobacteria > Enterobacterales > Enterobacteriaceae > Mikella > Mikella endobia. The sequence goes on along the minus strand of NZ_LN999831.1, from coordinate 259,598 downwards.
GGTAAAGAAATCCATCGCAAGTAGCACAAGTAGAAACTCCTTTTCCTTTATAAGTTTCTTCAGAAGGTAGGCCAAGATAGCGTGCTGAAGATCCAGTAGCTATAATAAGTGCCTTACAGGTATATTCATTTTTATCTCCCCTAAGAAAAAAAGGACATTTATGTAAATCTACATTATTAATATAGTCCGAAATAATTTCGGTATTAAATTTCTTAGCATGTGCGTACATACGTTCCATTAATAAGGGACCAGTTAATCCTTCAGGATCTCCAGGCCAATTTTCTACATCAGTAGTAGTTGTTAATTGTCCTCCTGGTTGCATACCAGTAATTAAAACAGGATTTAAATTAGCACGTGCCGCATATATCGCTGCTGTATAACCGGCTGGTCCAGAACCCAATATGAGTAATTTACTGTGTTTCATTATAGATATATTTTCCAATTAAAAAATTAAAAAAGTGTCAATAGCTAGTACATAAAATCCATTTATATAAATAAATACTTTTTATCATAATAAATAAAATAATTTTAGAAAAATTTTCTCTAAATTAGAATATTTTTAAATTAATGTTAAAATATAACTAAACTAAAATACGATATATAATTAAAATTAGCTATACAGTGATAATTTCAGATACATATTCTCAAGTTAATTTTATTGCTGTTTTTTTAAAACATAGATCAAAAAGTTTCTGGTTGGAAAAAATTTTAAAAAATGATAAGAATCAATATGGTATTTGTTACCGATAGTTTTTTTTTGCTGAGGATGCTTACTGGTTGTTACCAAGTAAATAGCTTCTCTTATCCAACTGATTACTTGGTATTGAAAAATATGAGTATTATACAAAAATGAAAAGCATAATTATGGATAAAAATCCTAAATATGTTCAACTGGCATGTAACTGAATTAAATTATACTAGATGATAACAATTTATAAGCATATAATAAAATAAATTAAGTAGACAACTAATTATTAGTTGGTTGAGAAAATTTCTCATACGTAATAATGAGCAACAGTACTGTTGAATGGTGTAAATATAATGTTGATAATAGTTGTTACTAGAACAAAATTCCGATAACGTAAATTTAAAACAATTTATGCTATTATTAATTGCCGGCAATAAAAAATTTTTTTCTAGTCTAGTAGAACTAGGATGATCATCAAATTAAAAGTAAAAACCACAATGGTTAGTTAGAAGACGCTAAATTTAACATAGTTATACGCTGGTCATTAAAACTTCTATTTTATTGAGGCTTTATACATAATTGCTTCTTAATTCTTTTTAAGAAGCTAATAACATATTTATTAATGCTCCAATTAATAACTTCTATTGGATGAGAATTCTTCTCTAGTTAGAGATAATGACAAGCAGCTAATACTTAACGATGTTAATAAGTTATTCAATAGAGCGTTATATTTTATTAAATAATATCAAACCTACAGGAATATTATGCTTGATCCGAAGTTACTTCGTAGTAAGGAACTTAATACAGTTACTAAAAAATTAGCTATGAGACAATTTAAACTTGATGTAGTAGCACTACGTCAACAAGAAGAACACCGCAAAGTGTTTCAAATAAAAATGGAAAAACTGCAGGCTAAACGTAATGCACTTTCTAAGAAGATCGGCGTCGATAAATTCCGTGGAGAAGATACTAAGCTACTGTGCCAAGAGGTAAATGATCTTGATGAACAATTAAGCACTGCTAAATGGGAACTAAAATCTTTACAGGAATCAATTAGTAACTACGCACTTTCTTTGCCTAATATTCCGGCAGATGATGTTCCTGATGGCAGTATAGAAAATAATAATCAAGAAGTTTTACGTTGGGGACAACCACGAACTTATGATTTTCATATTCGAGATCATGTAGAACTTGGCAAAGTTCTAGATGGTTTTGATTTTTCTGCAGCAGTAAAGATAACGGGTACACGATTTGCAGTAATGCGTGGTAAAATTGCACAATTACATCGTGCACTAACCCAGTTCATGTTAGATTTGCATACAGAACAACACGGATATCTAGAATATTATCTTCCTTATTTAGTAAATAAGATTTCACTTTATGGTACCGGTCAGTTACCAAAGTTTTCTAAAGATTTGTTCTATGTAAGGTCACTAAGTGAAGAAACAGAGAAAAACTCTTATGCATTGATCCCGACCGCAGAAGTACCGCTAACTAATATTTTACGTAACAAAATTATTGAAGAAGACGCGCTTCCGCTTAAAATGACTGCTCATACGCCGTGCTTTCGTTCTGAAGCTGGATCTTACGGACGTGATACTAGTGGATTGATTCGCATGCATCAGTTTGAAAAAGTTGAAATCATGCAGGTAGTGAAACCAGAGCAGTCTATGCAAGTGCTAGAAGAAATGACAGGGCATGCTGAAAAGGTACTACAACTTTTAGAGCTTCCATACCGAAAAGTACTGTTAAGTACCGTTGATATGGGTTTTGCATCTTGTAAAACATATGATTTAGAAGTATGGCTTCCAGCACAAAATACCTATCGAGAAATATCATCGTGTTCTAACATAGGTGATTTTCAGGCGCGAAGGATACTTGCACGTTATCGCAGCAAAAAGGATAAAAAACTGCAACTTGTACATACATTAAACGGCTCTGGACTTGCTGTGGGTCGTACTCTAGTGGCTGTACTTGAAAATTATCAGCTATCTGATGGAAGGATTGAAATCCCGTCGATAATTAGGCCCTATATGCGCTGTATAACCCATATCAGCTAATCTGGGATTTATTCCTACAAATTTACTTTGATATATTTGATGAGGACTCAATAGTTAAACGTATTTTCTTCATTGCATTTTTTTCCAGTTGACGCACACGCTCTGCTGAAATACCATACTGATCAGCTAATTCTTGCAGGGTACTTTTATTATTCTCATCTAACCAACGAGCACGTATGATATCACGGCTTCGCTCATCAAGTGCTTTTATAGCTATACTTAACTTATCAACAGCGTGATTATCCCAATTATCCTCTTCAATGCTATCAGCAAAATCAGATGATTTATCTTGTAAATAAAGTAGAGGAGCAATAGTATGTCCTTCTGAAGTTTCATCTTCTGGTGTGGGATCAAAAGCTATATCCTGATCAGCCATACGGGACTCCATTTCCCGAACATCTTTGCTAGTTACGCCCAACTCTTTGGCTACCATTTCTACTTCGTTCTGATTAAACCAGCCTAATCGTTGTTTAGTTTTACGCAGGTTAAAGAATAACTTACGCTGCGCTTTAGTAGTTGCTACTTTTACAATACGCCAGTTGCGTAATACGTATTCGTGAATTTCCGCTTTAATCCAATGAACAACAAATGAAACCAGCCGCACCCCTACTTGAGGATTAAACCGTCTAATTGCTTTCATTAAACCAATATTTCCTTCCTGTATTAAATCAGCTTGAGGTAGACCATAGCCAGAATAATTACGTGCAATATGAATAACAAAGCGCAAATGTGACAATATTAATTGCTTTGCAGCCTCTAGATCACTATGATTATGTAATCTTTCAGCTAACTCTAGTTCTTCTTTTGCCGTTAACATGGGATAAGTATTAGCAGTCCTGACATAGGATTCTAAACTACCCTGGGGTACATAAGCTAAAACTTGCATATATTTAATCATTTATGACCTCTAACTAGTAGAAAAGCTGCCGGCACTCAAAAGCAAACTTTAATTATTAAAGATATAGATCATTATTTCTTTGCAACTTCGTTATTTTAGTAACTAAATATTTTATCCGAAAATAATTATAAAAAACTATTTTTTAAGTGTAAATAATAATAAAGAAATTTAATTCTTAAGGACAAGATGGTGATTTTGTTTTGACATTTATCTCCTTAAAAAAGGAGTGGGATAAATTGTTCACATAAAATTTTATATTTTGATATAATATACTATTTTCAATATTTCATTTTATATTTAATTTGATTTCTAACAATAAAAAAAATAATGGTGCGGGAAAAATTCGTATTATTGGTGGCAGGTGGCGTGGTAGTATACTTTTAGTGCCAAAGATACCTGGTTTGCGACCCACTCCTAACCGAGTACGAGAAACTTTATTTAATTGGTTAGCTCCTGTTATCCGGGGAGCACACTGTTTAGATTGTTTTTCTGGCAGCGGTGCTTTAGGACTAGAGGCACTGTCACGCTATGCTGCTAGCATAACACTAATTGAGCAAGATAAATTAATTAGTAAACAACTATTCAAAAATTTACAAGTATTGCAGACCAAACAAGCGCATGTTATCACTACTGATACCCATTTTTGGTTAGCACATTCATCATATGCTAAATTTGATATTGTTTTTATTGATCCTCCATTTCATCAAGGTATGATATCTAAAACAGTATATTTTCTGGAGTATTACCAACATCTTGCCCAAAAATCTTGGATTTATATCGAAACTGAAAAAGAAAGTCCCTATCCTGCAGTACCAAGAAATTGGAATATATATAAGGAAAAAGTAGCAGGAAAAGTAGCATACAGATTATATCTACGTAATTCTCCTACATAGTAGGAGTGTAGTAGGTAGTTCTTTATACCACCACTTAATTTTACTAATAGTTTTATATCTACGGATAAAGATCAAATAAAATTCAATAAGATTGTTATCTTAACTTTGTTAAAGTTTCTTTTATAAAATTTTAAATTCGTATAACAAAAATAAGCAAAATTTTTCTGCAGGAACTTTAGTCTAATGTAAAAAATAGTTATATGATTCTTCTCATTTCTACTATCATAGATAAAAAAATGAATTAAGTACCAGCAATGAAAAATACATCAAAAAATATCTATTGAATTATTGAAATTCCAGCTAATGCTGATCCTATCAAATACGAAAAGCGGCGCTACGATGTCTACAATGATGTTTCATGATGGATATATTCCCTTCTATCTGGGGATTCAGGATACGTGTGAGTGCCGATATCCACGGCAAGATCTGTAATTCGTTGTCACCAGATATGAATGCTAAAAATTACTGAGAAGATTATAAGATTGTTGCTGTACCGCATTCGAAGATAATATCAAGGATATTTGCCTTCATTACTGAAGGCACAAATTCTACATTTTTTAGAACACTATAAAGATCTTGAAACAGGAAAATGAGTAAAAATTTTCGGTGGGAATAATGCTGAAGTAGCTAAAATAGAAATATTAACGTCATTCTAAAAAATAGAATTGCTGTTTTGAAATTTCATAAAGTAGTAGCCTTTTATGATTAAAAATCTATATTTTCAAGGTGAATTGTGGAATTTTATAATATACTTAAAAATTTAAATAATAAACAACGGAAGGCAGTAGCTGCACCTAGAGGTAATTTTCTCGTGCTAGCTGGCGCTGGCAGCGGTAAAACTAGAGTTTTAGTACATCGTATAGCCAGCCTGGTTATTATCTGTGGAAAAATGTTCTCCTTCTTCAGTAATTGCAGCAACTTTTACTAATAAGGCAGCTGTTGAAATGCTAAATCGTATAGAATCTATTCTCAGAATAAATATTAAACGACAAAATAGCATGTGGATTGGAACTTTTCATGGATTAGCTTACCGCTTATTACGTTCCCACTATCAGGATGCTAATCTTCCGCAAAATTTTCAGATTATCGATAGAGAAGATCAGCTACGTTTATTAAAACGCATTATTCGTGACATGAATATAGATAAAAGTGGACACCTAATCAAGCTAGGTGGTATATAGGTAAAAAAAAAGATGAAGGTTTACGTCCGCAATCGGTAATAGATTCTACTGAAACTACTTGGCAATATATTTATAAAAACTATCAAGAAACATGTGATCGTACTGGTTTAGTAGATTTTGCTGAATTAATGTTGCGTTCATATGAATTATGGATAAATAAACAACACCTTTTGAGGTATTACCATAATAGATTTACTAATATTTTAGTAGATGAATTTCAGGATCTGAATCAAATTCAATATAAATGGATTAAGATATTAGCTAGTAATAACAGTAATATAATGATCGTTGGCGATGATGATCAATCTATCTACGGCTGGCGTGGAGCTAAGATAACAAATATTCATCAATTTATTTATGATTTTTCTCAAGTAAAGCTAATAAGATTAGAACAAAATTACCGTTCTACAAGTAATATTTTACAAGCAGCTAATTCACTTATTGCTCATAATAATAGAATATTTGGAAAGATTCTATGGACTAAAAAAATAGAAGGAGAACCCATTACACTGTATCATGCTTGGAATGAACTAGATGAAGCTAATTTCATTATCGTATTAAGGATAATCAGAAACATGGTATAACTCTTAAAGAATGCGCTATTCTTTACCGAAATAATGCTCAGTCACGTGTATTGGAAGAAGCACTACTACAAGCAAATCTATCTTATAAAATATATGGTGGTATGAGATTTTTTGAGCGTCAAGAAATTAAAGATGCACTTTCATATCTGCGACTTATCGCGAACTATAACGATAATTCTGCCTATGAAAGAGTAATTAATATGCCACCTAGAGGAATTGGTGATCGCACATTAAATTTAATTAGGAGTATTTCTAAAAAGAGAAAACTAACACTTTGGCAATCCAGTAAAATATTGCTGGCAGAGAATTTACTAAAAAAACGCTTAAGTGCTGCACTTAGGCAATTTTGGGAACTGTTAGATACTCTAAAAAAAGAAACTTATGATTTGCCGTTATATTTACAAACTGATAAAGTAATTAGAAACTCCGGTATTTTGAAAATGTATGAACAAGAAAAAAGCGAAAGAAGCCAGACTCGTCTTGATAATCTTAAAGAGCTAGTAACAGCAACAAAACAATTTAGTTATAAATAAAATAACAATATAAAAACCCTGCAATATTTTCTTGCGCACACTGTGCTAGACTCAAACCCAGACAGTACACCAGATGCCATACAATTAATGACATTGCATTCATCAAAAGGATTAGAGTTTCCTTATGTGTTTATTGTAGGAATGGAAGAAGAAATGTTTCCTAGTACAAATTCAATAAAAGAAAAAGAAATTTTAGAAGAAGAGCGTCGGTTAGCGTATGTTTGCATTACTCGTGCTATGGAGCACTTGACAATTATTTATGCACAAACACGTCAAATATATGGTAAAGAGGTCTTTTTAAGACCCTCTAGTTTTCTACGAGAATTGCCATATGCGTGCTTTAAAATATATAACTATGTAAAACTTTGAAAGTAAGTTTCTTACTTAGAAGAAGTTTTCTAATTTTAGAAAAAAACATTATTTATTTTAAATGGGATAAAATCTATGTAGTAGTAATTACTACTAGCTAGTATCAGTATATCTAGAAATCTTCTTAATTTACCTAAGAAGTAAATTCTACGTGATCTACGTTTCAAACCAATGTTTTCTTAACTAAAGATTCTTGTAAATTATTGCGGGAGTCGGATTTGAACCGACGACCTTCGGGTTATGAGCCCGACGAGCTACCAGGCTGCTCCATCCCGCGCTTTTATATATATAACTTATATATTATATTAATGCAATAATTTTTTATATCTATTTTAAATATTTATCTAAAAAATCCTAATTTGAGATATAATTACTACAAAGATTAGATTAAATGGTGGATTATTTTTGGTAAAGTATCATCAGTATTTAAAGTTAGAATTTCACAGCCATCTTCAGTAACCACTACCGTATGTTCGTATTGTGCAGATAGGCTACGATCTTTAGTTTTTACAGTCCAACCGTCTTTCATAGTATGAATACGATAATCACCAGCATTTACCATAGGTTCTATAGTAAAGACCATTCCTGGTTTTAACACTACACCTCCGTCGTCTGCATCATAATGCAATACCTGTGGATATTCATGAAAATTTTTACCTATACCATGACCGCAATATTCACGTACTACTGAAAAATTTTTTGATTCTACGAATTGTTGTATTGCTTTACCAAGAGTGCGTAAGCGAATACCTGGCCTAACCATACTGATAGCTAAATAAAGACTTTCTTTGGTTATTTGGCATAACCGTTTCCCAATAATAGTTGGTTTGCCGACCATAAACATCTTTGATGTATCACCGTAAAATCCGTTTTTGATGACAGCGACGTCGATATTTAAAATATCACCAGTTTTTAATTTTTTCTTATAGCACGGAATTCCATGGCATACTACTTCATTAACTGAAATACAAACTGATTTTGGAAAACCATGATAGCCTAATGATGCAGAAATAGCATGTTGTGTTTTTGTTATATACTGGTGACATAAACTATCTAATTCTCCTGTACTGACACCAATTTTAATATAAGGTTTTATTATTTCTAAAACTTCTGCTGCTAGCCGTCCAGCAATACGCATTTGAGCAATATCTGCATATTTTTTAATAAAAATGTTCATCTAGATAATCCTAACTAAATTATAGAATAGCATTACTGGAATCTGCATAATAGTGCCAATACTGTAAAACTATAATTTTTATGTTTGTCTTTTTTATAGAGTTTAGACATAGTCTATGATATAAAAGTACTTAATAATGATTATTATATTCATTTTTAATTAAATAGCATCATACATAGATAAATGTTTGCATCAATAATGCTATTAATACACACGTATTGACACATGTGTTGGGGTGCTACAGTTAGAGTAGATCGTATCCAAACTTCTTATAGAGGTTCATCATCATGACAATTATTTCTATGCGTATATTATTTCAATCCGGTGTTCATTTTGGTCACCAAACTCGTTATTGGAACCCTAAAATGAAACCTTTCATATTCGGCATTCGTAATAAAATTCATATTATCAATTTAGAAAAAACATTAATAATGTTTAACGAAGCTCTAGCTGAGCTAAAAAAAATAGCTTCGCGTAAAGGTAAAATTTTATTTGTGGGCACTAAACGCGCCGCAAGTGAAGAAATAAAAGAAGCAGCTAATAGCTGTAATCAATTCTTCGTAAATTATCGTTGGTTAGGTGGAATGTTAACTAATTGGAAAACTGTTCGGCAATCAATAAAACGTTTAAAAGAATTAGAAATACAATCTACAGATGGTACTTTCGAAAAAATAACTAAAAAAGAGGCGTTGATACGTACTCTTGAAAAAAAGAAACTGGAAAAGAGTCTAGATGGTATAAAAAATATGGGTGGGTTACCGGATGCACTATTTGTTATAGATGCTAAACACGAACAAATTGCTATTAAAGAAGCTAATAATCTGGGAATTCCTGTTTTTGCTATTGTTGACACTAACTCGGATCCTAAGTGCGTGGATTTTATTATTCCTGGCAATGATGACGCTACACGTGCTATTAAATTATATTTAACTACAGTAACAACTACAATCTATAATAAGGATTCTTCTCCAGATCTAGGAATCGAACGTACTGGATAAAATTTGGTATAATAATTCATACCAAAAATTTTTCATCAAATAATTTTATTCTATGTTGGTTAGATGATCTTTCTTTCAGTTGATTACTTATTGTACTGAACTTTACTTCTAAAAAATAATGAGAACAAATAATGGTTAATAAGATTACTGCTGCTATGATAAAAGAAATACGTGAGCGTACTGGCATAAGCCTTCTGGAATGTAAAAAAGCTTTAGTGGAATCTCAGGGAAATATTGAACTAGCCATCGATAACATGCGTAAATTAGGAAAAGTTAAAGCTGCTAAAAAAGCGGGAAGCGTGGCTACTAAAGGTAGCATTCTTACTAAAATTACTCCTAATCTCAAGTATGGTGTTATTATAGAGATAAACTGTGAAACAGATTTTGTTGCTAAAAATTTTTATTTTCAAGCTTTTTGTGACGTAGTTATTAATTTAGCAATAAATGAGCGCATCATGGATATTGATACTTTAAAAAAGCAAGTTGAAAATAAGCGAACTGAGTTAATAGTTAAAGTTGGTGAAAATATTAACATCCGCCGCATGGGTATTTTAGAAGGAGATACACTTGTCTCTTACCTACACAATACACATATTGGTGTTATAGTTTCCGTTATCAATACAGATCTAGTTTCTACTAACGATGTTACTTTAGTGATGAAACACGTTGCCATGCATATTGCTGCTAGCAAACCAGAATATATAAACGTTAAAGATATACCATCTGATATCGTATCTCATGAAAAGACAATTCAACGAGACATTATAAGACAATCAGGAAAAATATCACCAGATATTACCCAAAAAATTATTGAAGGTCGTATGCGTAAGTTTTTTGAAGAAATTTGCTTAAATGAGCAGCTATTCGTAATGGATCATAGCAAAACTGTTGGTAAATTTTTATGTGAATCTGGTATTCAAATTAATAACTTTATACGTTTTGAAGTGGGTGAAGGTATTAACCCAAAAATTCCATTTAACTATCAAAAATAATAATATTTAGAAATGTATTCTATTTAGTTAAAAATAAATTTTTTAAAAAGTTTTAAAAATATATCAACAGTGTAATTAAATATTCAAAGGTAAAGGTTAATAACGTGATTAATGAAATCTGTAAAGATGCTGAAATTCGCATGGAAAAATGTGTCGATGCTTTTAAAAACCATATCAGTAAGATACGTACTGGCCGTGCTTCTCCAAGTTTACTTGAGAATATTAAAATTGAATATTACGGTAAAATGATGCCATTGCGTCAGTTATCTAATATTCTTACAGAAGATTCTCATACTTTATCTATCACAGTATTTGATCGTACTTTAGTACCAACAGTAGAAAAAGCTATTATCACTTCTAATCTAGGACTGAATCCTTCTTCTACAGGTATACTCATTAGAGTACCGATTCCACCACTTACTGAAGAACGCAGACGTGATTTGATTAAATCAGTTCACTTAGAAGCAGAACAGTGCAAAGTTTCAATACGTAATGTACGACGTGATGCTAACGTAAAAATTAAAAATTTATTAAAAAATAAAATTATCGATGAAGACAAAGATTATCGTTTGCAAGATATAATTCAAAAATTAACTAATATTTGTATTAAAAAATTAGATCTTCTTCTTAAGAAAAAAGAAGAAGAATTAATGGAAATTTAAATTTCTAGTAGATGAAAAATGTTTTTATATCGATAATATTGGTAATGGGTTCTATGTAAGAAGAGATAAATTTCAATACATATATCTAAATTATTCAATAAATGAATTTCTTATGTTAAGATCAGTAATACTACTAATTAAATCCAGTAGTACATGGTTTTTTTTACGCTATTTAATTTTATTTTAGATACTTTATAAATAAAATCTATTGGGTATGCTTAATTGAGAATTATTTTTTCTCATTAATATTTAACAGAATTTCATTTGTATGAAAGATAATTTCTAAAAAATACAGAATGTTAAGAATACTAATTCTAGGTAGTAGTGATGAAGTAAACCACTTTTAAAAGAAAAAATATATTTTAAATTCTAAAATTAATTAACTTATAGGTCGTGTATATATCTATTTTCACGTATATGAATAATTTTTTATTTTTTTCAATTAAACGCTAAGCTTGATGTAGAATAATTGTTACTATCTATTGATTTAGGTATCTACTATCACTAGTAGGTGTCCAGCACTAAAAATTGCTATTTTTAGCCCCGAAAATTACATTCAATTCAATCATTTTCTGCATTGATAAAACTTTTTGTGCGCTAGACAGCAAAATACAACTTAGCTCCAATAGCTTTTCTATAGTTAGTTTTACTGAATGTGAATTAATTTATTTTTTAAATGGTAAAAGAGACCGTAGTGTCGAATTCCATCATATCCACATAGAAGTCATTTATAAAATGGTGATAATAATTAGTTAATTTAAACGACAGCAATAAATTTATTATTTGATGCGTATTGCTAGAGCTTATTATATTATAGTTAAATCAAATTATTAGCAATTTATAATTTTTTTGAAAGTTCCATATATTGGTTTTATAGATCGCCATAGTATGGTGGTTATTCAACACTAGCTGCACAGCATAATTTTGCCCCAGAGAACATTGATACTATGTTAGTATCATAATTTTAGTGGCTCTTATAAATTATTTTTACAGTTTATGACAATCTACAATTAAATTTAAATTATATATAACAACGCTGATCTGATAGCGATGAAAAAATTCTGGTGCGACACTACTTTTTAGTAGCACTACCGTATACGGTACACTGTGCAAATATATTCGTAGTAAAAGAATTTTTTTTGAAGTACTGTAAAATATTAAAATTACTAGAGATACAATCTTACCGATTGGTATCGGCGATATAATAACTTCTGAAAATATCAGCAATGCTATTAGGGTACCGAAACTTTTGATGATGTTCTACGAGTTATAAAGATAATGGTAATAGAGCGTCCTACACATGTTCAGGAAATAAGTTACTAAAATATTATATGCTTAAGCAAAACCTTGATATATAAGGTATTATAGTAGGTGAAAATATTGATCGCGCTATTATTTATCATCGGAACAGATAGTTAGAATATTTTTACTATAGCAACGGTAAATACCGAGCTTAAAGTATTAGTTATGCCACAGTAGCTTAATTACATAGATATAAAGTTAATCTTAACCGAAGGTATATCAGCAAAAATTAGCAAAAAAAACTCATTTATCTTGCTAATGTTAAAGAAATGCTGGTAAGCAGCTATTAGATTCGTGAAATCTACTTGTTATTTTTAACAGATTAAAATAATCATTATTGTTAAGTCTATTTTTTATATACAGGAAGAGTATTTTGACTATTGACATTCATACTCTGCACATTAAAGAGATATTAGAACTTTTGCCTCAACGGTTTCCGTTTTTATTTGTAGACCGTGTCCTAAATTTTGAAAAAGAAAAATTTATACGTGCTTTAAAAAATATTTCGTTTAATGAACCCTTTTTTCAAGGCCATTTTCCAGAAAAACCTGTGTTTCCTGGAGTGTTAATATTAGAAGCTATAGCTCAAGTAACCGGTATTCTTGCTTTCAAGAGTTCAGGGAAACTAGCTCCTGGAGAAATTTATTATTTTGCTGCTATTGATAAAGCACGTTTTAAACGTTCAGTTCATCCTGGTGATCAAATGATCATTGAAGTTAAATTTATTAAAGAACGTTGCAGAGTTGCACGCTTTAAAGGTATTGTCAAAGTTGATAATGAAGTAGCTTGTAAAGCATTAATGATGTGCGCTCGACGTAGAGAATTCTAAATTATTAATTTAACTGCAATATTCTAAATTTTTCTTGTCAAGAAGTAGCTATTCGTTAGAGTACAATGCCAGTGCCTATAATTAGTGGCTTCCTAACTATTCTGTTAGGCAGTATTTATTACAATTATAACGCAGCGCCGTATCGATGGACAATCAATATAATGCTAACAGCAGCTGCACTACTCAATAATTTCCGGCGATACTGCTGCTGGAAGTAAGTGAACTCCTTAACTTTCGCGCGATGATGGTCGTCTGAGCTAGATATTATTACAGAATGAGTACTGAAGCATTATCAACAGCAATATTACCATTATTATAAAAGTAGGCACCTGTAGGCCATAATTAATTGGCTTAAAATGCTAGTTAGTACTTATTAAATATTAATTTTATTATGAAATAATAATTATTAATTTTCAGAATTAGTTGATCTTAACAAAAGAAATATTTTGGCACGAAAAAACTTTGCTCTACAGCTTTCACTACAGCAGGGAGAGGTAACGTAACTTATGAGAAAACCACGTTTTATTCATCTGCGTATACATAGCGACTATTCTATGGTCGATGGGATAACAAAAATAAGTAAATTAGTAAAAACAGCAGCAGATTTGTACATGCCAGCAATGGCTATTACTGATTTTACTAATTTATGTGGTTTAATTAAATTTTATAATAACGCTCACAAAGTAGGAATTAAGCCAATAATTGGTGCAGATTTTTTAGTGCACAATAAAAAATTAGGAGAGGAACTAACTGAATTAACCATTCTTGCAGCTAATAATATAGGCTACCATAATCTAATTTTACTAATTTCAGACGCCTACAAACGCGGATACAGCGTAAGGGGACCATTTATCGATCGAGACTGGTTAATTAAATATAATGAAGGACTAATTTTACTCTCAGGAGCGCGCAAAGGTGATGTTGGGAAATATTTGATACTAGGTAATATGATACAAGTAAAAAAGTGCTTAGCATTCTACAAACGTTATTTTCCGAATCGTTATTATATAGAGCTTATCCGTACTGGCCGTATGGATGAAGAAAAATACTTACATTCTGCAGTGTTTTTAGCAGAGCATCAAGGGTTACCTGTGGTAGCAACAAACGATGTGCGTTTTATTAGCCCTAACGATTTCAACGCTCATGAGATACGAGTAGCAATTCATAATGGCTTCACTATTGATGATGCTAAACGTACCCGCAATTATAGTCAGCAACAATATATGCGTAGCGAGAAGGAAATGTGCGAATTATTTTTTGATTTACCGGAAGCGCTAACTAATAGCGTAGAAATTGCACGTCGCTGCAATGTGACTCTACGTCTTGGAGAATATTTTTTGCCGAAGTTTCCAACTGGAAAAATATCTCCTGAAAACTATTTAGTAAAATGCGCGCAAGAAGGACTAGAGGAAAGATTAGCATTTTTATTTCCTAATAATAAAAAACTCAGTGAGAAAAGAAAAGATTACGATCAACGTTTAAATATTGAATTACAAGTAATAAATAAGATGGGGTTTCCTGGTTACTTTTTAATAGTAATGGAGTTCATTAAGTGGTCAAAAAATAATCATATACCTGTAGGTCCAGGACGCGGATCTGGAGCAGGATCACTAGTAGCTTATGCTTTAAAAATAACTGATCTAGATCCTTTAGCTTTTGATTTGATTTTTGAACGTTTTTTAAACCCAGAACGCGTATCAATGCCTGATTTAGACATTGATTTCTGCATGGAGAAAAGAGATCTGGTAATTGACCACGTAGCTAAAACCTATGGACGCAACGCAGTTTCACAGATTATAACATTCGGTACTATGGCTGCTAAAGCAGTAATTCGTGATGTAGGACGGGTTTTAGGTCATCCATACGGTTTTATTGATCGTATATCAAAGTTAGTACCGAATGATATAGGTATAACTATAGAAAGAGCTTTATTAACTGAGCCACAATTACAAGCTATTTATAACTCTGATAAAAATGTTAAGGATATTCTTGACAAAGCTCGTCAACTAGAAGGTATCACAAGAAATGCTGGAAAACACGCCGGGGGAGTAGTTATTGCACCTACTAAAATTACAGATTTCGCTCCGCTTTACTGCGATACTGAAGGAAATCATCCTGTGACACAATTTGATAAAAATGATATAGAGTCTGCTGGTTTAGTTAAATTTGACTTTCTAGGATTACGTACTTTGACTATTATAAATTGTGCTTTAGGAATGATTAATACTCGCCTCGAGCGCCAAGGTATAGAACCTATTGATATTGCCAATATCTCGATTGAAGACAAAAAAAGCTTCGATATGCTTCAACGCTCAGAAACTACTGCAGTATTTCAATTAGAATCTCGCGGCATGAAGGATTTAATTAAACGTCTACAACCTGATTCTTTTGAGGATATGATTGCGCTAGTAGCTTTATTCCGCCCTGGGCCTCTTCAATCAGGAATGGTAGATAACTTTATAAATCGCAAGCATGGCCGTGAAACTATCTCTTACCCTGATATTCAGTGGCAACACATATCTCTCAAAACTGTACTGGAACCTACCTATGGTATAATTCTTTATCAAGAACAGGTTATGCAAATAGCCCAAGTTCTAGCGGGCTATACTCTAGGTGAAGCAGATATATTACGTATAGCAATGGGAAAAAAGAAACCTGAGGAAATGGCAAAACAGAGATCTGTGTTTAAAGCTGGCGCTGAAAGTCTTGGTGTTGATGGTGAACTTTCTATGAAGATTTTCAATCTAGTAGAAAAATTTGCTGGCTATGGGTTCAATAAATCTCATTCTGCTGCCTATGCGCTAGTTTCGTATCAGACATTATGGTTAAAAGCTAATTATCCTGCAGAATTTATGGCTGCAGTAATGACATCTGATAGAGACAATACTGAAAAGATAGTGGTACTAGTTGAAGAATGTCAACGTATGGGTATAAAAGTTTTACCTCCAGATATCAACCAAGGTCAACATGATTTTCATGTTAATGATGATGGTGATATAGTTTACGGTATCGGTGCTATAAAAGGCATAGGAGAAGGACATATAAAAGCCATTCTTAAGGCGCGTAATCAAGATGGTAACTTTAGTGATTTATTTAATTTGTGCTCGCGCATAGATACTAATAAATTAAATCGACGGGTATTAGAAAAATTTATTATGGCTGGAGCATTTGACAAATTAGGGCCACACCGCGCGGCATTAATGAATACGTTAAGTAGCGCTCTTAAAGCAGCTGATCAGTATACCCAAGCAGAGGCTCTTGGTCAGAGTGATATGTTTGGAATTGTAGCGGAAGTACCTTCTGTAGAATTATTAGCTGCTAATAATTTATTCACTCCTTGGCCCAAACATATAGTGCTAAAAGGTGAGCGCGAAACTCTTGGATTATATTTAACTGACCATCCCATTACCCAGTATCTACATGAAATTGAATACTATACAGGCGGTGTACGTTTGAAGGATCTTCAGCATATTGATTGCGGTAAAACCGTTATCGCAGCTGGGCTGATACTCTCGACTCGAGTAATGATAACCAAACGCGGCAACAAGATAGGAATTTGTACACTAGATGATCGTTCTAGTAGGATAGATGTAATCTTGTTTACTAAGACACTAGAAAAATACCAAAATTTACTAGAAAAAGATTCTATTATTATAGTACAAGGACAGGTAAGTTTTGATTCTTTTAATAGTGGATTAAAAATTACTGCACATAAATTAATGGATATTAATAAAGTACGTAAAAAATATGTACGTGATATTATTAGATAAAGAAAAATAATACGTTTCAAATTATAATTTTTAAAATAAATATTAATAATATAATTACACTAATATTAGAAACAATAAAAATATTTTTTATTGATTTTTAACAACCACACATGCATAATTAAAAGCTAAAATAGTTATAGTTAGTCATTCACATAAAAAATTTTCTATTAATTGGAATTAATTCAGTAACTAAGTGAAACAAACCTAGAACTCACACAGAAAAAATTTTTATAGGTTTGGCAAATAACAAAATTGGCACGGCATCCAATGTGTCCCTATACACGAGATTCTTTTTAGAATATTTGTCTTTACTAATTTTGAGAACTTAACAGGTAATCACGTTTATGCAGACAGCATTGCGCGTCTGCGATCTGCTACCACTTGCAGAAAAATTAATTATTGGTGTGGTGTTTTGTGCAGTGGATAAGCTATGACAAGCAGTAAAAGCATATTAACTAGCTTATTTTGATAGTTACGTTGTTAACTAGATGTTGATTTATGGATCTTGCTAATTTTTTGTTGTGAAATATATTCCAAATTTTTATACCCTACTATATGAATTATCATCCAGATGAGTATGTACGAATATTATGCAACCAGTTATTTGCACAACTTAACAATTATAAACAAATACTAATAGCATTTAGTGGGGGTTTAGATTCTACTGTGTTGTTAGATGCATTATACTTAATACGCGACACACAAAAAAAAAATAATTGTATAACGTGCAATACTCAGCTACGGCTACGAGCAGTATATATTAATCACGGATTAAGTATTTATACTAATAATTGGGCTTTGCATTGCGCTTCTGAATGCCGTCGCAGAAAAATTGAATTTCATACAAAAGATGTTAAAATTGTTATTAACTCTGAGAGTATTGAGGCTGCTGCACGTACAGCACGTTATCAAGCATTAGCAGAAACTATAACTAACGATGAAGTCTTACTTACAGCTCATAATAAAGATGATCAAGCAGAAACGTTACTACTAGCTTTAAAAAGAGGTAGTGGTCCTGCTGGTTTAGCAGCCATGGCAGAAAATTCTCCATTTTATGGTAGTCGTCTTTTGCGACCCTTATTGAGTTACAGCCGACAAGAACTAGAAATATACGCAAAAAAACGTATCCTTTGCTGGATTGAAGATGATAGTAATAATAATTTGCGTTTTGACCGTAATTTTTTGCGTCTACAAATTTTGCCACTATTGCGGAAACGCTGGCCAAGATTTGTAAATACTGTAGTGCGTAGTGCTAAACTGTGTGCTGAACAAGAACAACTTTTGGATATACTATTAGCAGAAACGTTAGCAGAACTTATCCAACCAGATGGATCGCTGAAATTTAAAAAATTAATAATGATGATTGATATTAAGCGTGCAGCAATATTACGCAGATGGTTAGCTAATAGCGGAGTAAAAATGCCTACACGCAAACAATTAGCATGTATTTGGCAAGAAGTAGCACTAAGCAGGCATGATGCTGTTGCTAAAATACAGATTGATCACTCCCTGCAAGTACGACGCTTTCGAGATTGTCTTTATTTAATACCTATTTTACAGCCGCTATCTAAAAATGAGATATTTTATTGGAATTTTAAAATTAATAAACTTCTATTACCTCTAGGTTTAGGTAACTTAATTAGATCTACACTGCCAAACAATAGTTTCAAAGATTACTTATTAGTTGCTGTGGTACGCGCACCTAATATTTACGAACAGGTGTCAATACGTTTTGGTTCTGTGAGCGGATTACTATATATCAATGGAAGACGCCGAGGAAGGAAGTTAAAAAAAATTTGGCAAGAGCTAGCTATTCCTCCTTGGCAACGAGGCTATATCCCTTTGCTTTTTTATAATGAGCAACTAATTGCTGCTCTAGGAACCTTCATTACATGGGAAGGAACAGCACATGATTATTGCTCAAAATGGTATATATTTAGACAATATGATAGTTATAGTAAGAATAATCTATCTTGAATAAAAGTTATTTAACATTAGCAGTAGTAATTTCACTTACTATAAAATCTACTATAGCGCCTAGTTTTATTATTTGCTTATTACCGTTGCGTCTATTTTTATACTCAATTTTTCCAGTCTTTAAATAAGACTCTCCTATTACTAATAGATGAGGTACCCCGATAAGCTCCATATCAGCAAACATAACTCCTGGACGTTCTTTACGGTCATCAATTATAACGTCAATACCACGGGCCTTTAGTTGTTGGTAAACTTCTTCTGCTATTTCTTGCACTCGAAAATATTTCTGCTTATTAATGGGTATTATAGCCACATTAAATGGTGCTAAAGATTCTGGCCATAAAATTCCTTTTTCGTCGTGGTTTTGTTCGATAGTAGCTGCTACAACGCGGGTAATACCGATACCATAGCAGCCCATAATTAAAGTTTGTTTATGTCCTTTTTCATTTTGCACATAAGCTTTCATTGCCTCTGAATATTTAGTACCTAGCTGAAAAATATGTCCTACTTCAATCCCGCGCTTTATTTGCAGAGTACCTTTACCGTCTGGACTTATATCACCATTGCTGACTTTGCGGAGGTCAGCGATTGGTGGCAAAGGTAAATCACGTTCCCAGTTAATACCCAAAAAATATTTCCCATCAACATTAGCACCTGCTGTAAAGTCACTCATTACAGCAACACTACGGTCAATTATTATTGGTAGTTGTAAGTTTACTGGACCAAGATAATCTGATCCGGTACCAACTAATAAGCGAATTTCTTCTTCATTAGCAAAAGTAAGCGGTGCTGCTACTTGCAATAATTTTTCAGCTTTAACATTACTAATATGATGATCCCCACGTACTATCAACGCTAATAGTGGCTGGCTAGCTAATTTATTAGCATGTACTAACAGAGTTTTGACAGTTTTTTCTACTGGAATATCAAATTTTTCCAAAAATTTAGCGATAGTAGATGCATCATTAGCATCTATTAATCGCATTTTTTTTTTAGGATCTTCGCGCAAAATAACAGGATTGATTGCTTCTGCAAGTTCAATATTAGCAGCATAGTTTGATGTAGTTGAAAAAACAATGTCGTCTTCACCGCTGTCTGCTAGCACATGAAATTCATGAGAGATACTGCCACCAATAGATCCTGTATCAGCCTGCACCGCGCGAAATTTAAGCCCCATACGGTTGAAAATATTACTATAAGTTTGATACATAATATCATATGTTATCTGCAATGAAGCTTGATCAGTATGAAAAGAGTAGGCGTCTTTCATCAAAAATTCCCGAGAACGCATAACTCCGAAACGAGGACGTACTTCATCACGAAATTTTGTTTGAATCTGATAACAATTAAGTGGCAGCTGTTTGTATGAGAAAATCTCGTTTCTGATAATATCAGTTATAACCTCCTCATGCGTCGGTCCGAATACAAAAGAACGCGCTCCGCGATCTATAAATTTTAGTAGCTCAGAACCATATTGAACCCATCTGTTGCTTTTATGCCATAAATCTGCAGGTTGCACTATAGGCATAAATATTTCAATAGCTCCAGCATTATTCATCTCTTCACGCACTATTTTTTCAACTTTACGCAGTACTTGCAAGCCAGTTGGCAACCAGCTATAAATACCAGATGCTAACTGACGAATCATTCCGGCACGTAACATCAGCTGATGACTAATTACTTCTACATCAGTTGAAATTTCTTTTAATGTAGAGAGCAGATATTTACTAGTATGCATATAAATTATTTTCCATAATATCAACTAAATTCAGTAAAATATAAGTATTGAAAATTACAGTGTCTCTATATCTAATAATTAATAGGTACCTTAATCTGAAACAGATTGACACTGAAAAAAAAAGTGTTTATGTTATTTGTATTAACAACATAGTTATTTCATAATTTCTATGAAATACTTTTCTTAAGTTAGTTAATTTTATATTAGCACTTAACATTTATAGTAAGCTAAAAAATTAGTAGGGGCGTGATTCAATTGGTAGAATACCGGTCTCCAAAACCGGGAGTTGGGAGTTCGAGTCTCTCCGCCCCTGCCAAAATGACAACAATTTAGCTACTCTCTAGAAAAGAGAATTAATACTTTCAAAATGGAATATCATCATCAAAATCTATCTGAGGTTCATTATCTGAAGCAAAAGATATATTTTGTGATGGAATTGTCTTCGATGCTTTACCTTCGCTATACTGCAAAGTATTTAACTGCGGATTCTGAGTATTAGATTGTCTCCAATCTCCTTTTTGTGCATTGCTCTTACCTAAGGTGATTGTGCCTTGACGTCCGCCAAGCATATGCATAGTTCCACCTAAATTTACTAATATTTCAGTGGTATAACGATCTTGACCGCTATGGTCTTGCCATTTACGAGTTTGCAGTGATCCTTCAATATATACCTGGGATCCCTTACGTAAATATTCTCCTGCAATTTCTGCCAGTTTGCCAAATAGTACTACACGGTGCCATTCAGTTTTGTCTTTTATCTCTCCAGTTTGTTTATCTCTCCAACTTTCCGAAGTAGCTAGTGTGATATTTGCTACAGCACCGCCATTAGGCATATGGCGTATTTCAGGATCTTGACCAAGATTTCCCACTAGAATAACTTTATTAATACCTCTGCCTGCCATATAGGCTCCTACCTAATAGAATTATTGAATTGTTTCTTATATACTAACAGTTTATATCTTGAATCAACAAATAGTTAGTATGAATTTACTATTCACATCAATTTAAATTAAAGTTTGATAAATTGAATACTTGTGCATAATACTTTACAATATATTAATTAATATTAATGGCAAATTTAACAAGTGTATTTAAAAATGCATATTATGCACAATATATACTATATTGTCGATACCTATTAGAAATAGAAAGGTTCTAGGATCTTTCTGAAAAAGAAGATACAATACACACTCATGTAAGTATTTTTAACAGGTACAGTATATTTCTATGTCAGAAAAAAAAAAAATAATAAAACAAATTTTATTCGTGACCACCAGGTTGAAAATATAAAAATTCCACCTCATTCACTAGAAGCCGAGCAATCGGTATTAGGCGGATTGATGCTAGATAATGAATGCTGGGACAATGTTGCTGAACGGGTAAAAGGAACCGATTTTTTTAACCATCAACATCGTATTATATTTATAGAAATGCAGCGTCTGCTAGAATTAGGTAAACCTATTGATCTAATCACTATTTCTGAATCTCTGGAACAAAAAGGGAATCTAAATGCAGTAGGTGGATTTGCCTATCTAGCAGAGTTATCAAAAAATACTCCTAGTACTGCAAATATTTCTGCTTATGCTGATATTGTGCGAGAACGTGCAATAGTACGAGAAATGATCTCCGTAGCTCATGAAATTGCTGATTATGGTTATAATCCCCAAGGACGCAATAGTGAAGATCTGCTAGATATGGCTGAATCAAAAATATTTCAGATAGCTGAAAATCGCGCTAATAAAAATGAAGGTCCGAAAAATATTGATATACTTCTTGAAGATCTGGTGGCTCGTATAGAGCAGCTTTACCATAAACCGCATAACGGCGTTACTGGTGTTTCTAGTGGTTATCTAGATCTAGATAAAAAAACTTCAGGTCTTCAAAAATCAGATTTAATTATCATTGCTGCGCGCCCATCTATGGGAAAAACTACCTTTGCTATGAACTTATGTGAAAACGCCGCTATGTTTGAAGAGAAACCTGTTCTAATTTTTAGCCTAGAGATGCCTGGTGATCAAATTATGATACGTATGCTAGCATCAATGTCGCGAGTAGATCAAACAAGGATTCGTACTGGTCAACTAGATGATAAGGATTGGGCACGTATTTCTAGTACCATGGGTATCTTACTAAAAAAATGTAATATCTATATAGATGATTCTTCAGGATTAACACCAATGGACATACGGTCTCGTGCCAGACGCATATTCCGCGAACATAATGGTCTCAGTTTAATTATGATTGATTATCTTCAACTGATGCGCGTACCATCTTTATCTGATAATCGCACTTTAGAAATTGCTGAAATTTCCCGATCGCTTAAAGCACTAGCAAAAGAACTGCAGGTGCCTGTAGTAGCGTTATCACAGTTAAATAGAAGCTTAGAACAACGTGCTGACAAACGTCCTGTAAATTCTGACCTACGCGAATCAGGCTCTATTGAGCAGGACGCAGATTTAATTATGTTTATATATCGCGATGAAGTTTATCATGAAAATAGTAATATGAAAGGAATAGCTGAAATTATTCTCGGAAAACAACGTAACGGACCTATTGGTACCATACGGTTAACATTTAACGGAAAATTGGCAAGATTTGATAATTATGCAGAATATAATAACTATACAGAATCTAAATATAAAAATGATGAATAAAGTATTCTTATTTAATTTTACCTATGAATGAAAATTTTGCTAACACATTTATAAAAAGTAATAACATAATTATATTTTCCTTCATACTTAAGTTCTTTTTCTAAGAATATTACGAGGATCGTTATAAATATATAAAAACTTAAGAAACGTTCTACAAAATAAATTATTTTTATTATTTTATATTTTTTGACTGTAGTAGTTTAAAATTATGCATTTTAGTTAGTCTTTTATTGTTAAAAGAAAAAGGATTTACAGACTCATTCAACTGAATAATAATTGGTGTACCTATAATTTTCAAAGATCGTCGTAAATAGTTTATTAAATAACGCTTATAGGTATTTGGTATCTTTTTAACTTGTGTACCGTGCATTACTAAAATAAGTGGATTATAGCCACCTGCATGAGCATATTTAAATTTTACGCGTCTCCCGCACACCAATGGTGGTTGATATTCATTTACTGCCTTGTGCATAAGGCGTGTTAGCAGTGCGGTACTCAAACGAATAGTAGCACATTGATAAGCTTCGTTAACTGACTTATAAATATTGCTGATGCCTCTATTATGTAAAGCAGAAATAAAATGAACTTTAGCAAAATCGATAAATCTTAAATGATAATTGATATTATTTTTTATTTCCTCTCTTTGGTGGCTAGAAAGCCCATCCCATTTATTAACTGCAATTACTAATGATCTGCCACTATTAAGAATAAAGCTCAAAAGAGATAAATCTGGGTCAGAAATACCTTTATAAGCATCTATTACTAGTAGTACTACATTAGCATCTTCAATAGCCCGCAACGTTTTAATAATAGAAAATTTCTCTAATTTATCTAGAACCTTACTACGTTTGCGCACCCCAGCGGTATCTATCAAAATATACTCTTTTTTATTACATACTATAGGAATATAAATACTATCTCTGGTTGTACCAGGATTGTCATAAACTACAACTCTATTTTGGCCTAAAAGACAGTTAATTAGAGTAGATTTCCCAACATTAGGACATCCTACAATAGCAATTTTTATTGGCAATGATGGTAATGATTTTTCATTTTCATCTATTGCTATTGTTAGTATCTCCGCTTTCTTATGATTATCTTCTGCTGGTAGGTCTCTAACTAGAGGTAATAAAATATGCTCAATAATGTTATTTATGCCACGTCCATACGTGGCAGAAATAAATACCATTTTATCTATACCCAGAGTATAAAAATCACATCTAGTACTCTCAGTAAAGAGAGCGTCAGTTTTATTGACCACAATCACTGTTTTTTTTTTACAACTTCGCAGATACTTCGCAATATTTTGATCAGCTACCATTAGTCCAGATTGTCCATCAACGATGAACAAAACAATATCAGCCTCTTTAATTGCCAATAACGACTGTTCAGTAATTATGGTTTCGATTCCTTTTTTAGTATTATCGATACCTCCAGTATCTATAATAATAAATTCATAGCCTGACCATTTAGCACGACCATATTTACGATCACGTGTTAGTCCTGGAAAATCTGTCACTAATGCATCACGAGTACGCGTTAGTTGATTAAATAATGTAGATTTTCCTACATTGGGACGCCCTACAATAGTTACTACTGGTATCATTAATTTTCTCTAAAATTAATAAATTAAAAAAAGTAATATAGAAACTTCTTCTATAAAAAAAATAATTCTTTATATATTAAAAAATATTTGAAAAAATCAGCATGTAATAGCGTATAACTTGCCATTTTTTGCCTGCAAGATATGGAAGTTGCTAAAAAACGATACTGATTTATTTTTTCCTAGGAACCTACCATTATCAGTGTTATCTTATTAGTAAAACTAGATAGCCTGCATTTAGGTTAATTACAGTAAATCATATTCATATGACACTAAAACGTCAACCCAATATGAGTATTTTGCTATTATCTACTATAAAATTAGTAACAGAACCTATATATCGCATCCCAATTAATTTACTGCAGGTAGATCCAACTCACTACTATCGTCGTGTTACGTGTATGCGTGGTTGCCAAATTATATTTCAATTTTATGGCACGCACAGTATGCTAATGCTAGTCACTACTGAGTGTTGTGTTATTAGCGGTATATCTAAGTTTACAGTATATTTTAATTAATAACTTGTAGCATACCACTGGATTAGTACGATGCAGTACTCTATCGGGTAGCTTTGATAGCTAGTTCGCTACCTACGTAAACTCTATCACTTACTACTGTAACTTCACTATAAATTTTAGTTGAAAACTTCTTCAAAAAAAAGAAGCTAGTGCTAGCAATATTTGTATAATAAATTTATTTACTAAATATATAGCGCTGTAACTATATCATATTAGCAACAACGGACATCTTTCCCAGATAGATGTAAAATAGAAATCTCCAGATCAGATCCGCAACAACACAACTCCTTTAGACAACATAGTTAATACTATATGTTTTTACTTCTAACCCACGAACATCCGCTATTAAGTAAAATAATGGCTAACATTTTTACAAATATATTATTACGTAATGGCTGGGCTGGCATAGGGTAAGGATTCATTTTTACTTTGGCGCGGGGATTATTGTTGCGTAATATTTATTATAATTGAAAACTAGTTCTAGAATGGAAAATTCCTTTTACAAGTATTTATTCCTTTAGAATTGATATTAGCCGCGATACTAAATTTTTTCTAGAGAGTATTTCTTGTTTACCAGTAATTAAATCTTTTATTATAACTTGCAACGTCAAGGTCTCTTTTTCTCCTATAATTAGTGCGAGACGAGCATTTTGCTTATCAGCTATTGCTAGCTGTTTTTTAAAACTGCAAATTCCATAATGGGTCATCATCCGTAAGAACGGAAGTGCGTCTCGTAGCTGCTCAGCAAACTGCAGCGCCTCAATTTTTGCTTTATCTCCTACGATAACTAAGTAGGCATCAATACGAGGAGAAGTAGCAAAAGATGGATTAACTGTCTGCATTAGCAATACGAGTCGCTCTAACCCCATAGCAAATCCAACAGCTGGAGTAGCACGGCCACCTAACTGTTCTACTAAACTATCATAATGACCTCCGCCGCAAACAGTACTTTGAGAACCTATACAAGTAGTTACCCACTCAAAAACAGTATTGTTATAGTAATCAAGACCGCGAACTAAATGTGGATTAACTATATATGGAATGCCATTGAAATCTAAAATTTTACATAGACTATAAAAATGGAAGCGTGAATCCTCATCTAGGTAATCAGTTATAACTGGTGCATTTTTTAGAAGAGACTGTATATCTGAATTTTTAGTATCTAACACCCGCATCGGATTAGTGTAAATACGGCGACGGCAATCTTCGTTTAAATACTCTTTATTCTGAACTAAAAATGTTACTAACGCATTACGGTATCGAGTACGTGCCTCTAGAGAACCCAGAGAATTAATTTCTAACGATATTTGGTTGCTAATACCCAGCTCACGCCACCAGCGTGCTATGAGCAAAATAAGCTCAGCGTCAACGTCAGGACCTTCATGACCAAATACTTCTACTCCTATTTGGTAAAATTGTCTGTAGCGACCTTTCTGTGGCCGTTCATAGCGAAACATTGGGCCTAGATACCACAAACGTTGTTCCTGTTTATATATTAAACTGTGTTTAATACCAGCACGTACGCAACCAGCAGTACCTTCGGGACGTAAAGTAAGGTTGTCGCCGTTTCTATCAGCGAAACTATACATCTCTTTTTCAACTACATCAGTAACTTTACCAATAGCTCTCTGGAATAATAAAGTATGTTCAACGATTGGCAGACGTATTTCACTGTATCCATATCCATCTAGTACTTTTTTAATAGTGTTTTCAATGCTTTTCCAGAATACTATCTCTTTCGGCAAATAGTCTTTCATGCCCCGAATGGCTTCAATCTTATTTACCATAATAAATTTCACCTATATCATTCTTTACCATATTTTTGGTAAAGTCATTATTTTCGTACGGCATATTACTGTTGCTCTAGAGAAAAATATTTTTACCAAGTGCTAACGGAAAGAAAGCATCTATTTTTATAGATTTAATACCAATTATTGTCAATAATAGATATTATAAACAATGAATATAATATCAAAATATTAGTAATTATAATTACTGTATCTGGGCATAATAAATACTAATTTTTAACTTATAAAAATTCTGGAAACCGATATTTATTTTATTACCTTTATGCTTCTGGCTTGATACCTAGAAAACTTTTCTTCTTTTACGAAGAAAAGATTTCTACCTAGCAGTTTGGGATAAAATTATAAGCTGATTGTTTTTCGTTATAGATTGATGGATAGATTCACCAACGCTATTGTTGTTATTTCATTATTTGCATCAGCAACCAACGGTAGCTGAGTCGTGACGTACCTATGGGTAATTTTTTATTATTGATATTTATTTTTTGTCAACTATAAAATCCAAATAAATACCATTATCGAGATAATTACTCTTATCAAACTATATCCGCTTCCCCTATTAGAAACTGCACATTAATCCTATAGTTAGCTAGCTGGCAGCAATTATTGACGTAATTTATTATTGATAAAAATAAAATTAGCACGTATATGCAACAGCGCATAAAAGTAGAAAAAAAATTTTTATTTTTATGATTATTTTCTACTACTACAGTAGTAGATAATTTCATAAATAGCAGCTCATCCTGTTGGATTAATTATATAATCTAATAGCGTTCGTTTGCCCATGGTTTGTTATTTTTAATATTGAATAGATTTAATCTTAGCTTAGCTCCAAATTATTAGCACTTAGCTACCTATTTAGATGAAATAAGCTAGTAATTGATATTACTACAATATATTTTAGTTACTAAATCATATTATATAAAAATTCATTACAATTGAACTGCTATTGCTTGGTTAGTTTCTTCGAAGTTACCTTCTTAAGAGCTTCTGCCTTATTATCACAGCAAAATTAGTGCTCTGCTCTAACGCTAAAATTTCATTAACATATCTACTTAAATTTACATTTGGTACAGTCGTTTACTTTTCCTGCTAATTGTCCGCAAGCAGCATCAATATCATCTCCACGCGTTTTCCGTACAATAGTGGTAAATCCGTATCCCATAAGTATCTCTACGAAACTATTTATTCGCCTATTGGAACTACGAATATAAGGTGCTCCTGGAAAGTGGTTCCAGGGAATAAGGTTAATTTTACACAATGTGTTTTTTAAACATGCTGCTAGTTGATGTGCATGTTCGGGTCTGTCATTAATATGGTCAAGCATTACGTACTCTACTGTTAGACTTCTTTTATTTGCATGAGATTTTTCTAGATAGCTGCTAACTGCCGATAATAACATTTCAATATTATACTTACGATTAATTGGCATAATTTCATTGCGAATTTTATCATTTGGTGCATGTAATGAAATGGCTAATGCCACATCTATCATATTTCCTAATTTTTCTATTGCTGGTACTATGCCAGCAGTCGATAATGTTACATGACGCTTAGAGAGCCCAAAGCCTAAATTATCTAACATTATATCAATAGCCGGTACCACATTTTTAATATTTAGAAGCGGCTCACCCATACCCATCATAACAACATTGGTAATGGGACGTTGACTAGTAACTTTTGTGGCTCCTATGGTTTTTGCTGCTCGCCATACTTGACCAATAATTTCTGAAACACGCAAATTTCTGTTGAATCCCTGTTGCGCAGTAGAGCAAAAGGTACACTGCAGAGTACAGCCTATCTGAGAAGATACACATAATGTTGATCTGTTTTTTTCAGGAATGTAGACTGTCTCTATCTGTTGGTCTCCTATTTTAATGGCCCATTTTATAGTACCATCTACTGAACACTGTTCATCAATTATTTCTGGGGCACGTATTTCTGCTATTGATTTCAACTTAATACGTAAATACTTATTTATATCTGTCATTTGATCAAAATCATCGCAACAATAATGATATATCCATCTCATTATTTGATCAGCGCGAAAAGGTTTTTCTCCAATAGAAGCAAAAAAATAGCGTAGTTGCTGACGGTTCATATCAAGCAAATTTAATTTCTGTTGAGACGTACTCTTAGCTGACGTTGTCACTACCATATCTGAAATTTTAGAGTAATTTTGTTCATCTTTCATTTTTATATAAGATAGGATATTTTTTAATTGTTATATTATAGATTTAATCTCATAAACAACAACATAAAATATCTAAACTTGCAGAAGTTGATTGATTATAGAACTTTAAGCCTTTTTTTTACGAAGTTGCGAAACAGCAATTTTAGTCTGGTTGATAGCGTAATTTATTTCTTCATTAGTAGTAAATTTTCCTAAAGAAAAGCGGATAGAGCTATGAGCTAATTTCTCATCAAGTCCCATAGCACGTAAAACGTAAGATGGCTCAAGACGAGTAGAGGTACATGCAGATCCAGTAGATACAGCTAAATTTTTTAGTTTCATTATCAGCAATTCTCCATGAATATCACGAAAGCTTAAGTTAAGTATTGTTGCAATTCCTTTTTGTAGCTCACCATTAACTGATACACCATCAATTTGCTGCATCCCTTTCCACAATTGGTTTCGCAGTTCCTTTAAAAACAGCATGTTATTTTTCATTTCTTGCGCTGCTAGATAAGAAGCTTCTCCCATACCCACAATTTGATGTACCGGAAGAGTACCGGAGCGTATACCTAACTCCTGACCTCCACCGTGAATTTGTGCTTGTATACATACTTGCGGATCTCGACGCACAAACAAAGCACCAATACCCTTAGGTCCATATAATTTATGGGCACTAAATGACATTAGATCTACTGGTAGTGTAGTTAGATTAATAGGTAATTTACCTACGCTTTGAGTGGCGTCTACGTGATATAAAGCTCCATGAGAACGACACAATTCGCCGAATGCGGCGATATCTTGAATCATACCAGTTTCATTGTTTACATGCATTAATGACACTAGAATAGTATCATCACGGAACGCATTTTTTAACTGTTGAGAATAGATAATGCCATCTGCTGACGGCACAAGCCAAGTAACAATAAACCCTTCTTTCTCTAATTGCTTGCATGTATCAATAACTGCTTGATGTTCAGTTACTGCAGTAATAATATGGCGTCCTTTAACGTAATTCATATAAGCAACTCCTTTGATGGCTAGATTATCTGATTCTGTAGCTCCTGAAGTAAAAATAATTTCTCTTGGATCTGCCCCCACTAGAACTGCAACATAATTACGGGCAATATCTACAGCTTCTTCCGCTTGCCATCCATAACAGTGAAATCGCGAAGATGGATTCCCGAAACTTCCATCAAATGTCAGATATTGCATCATCTTATCTACTACCAGATTATCAACTGGCGTAGTAGAGGAGTAATCAAGATAAATCGGTAGTTTCATATTAACTCCTGATATTAATAACAACCTATACTCTAGCACTTAAATTATTAATAGAAATTAGTTTCTGCATAGTTATTAACAAAATAGATGTGTTACTTAACTGCTTGTTATTAATAATTGTAGTATTTAAGTTACTATATAACTTAGCTTATATAGTTTTTTAAAAAAAATTCAGCTATAATATTTTCTTTATTTAAGTAATTTTTTAATTATTTAATAATTTGTTGGACGATGTTTATGCATCCCATGCTCAACATTGCTATTAGAGCAGCACGAGTAGCAGGCAATTTAATTGCCAAATGTTATGAAATACCTGATAATAACTATGAAGTGAGTAAGAAAGACAATAATTACTTTGTAAAAAGTATCACTAAAAAAGCAGAATCTTTAATTGTAGAAATTATTCGTAAGTTTTATCCACATCATACGCTTCTTAGCGAAGAGCTAAGAGAGCTTTATTCTGGCAAAAACACTGACGTACAATGGATTATTACTCCATTGAGTGGTACCTATAACTTTATCAAGCGGTTTCCTCATTTTTCAGTTTCTATAGCAGTACGCATCAAAAACAATACAAAGATTGCAGTAATTTACGACCCGATACGTAATGAGCTGTTTACAGCGTCTAGTGGTAAAGGAACCCAACTTAACGGCTACCGTCTCCGAGGTAGTACTGCACGTAACTTAAATGGTACTATTTTAGTCACTGGTTTTCCTGTTAATCAAAAACACTCTATTAAGAATAGTTATATCATCTTAATGAAGAAATTATTCATTCAGTGTGCAGATTTACGTAGAACTGGCTCAACAGCACTAGATCTGGCCTATGTAGCCGCAGGAAGAGTAGATGGTTTTTTAGAGATGGGTCTCAAACCATGGGAGTTTACTGGAGGAGAACTATTAGTTCGTGAATCAGGAAATTTAATAACAGATTTTACCGGTGGTAATGATTACCTAGTTTCAGGAAATATCATAGCTGGCAATTCCAGTATTATAAAAGTCATCTTTAAGACAATGTCTAAAGACCTTATGCAATGTATTGAATAAAATATAATGTTACTGAAAATTTCAGAGAAAATATTTATCCGTATTTTTCATGTTAATTTTTTTAGTTAGCAATTATATTTTTTCTGTAAAAATACAGAATGGTCAAAAAATATTTTTATAATCTGAAATTAATTCTTGGGACCAGCTATGGTGTCAAAGCATATACTTACTAGCGAGTTATATTTATCATTTTTTACATGCCATACTACTAGAAATTCTTTTTTTAAAATAGCTAAAAGTATTCTCTTTAGTAAAAAAGATAATTTTTAAACAAAAATATTTAGTTAATTAAATTTTACAGAAACAGTTCTAGCAGTGAGTTAAGAAACCATTTACCTTTATTTGTTATTTGCCAGTGAGTATCGTTTTCTGTAATATAACCTAAAAGCAACGCTTGATTCAGTGCGGGACGTATTACCTTTTCATCTATTCCAGTAAATTCTGTGAATTCCAATCGAGGCATAACTTCTAATAATCTAAAACGGTTTAGAAAATATTCAAAAGGTAAATCATTAAGCGATACTTGATAAAGTTTAGCTACATAATTGCCTTGAATATAGCCACGCGGATGGTTTGTTTTTACTGTTCGCAATATTGTGCCATTAGGCTGAGATAATTTACCGTAGGCACCACAACCAATACCGATATAATCACCAAAACGCCAGTAATTGAGATTATGAGAGCATTGAAAACCTTCCTTAGCATATGAAGATATTTCATACTGGCGATAGCCAGCAGCATTTATCATACGAATTCCATGCTGATAAATATCCCATATCGTATCATCATCTGGTAATACAGGCGGTCGTGATCCAAAAAACGTATTGGGTTCAATAGTTAATTCATACCAGGAAAGATGCTGAGGCTCTAATGCTATAACCTTAGATAGATCATCAAGAGCACCTGAAAGGGACTGATACGGCAGACTGTGCATTAGATCAATATTAAAACTGCAAATACCAAGTGAAGCTACTAACTGTGCTGCAGTATGGGCATCTTTTGCGCTGTGAATGCGTCCCAGGCAAGAAAGATTTTCCTGTTTTAAGCTTTGTAATCCAATGGAAATACGATTAATACCTGCTTCTTTATAACCTACTAATTTATCTGTATCGATAGTACCAGGATTTACTTCAATGGTTATCTCTGCGTTGGGTATTAGCGTCAATCGTTTGCTGATACCACTAATTAGTGATTGTATGGCTTTAGCAGAAAATAAGCTAGGAGTACCTCCACCTATAAATATTGTATTAACAGTACGTCCAGAAATTAACCTGATATCATTATCTAAATCTGCTAATAAATGTTGTAAATATTTTTTATATGGTATTGCTTCTTTTAACTCATGAGAGTTGAAATCGCAATAAAAACACTTTTGTACACACCAAGGAATATGTAGGTAAAGGCTAAGTGGTGGCAAATTAAAATTATGCACGATATCTGAAGCTCAACAAAATAAAATAACACCTTTATAACGTCTAGTTTTTTGAATAATTTAATAATTACGAATTACTATAGGCGGCTAGTCGCTAAGATAAAAAAATGGAGTACATAGATAGTACTTTATTTTTTAAATAAAATTGTAATTACAAACGATACCAAAGTTCTGGAAACAATTCTGCACTCAAATAATTTAAAAAATAGAGGATTACAAGAACAATCATCGCTGAAAAATCAATGCCACTGATAGCTGGTAGCAGAAAACTGCGAATAGGATGCATTAATAATTCACTCAATTTATAAAGTATAACATCCATTGGACTATATTTATAGCTGATCCAACTAAGTAGTGTTCGTATGAACACTATCCAGAAAACTAATTCCCCTGCTATTTTCAGCAATGCTAATAAACCCACCAGAAAATAAATATTATGGTAAATAAAAACATGCATATCAATAAGCGTTAATAGTGGTAATTTAATCATTGCCAAAATAAATGCTACTATCAGCGAGGCACTATCCAACTTTCCTAAAAAGGGAAAAATTCTATGTAAACTCCCGATGACCGGTTGAGTAAATTTGGAAATTAATTGCGAAAATGGATTATAAAAATCGCAGTATGTCAATTGCATCCAAAAACGCAGCAACATCATCATAATATAAATATTAATTAGTGTTTTAATCACAAACATTATCAGCATAAAAAGTAAATATCCTTTGAGCAGAAAAATGCTTTAAGTAAAATATAGTATAACTTCATAAATGTATGGCTCCAGCTCTGGAAATTTAAAATTCTCGTATAAAATTATCTACGCTGATAGTTCGAGCCAACTTTCTAATATAATAACTGCAGAACTAGCGTCTACCTGTCCCTTATCTAGCGCGCGGTAACCACCTAAATTAAATAATTGATTACGTGCTTCTACAGTACTAAGACGTTCATCATGCAATACTACATAAATACTAAAAAAACTGTGTAGCAAATTTGCGAATTTATGCGCCTTAGCAGTCAGTTGCTGATGGCTGCCATCCATATTTAGCGGGAATCCTACTACCACTGTAGAAGGATTCCACTCGTTGAGCAATTTTTCAATATATTTCCAGTTAGGCACACCATCGCGTGCCTTAAAAGACATTAGCGGTTGGGCAGTACAAGTTATATGCTGACCAACCGCAACTCCGATGCTTCGAGTACCAAAATCAAAAGCTATGATGCAGCCGTCAATAGCCATTATGCATGACCAATATGAGTAGTAATACTATAAATATCAATTCCCATAATTTTAGCTGCTTCGCTCCAGCGAGTTTCTATAGGAGTATGGAATAATATTTCCGTGTCAGCTGGGGTAGTAAGCCAAGCATTTTCCAATAACTCTCTTTCAAGCTGTCCTTGATCCCAACCAGAATATCCAAGTGCCACTAACAAATCTTCTGGTTGTTTAGCGGTACCAAGCGTCTCTAGTACGTCTTTCGACGTGGTGATCATAGTTTGCTGAGATATCTCAATACTTGAGCAGAAACCATCTTGGGGCGTGTGTAGGATAAAACCTCGATCATCTGCTAGAGGTCCTCCGGATAAGACTGGATTGTCTAGTAAAATAGACATATCTCTATCAGAAGAGATCATTTTCAGTTTATATAGTACGTTTTCAATAGTAAATTGCTCTATAGGCTTATTGATAACGATGCCCATAGCACCGTTATTATTATGTTCACAAATATAGACTACAGAACGCTTAAATAATGGATCCTGTAGTGAAGGCATTGCGATAAGAAAATGATTCTGTAAGTTCATATTTTTCAAATCAAATTATATTTTTAATATACTAAAAAATTAACGGCATTTTATATGCCAGTAAATTACTAAATATATATAAATTATACTTGTAATTAATGTCAATTAATAAATTTTGCTTGTGTGAAATAAATTTTTTATATTAAAGTTATCATTAATGGTTACATTTTTAGATAATATTATCATTCTTAATTTAATTTTTTTAAGAAAATTTTTAACTACTCAAATATATACTAATTGTTGCTTAACATAGGTTACTAATAACTAATCTTAGTGCTATGTGCTATTGCACAGATTTACTTAGTAAAGTTACTTTTACAGTAAATATAAATTAAATTTAATTGGAAAATTTTCAATGATATTATATTGCTACAATTTATTACAATGTAAAATTATAATTTTTTTACCCAAACTAGAGTCTTAAATATTAAAACTGTTTAATTAATAATTGTCAATCATCCTTAAATATATCACTTATGATTTCATCTGCTAAGACTATCCCTCTCCCTATCATTGGAATTTCAGCATTCTAAAGCCTGTATAGTATAATACTAATGGGTAAAATTATTTGTTTCAATGAAACTTAGAAAGTTTCGTTTAATTATATATAAAAAGCAAGCATACTCTTCTTCCAAAATTTTAACTGGCAGTTGAAGAATATTATATTCATACTGAAGCTTAAGAACATCTATATTTGTTGCTTATTTATTAAGTAATGTAATGACTGTTTAAAAATAAAACATTTAGCTAAAGCATCTAGTAAAATTAAATGGTACATAAATATTGCTAACAAATGTGCTTGTTGTTTGTTATGCTTGTGTAATTTATAATTAAACAGTAAAATATACACAATACTAGTGTTGTGTGTATAGAAGTAATTGGATCAATAATCTCTCGTAAGGTAGAGTAGTTATATAATTTTTTATGTGGTATATTGTTACTAGAAAGATCTAACGTTATGTTAGATAGTAACTTAATTGGGAATTGATAAAAAGAATCCTATGGAGAAAAATATGATAGATAAAATTCTTTATCTAAGTGATAGTAGCTTCAAAAAGGACATTTTACAATCCAAGGGAACATTTTTAGTATATTTTTGGGCTGAATGGTGTAGTCATTGTAAAATAATTGCGCCAATTTTAGCAGAAATTGCTGATGAATTAGATAACCAATTAACTATTGCTAAACTAGACATTGAGAAGAATCCTCTTACTGCACCAAAATATGGAATACGCAGTATTCCTACCTTGTTGCTATTTCGTAATGGTAAAACAATAGCAACCAGAGTTGGATCTTTGTCTAAAAAACAATTAAAAAATTTTATTGAATCAAATATATAAAATTTAATTACCTTAAAAGCCTAGTATTCATAACATTTTTTCATATTTAACGTTATAAATGATGATAATTTATATTTTATCTTTATTGGCTTAATTTATATAAGAAACAAACAATAATATGAATAACTAAAAAATTAGGTAAACAGTAGAATTCAAATAAATATAATTTTTAAAAGTAATCTTAGTTTTCTTCTAAAAATTCTACTTTATTTATTTTAGGAATGTTAAATTCCATATACAGACATTGTCTTATCCTACTATATAATTTACACAATTAGTTCCCAAATTATACTATAGTTGAAGAACCCACCATTATGAATCTTACCGAATTAAAAAATACGCCCGTTTCAGATTTAGTTGCACTAGGCGAGAACATGGGGCTAGAAAACTTAGCTCGCATGCATAAACAAGATATTATCTTCGCTATACTCAAGCAGCATGCAAAAAGTGGTGAGGATATTTTCGGCGATGGGATACTGGAAATTTTACAAGATGGATTTGGTTTTCTCAGATCTAGTGATAGTTCATACCTTGCTGGACCTGATGATATCTACGTCTCTCCTAGCCAGATACGTCGTTTCAACTTGCGCACTGGTGACACTATTTCTGGTAAAATTCGCCCTCCTAAAGATGGAGAACGTTACTTTGCACTATTGAAGGTTAATGAAGTTAACTATGATAAGCCGGAAAATTCCCGTAACAAAATTTTGTTTGAAAATTTAACACCATTGCATGCAAATTCACGGTTGCGTATGGAGCGAGGCAATGGATCTACAGAAGATTTAACTGCACGTATTCTCGACCTAGCTTCTCCTATAGGTCGCGGCCAGCGGGGACTAATAGTAGCACCACCAAAAGCAGGTAAAACTATGCTTCTGCAAAATATAGCTCAAAGCATAAACTATAATCATTATGATTGTGTTCTCATAGTATTATTGATTGACGAACGTCCAGAAGAAGTTACAGAGATGCAACGTCTGGTAAAAGGAGAAGTTATTGCTTCAACATTTGACGAGCCAGCTTCACGTCATGTGCAAGTAGCGGAAATGGTAATAGAAAAAGCTAAAAGATTAGTTGAACATAAAAAAGATGTTATAGTTTTACTAGATTCTATTACTAGACTAGCACGTGCCTATAATACTGTAGTACCAGCTTCAGGAAAAGTATTAACTGGAGGTGTAGACGCTAATGCATTGCACCGTCCCAAACGTTTTTTTGGTGCAGCACGTAATATGGAAGAAGGAGGCAGCCTAACAATTATCGCTACTGCTCTTATCGACACTGGATCAAAAATGGATGAAGTTATTTATGAAGAGTTTAAAGGAACTGGCAACATGGAACTACATCTATCACGAAAAATAGCAGAGAAACGTGATTTTCCTGCGATCGATTACAATCGCTCTGGCACTCGTAAAGAAGAATTACTCACAACTAAAGAAGAATTGCAAAAAATGTGGATATTACGTAAAATTCTTCATCCTATGAGTGAAATCGATGCCATGGAGTTTCTTATAAAGAAGTTAGCGATGACTAAAACTAACGATGAATTTTTTGATATGATGAAACGTTCATAATTTTATATTTAACAATACCATGTACTCTATTTTAGAAAATTGGCATAATTAAGCAGCATCTGATATAGAAGAATGATATTCTAAAAATAGTTACTTCTAAAATTTAAAAAATACTAGACAGTCAGCGCTTAAATACGTATTATTTAATAATTTATAGCAATTGGATGCGCCGCGCCCGTAGCTCAGTTGGATAGAGCGCTGCTCTCCGGAGGCAGAGGTCTCAGGTTCAAATCCTGTCGGGCGTACCAATAGATCAATCTTTCTTTAAAGAAACAGTGGTGACTGTAGCTCAGTTGGTAGAGCCCTGGATTGTGATTCCAGTTGTCGTGGGTTCAAGTCCCATCAGTCACCCAATTATTATATTAGTATGCGAAGATGGCGAAATTGGTAGACGCACTAGCTTCAGGTGTTAGTGTCTTATATAGACATGAGGGTTCAAATCCCTCTCTTCGCACCAGACAATATTTTTCGGCGAGTAGCGCAGCTTGGTAGCGCAACTGGTTTGGGATCAGTAGGTCAGAGGTTCAAATCCTCTCTCGCCGACCATTAAGTTAAAAGCTTTAAACATCTTACTAAGATTTATTTTTCTGGAACAATAACTACAGTTAATGGGGTAAAAATTTCATCATGTATATGTATCATGACTTCGTAGTTGCCAACGTAGCGGAGGATACCATTCGGCAAACGTATATCTTTTTTAGCTATTTTAATACCTACATAATTACTAATTGCATTAGCAATATCGCGAGTACCAATAGAACCGAATAATTTACCTTCCTTACCTACTTTAGATAAAATAGTAATACTATTAAGTTTTTTTATTTTTATCAGACGCTCTTCATCTGCAGCTCTAAGAACTGTCATTTTAGCTTCAAATTCAGTACGACGGGCTTCAAAGTATTCTAAATTCTTTTTTGTTGCTGGTACGGCTTTTCCTTTAGGGATTAGATAGTTACGAGCATAACCTGTTTTAACTTTAACTTGGTCACCTAACCCCCCTAGGGTAGTGACCTTAACAAGAAGAATAACTTGCATTGCTTTATTTTCTCTAACAATTAGTGGTGGGAAAAAAGTAATAATTACTGATGACAATCAGTATACGGTAAGAGAGCAAGATAGCGTGCACGCTTTATCGCACGAGCTAACTGACGTTGATATTTAGCACGAGTTCCAGTTATTCTGCTAGGAACAATTTTACTACTTTCTGTAATATAATTTTTTAGTATAGAGATGTCTTTGTAATCTATATCAATAATTCCCTCCGCTGTGAACCGGCAGAATTTACTGCGACGAAAATAACGTGTCATAGAGCTATTCTCCATAATTTATGAAATCAATTTGTTCAGCAGAGCAATACTATGTTACTGATGTTATTATCTATTTTATGGCAACTGATAAAACAATTTACAGTAACGCACTAACTGATGTGAACTAATGTATGTTTTTTTATTGGCTACTTCAGCACTTTACGTAATAATCCCGTTTTATGCAGCAAAGTGCTCAATTATAAACTGAAAATAAGAAATAAAGAATACCTAATAGACTCTGGCACAGTTCCAGAGAGCATTCATTAAAAGTTAGCCTTTATCATAAATATTTCACTATTCATAATCTAAAGTATCAGAATTTGCATTTACTTCATTAAAATCTTCACGACGATCGCGGCGTTCATCTTTAGCTTTAAACATCGGAGAAGCTTCAGTTATCGGTTGCTTAACACGTATAATTATACTTCGTATAACTATATCATTCAAGTCCAAAATTTTTTCTAGCTTCTCGATTACTTTCTGCGGGGCTTCTATATTTAAAAGAACATAGTATGCTTTATGCAGTTTATTAATAGGGTAAGCTAGCTGACGGCGTCCCCAATCTTCTAGACGATAGATATGGCCTTTAGCACTAGTAATAAGAGAGCTATAGTTTTCTATCATATTTGCAATCTGTTCACTATGGTCAGGATGAACCATAAAAATTATTTCATAATGACGCATAAAAATGGCTCCTTACGTATTATTATTTAGTTTCCTATCAAAGAAACTAATCCAAGCCTAGAGAAGTAAGGAACGTAATAAATAGTACGAAAATTGTACTTATACTGACAACTAAATACAATAACTACGACATATTATTTGCATTAAGCATATCATTATTATAAGACAACTATAGATACGAACGAATCATACTTTCACATAGGTTTTTTTTCATTAATTTTATATTGTATCTTCTAAAAATTTAAATTACTGATATCAGTTCATACTGTATTTTTTTAATTTGTTACGCAAAGTACCGCGATTAATACCCATTATTTGGGATGCACGTGTTTGATTTCCACGAGTATATTGCATGACTATATCCAATAGAGGCTGTTCTACTTCGGATAACAACAGTTCATAAAGATCGTTGACCACTTGACCATTTAATTGAAAAAAATAATTTCTTAATGCTTTTTTTACTGAATCACGCAATGGTTTTTGTATTACTTGATTTTTAGAATTAACGGTGGAAATAGTTAGTACTTTAGAATTTAGACGTGGTTCAAACATATTTTTCTGCTCTCTTTTTATCATTGGCAAATAATGTATCTAATATGTCTCTAAATTGCTTTCATCCGTTATCTGGCATTAATTTTAGCTAAAATACTTTTCTTTAACTGTAAAAAAGCATCAGCATAAAAATTAAATATCAATAAAATAATATGTATGTATAATAACATATTTTTTAAAATAGAGCAATTTATGTAATTTTACATCTCTACCGATCCTTGTCAGATAACTTGACAAGGAAAAGTTTCTAGTCCGCCTAGTAAGTAAATTGATTAATTTATTTATGCCTCTGCAACCATAAGTTGCAGAGTTTTTATTTAAATTTAATTTCATGAAATTAATTGAAACAATTTATCTTTTCTTAAGTAATTCCCGCATTAGTACTATCTTGCTAAATTAGTCATTCATGATTGTCAATATCTATATTTGTTTGAATATTCTAAGTTCGGGAAGTACGTTTTTCATACTTACCATAACTAAAATCTGTTATACTTTTAACTGACAGTGTCGGTCCTGTATCATCTGCAGCGTACGTATATTTTATATTACGATATGTCGTTGAATTGCGATAGTTACCCCCAGTGGCATGGCATGCATGCAGAATACGCTAAGTAATTTCACCGCTATGAGTAACTTTTATCTAGTAATGGTTGGGCTTTTATCATATTTTACCCAGACAACTAGGATGATATTTGGTTCCTTATTATCATAGTTTCAATACGACAACGTCCTTCCAGTATACAATACAACGTGATTATTTATCTGACTGTTTCTTCTGCAACAGAAGTTACTTTGATATGACTTACTTATTTTTTAATAAGTTCAATTCATTTTTTAATTTTACGAATGTCCATGATTTTGGGGCTCCATACTAGGGGATGTGGACAGATACTTTATTGCTGTCTGTAAAGCAAAATGATAACCATCAGCGCCAAGGCCGCATATTACTCCAACAGCAATATCTGAAAAATAAGAATGATAACGGAAAGGTTCCCGTGCATGCACATTTGAGAGATGAATCTCAATAAATGGTATAGTTACGGCTAATAATGCATCTCGTATAGCGATGCTAGTATGAGTAAATGCTGCAGGGTTTATTACTATAAAATCAGTATTCAATCTCTCTTGATGGATATAGTCAATTAGAGCATGTTCCGCATTAGATTGAAA
The DNA here is from genome assembly GCF_900048045.1 of Candidatus Mikella endobia. Classification (GTDB taxonomy): domain Bacteria; phylum Pseudomonadota; class Gammaproteobacteria; order Enterobacterales; family Enterobacteriaceae; genus Mikella; species Mikella endobia. Next base: position 218,004 of record NZ_LN999831.1, on the reverse strand, counting down.
ATGGCTAATTTTTACACCTAATCTACCAGCCAAAGTATTTAAATCCGATATTATCTCCGTCAGATTGATATGACCATACTTATTTGGCTCGCGGATACCAAGTAAATTTAGGTTCGGTCCATTTAGAAAATGAATATGAAACTTATTAGTTATTATGCAATGATCTTCCTTCAATTTATATGTGACCTCATAGAAAATAATTAATTCTTAATTAGTTGTCATTTATTGCTTATATTTTAGTAAATATTTGCTAAGTCATTAACTATAATAATTAAAGAACTTTAAATAGTAAATTAATAGTAGTATCTCAAAATTTTTTTAAAAATTTGTAATTTAATAAATTAACGAAACTGATTGCTATAAAAACTTTAAAAATTTATCTATCATTCTCACTAAGTTTCTTATTATAACATAAACATACATATCTCTATCATAAATATCAATCGTACGTAGGTAGCAATATTGTGGAATTTTCTGAGCAAGCAGACTACTGGACGCCAGTACTGCTAGCTACCTTTTACTAGAGAAGTAAATATTTTTAATTTTAAAATTACTATAGCGTTACTGGTAAATTTCCGAGGCATCAATAGATAACCTAGATCTAAGTTGCTGTTATTTACCTAATGAAGTAAGATTTCATGGGACAACAACTACATTAACCAATAATACAATTATATTATCTAATTAAAATTAGTGCTAACTATTCATTTATACTCAAGATATTATTAAATTAAAATAACTTATAATCCCATGTTACTATAACTATAAAAATTACTAAATATATTATTTATCTGGTTTGTTATTTATTGGACAATAAATTTTCACGTTATTAAAACCTTGCTCATGTAAATACATAGCTTGCAGACGACTCATAAATCCACTATTACAATATAATAAATATGATTTATTTTGATCTAGTTTACTAAATTGACTGTTTAGTTTATAGAACGGTATGGTCTGTACCTGAATATTATTTAAAATTAATGGACTTAATTCTTGTTCATCTAAGAAACGAATATCTAACACAATATCTTCTTTACCTAATTCAGCGATAGTTTCAACTTCGTTAAAGTTATTGGGGAGAGTGTTCTTGTTAAGAAGAATATCTCTGATATTTAGTACTTGCGCTTTAGTTATCGCATTATACAATATTTCTAAATTTAATTTTTTTTCTTCTTGTTCTAGATAGTTTTTTACAGCCCGTACTGTTGGCTTTTTAGAAAGGATACCACAAAATTCAGGCATCTGAATCGCATATTCTTCTGTACCAATCTGTTTCGCTATTTTTATAATATGTTCTTTATCATGAGATATTAAAGGACGTAATATAAGAATATTAGAAACATTATCTATTAAGCGCATGTTAGTGAGAGTTTGGCTAGAAACTTGTCCCATAGATTCGCCCATTACTAGTGCTTGAATACCGTATCGTTCCGCGATAGAGGATGCTGCGCGTATCATCATACGTTTTAGCACTATCCCCATTTGATGACAATTTACTTTCGTCAGAATTTCATTCACTATCGATGCAAAATTTATAGATATGAAGCGTACTTTATGTGATAATCCAAAGCGATACCATAAATGATAAGCTGTTTGACGTACTCCTATTTCTGGAATATTACCTCCAAGATTAAAAAAACAATAATTTACCTTGCAACCGCGACGCATCATCATATAGCTTGAAACACCAGAATCGAATCCTCCAGAAATGAGCGATAGCACATTTTCTTGAGTACCTATAGGAAAACCTCCTAATCCTTCAAAACGTTCCGCTATAAACAGTAGTCGATTGTTATTTATTTCCAGTAGTATCTGTTTATCTGGATTTTTGAGTTTAATTTCCGTGTTATGAATATTTTTACTTAAATAACTGCCTATATAGCGTTCTACATCTTGAGATGTAAAATATTGAGTACCACGCCGTTTCACCCGCACGCAAAAACTTTTACCAATAAGTAGATTACTATATCTTTTCAAAGTTTGTAAATAAATATCATGTATATTTTTCCAAGTGCTTTCTTCTACTATTTCTACGTGATGAATACCAGGAATCTTATTCAAGATACTAGTCACCTGTGTGCGATCTTGTTTATTTTTTATGCATACTTCTATACGATCCCAATAACGAACTACAGCTACAGATTTATAGTAATTTTTAAGAATATTGCGGATATTACTTGTAAGTATTTTTATAAAATGCAATCTTACAGATTTACTTTTTATCATTATTTCAGGAAACAGTTTAATAATAAATTTCATATGGAGAACTATTAATTTAGTTTAGTATTTATTACCCAAAGCGCTTAAAAGCTAATCCCAGTAAATGAGTATATTTATCTGGGATAGATAAGGTACGGCACGGATATTTTTCTGAAATATATTATATTTTCTTTAGACTAATTTTCATAGCAACTTTGTCAAGGACACTATTAATAAACTTATAACTATTTTCGGCACCGAAAGTTTTAGCTAGCTCGATAGCTTCATTAATAGCGACCTTATACGGTACATCTTGACATTTACTTAATTCAAATATTGCTATTCTTAATACAGCACGCTCTATATGGTTTAGTTCTTTCAACTTACGTGACAGATATGGAGCCATAATATTATCTATCTCTTTAGCATTTTTTGCAGTACCAGCATATATTTTTCTAAAATATTCCATACAACCTATAGATGAAGTGTTCCACTCAGTTAAAAATTGGTTTTCAATATCTAAAATATTATTATGCGATAATTGCCAAGAATAAAGCGCTTGTACTGCACATTCTCGAGCACGGCGACGAGAAGCTGATTTCATTCCAATTACCTTTTATTGCTTTTTAATAGCTTGCAATACGTTAATCATTTCAAGCGCAGTCATTGCTGCTTCGGCGCCCTTATTGCCCGCTTTAGTACCTGCACGCTCAATAGCCTGCTCAATACTATCAGTAGTTAGTACTCCAAATGAGATAGGTATAGTAGTACGTGCAGCAACTGCTGATATACCAGCACTGCATTCTCTGGCAATGAATTCAAAATGATTTGTACCACCACGTATAACTGTACCTAATGCTATAATAGCATCATAAGTTTTCATTAAAGATAAAGCACTAACTGCTAATGGCAATTCGTATGCTCCTGGGACCCAAATAACAGTAATATTGTCATTAGGAACTTGACCAATTCTTTTTAAAGCATCTACAGCACCAAAAAGTAGGCTGTCGTTTATGAAATGATTAAATCGCGCAATGGCAATTGCGATATGTGCATTTGGGGCTGTAATAATACCTTCAATAATTTTCATAGTGATCCTATTTTATAGAAATATACAATTAAAATAACTATTTTTTCTAGCAAGTAGCTAGAACTGCAAGTTTCTAAGCTATTGGGCATCCTTCTCTACTGGTGAGCGTCAAAAATATAGCTGAACCCAGCACAAATACCATACACGAGGATTCTATCCCTAAAAAAGATACTTTATTAATGCCTTATGTATTTGAGCACGTTTTTTTAAATAAATATTAGAAACTTTAATATGAATCCCCAAAAAATTAATAATAATAATGGTTATCTTATTTTGATGAAATAAGAGTTGTAGTAGCAATAAATAATAGCCTTGACAATAAAAAATTTATTAACTTAACTAAATGAGGTAAGTTAATAACTAAAGCTAGAAACCAACTTACCTTTTCTGTGATAAAATTCTACTATAAAGTCATCTAATTTATCCTCATCTAAAGCATGACGTATATTGGCCATTAAACGATGATAATAACGTAGATTATGAATAGTATTCAGACGAGCACCCAGCATTTCATGGCAACGATTAAGATGATGTAAGTATGCACGGCTATAATTATGACAGGTATAACAATCACATTCTACATCCAAAGGAGCCCGATCATGTTTATACATAGCATTACGGATTTTTAATATGCCATTAGTGACAAATAAATAACCGTTACGTGCATTACGGGTCGGAATGACACAGTCAAAAATATCGATACCGCGGCGAATACCTTCTACTAAATCCTCTGGTTTACCTACCCCCATTAAATAGCGAGGTTTGTTCACGGGAATTTGTAAGCATATATGTGCTATAATGCGATACATATCTTCTTTAGGTTCCCCTACTGCTAATCCCCCCACAGCATAACCATCAAAACCAATGTTTACCAAGTTTTCTACTGAGAGGTCTCTTAATTTTTCATAAATTCCGCCCTGAATAATACCAAATAGTGCGTTAGTATTTTTCAGTTCTTTAAAACGCTGATGGCTGCGAACTGCCCAGCGCAGAGATCTTTCCATCGATTGTTTTACATAACTACAATTGGATGGATAAGAAGTGCATTCGTCAAAAATCATGACGATGTCAGAATCTAAATCGTATTGTATTTCCATTGATTTTTCTGGATTAAGAAAAATAGCATTACCATTAATTGGATTACGAAAATACACTCCATCTTCAGTAATTTTCCGCAGCTTACTTAAGCTGAATACTTGAAAACCTCCAGAATCAGTCAATATAGGACTGTGCCAATTCATAAAATTGTGCAAATTATCGTGTAATTTTATAACTTCCTGACCAGGTTGTATCCACAAGTGAAATGTATTACTTAATATAATTTGGGCACCAATTTCTTTTAATTCTTCAGGTGTTATGCCCTTGATGGTACCGCACGTACCTACCGGCATAAATGCTGGAGTTTCTACTAATCCACGATCAAATATCAACCTGCCACGTCTCGCCTGGCCAATTGTTTTTAATAATTTATAATTCACAAATTATTCAACTATAGAAAAATATTCATAATTATTATATATAATATATTCTGATCAGATAATCTATCTGTATATCTTTCTTTCTTATATTTTTATATAAATCATTATATAAAAACTACGTGAATTTGTTTTCAATAATTAAAAAAATATAGAAATTTTATCCATTACGAGTTAATATGTACTTAATAGTAAAAGTATGAGTAATAAACATGACATCTCTGTGAAACAACTATACTTCTGTGTTATAGCTTCCAGATAAGCAGCCATAGTATGAAGATAATCAGCGAATGTTAATTATAACCTAAGTAGACTTCTGGAAATTGAGTGCGTCACTAATGCTAAAATTATATCTTAAATAAATTCAAAAATAAAAATATTAGTATTGCCAAAAAAGGTATTATTTTTTCCAATTAAGCAGCACTGAAAACATACAGTATAGTGCTTACTGCTAGTAGGTAATGGGAATACCTTTAGCGCATAAAGTAGTAAGTAATGTAATAATTTTTCAAAATAGAGACCAGCAATTAGCGCCGCTACGGCACCCAGATTTTTTCTGTGTCTTAATATATTTAGAGGTAGGAAAGTATAGGCAGCAGCACATCTCTATTTTTAAGTGTCTGGCACGTAAATACATAAATACTTGTTTCTCATTAATAATTTTTCTACTTCAATTTTTACGCCGCTGACTTTGCGACCCAATTCACGTGCGTGAATTATTTTAGTATTATTAAGTACCAATACCAAAATTTAATTTTTTAGTTATCTCAGTAGATGCGCGTACCTGTCTGTCAAAAGATACGACAATTATTACGTTTAGTTTTAGGATAACTAGCAATAAGATAGTAAATAAAAATTAAAATTAGTAACAAATATCACAGCTTAATTTTATAGATATGATAAATAGCTTTTTTACAATAAGTAACTAGCCTTAATTTCTTGTTACATTAAAATTATTAGCAGAAATATTCTCTAGATAATAGAAATTATCATCTTTATTTACGGTAATTTTTTATAAAAGATCCTCAAAAATACTAAATGATACTAATCATCTGATATAAAATAAGATATTTTAAATTTATTTAATTATAAAAATGTCGTTATACTATTTATGTTAAATTTAACTCTGTAAATATTCTTTGAGGATAAAAAATGATATTAGTTACTCTTCCAGCTCCAGATTTTACAGCATCTGCTGTACTAGGTAATGGTAAAATAATTAACAATTTTAATATGAAAGCTCAAACAAAAGGTAAGATGGCGGTTATTTTCTTTTGGCCAATGGATTTTACTTTTGTATGTCCATCTGAATTAATTGCTTTTGATAAAAGTTACGTAGATTTTCAAAAAAGAGAAGTAGAGATTATAGGCGTTTCTGTTGACTCGGAGTTTGTACACAATGCTTGGCGTCAAATGCCTATCGAAAAAGGCGGTATTGGACCAGTACAATATCCGATGGTTGCAGACATAAAAAGAGAAATCATCAAAGCTTATAATATTGAACATCCTAACATGGGTATAGCGTTACGCGGGTCATTTTTAATTGATAAAGAAGGTATCATACGTCATCAAGTCGTAAATGACTTACCGCTAGGTCGCAATATTGACGAAATGATACGTATGGTCGACGCTCTGCTTTATCATCTAAAAAATGGTAAAGTATGTCCAGCACAATGGTACCCAGGTCAAGAAGGTATGATACCTTCACCTGAAGGTATTTCTGCATATTTATCTAAGAACTTTAATAAGTTGTAATTAGGTTCTGCAGAAAACGTATGCACTGAATAAGGTTCCTCTACTCTAGATTGCTTGAGCGATAATTTTTATCTTCTTGTTATGCGCTGGTTGTTATTACCCCAGCGCATTCAGTAGCTGCAAGATGAAAATCTTCTTTAGTTAGAAATAAAAATATTTGGCAATCTATAAAAAAAATTTTTATTCCTGCTAAAAGTTATAAAAAATTATTTAGTAGTATCTTTAAGGTAAGAGAGACCATTACGAATAAATTTTCTATTAATATATTTATTTGTCTATGATGTGAGATCTATTATTAAGTAATAACCCAGAAACCCTTGTAATAATAGAATTTAACTTAATACTTAATAACTTTAGCAGTTAGCATTAGTGACAAAAAATTTATAATTATTAATTTAAGTAGTATTTTGAATGAATAATCAATAATGAGCCCAACATGATTTGGGCAGAGATAAAAATAATTTTAATTTTTTTATGACAGCATTAATCTGGATATTGTCACTCACATTTTTCTTAGAATTCCAATATTGATAGCTATTGTACCGATACTAACTATCTTAATTTTCACAACATATTTATCTAGCAGTGGGGGAGGTAATGGTAATTATTATTAATAATTGCTGTGCTAGCTGTCACTACATAAAACTGTGTACGCTTCTGTAGTTCAACAAAATTTCAACTAACTAGAATAAATATGTTAATAATTTAACATTATACCAAGTTGTTAGTATTTATTAAAAAAAATAATAATTTACACCGTTAATTTTTTTAGTATTCTTTTGCAAGTAATACAGCATCGCTATGTACTAGCAAAAAATATTTAGTATTTTTGGTTAGAATAAATATATGGGTAATATATTGCCAGATTTATTCTGGCAGTTTTTATGAGTGTGCTTGGCACGTAGTTTCTGAAATTTATAAATTATACATCTAAAATAGAAAGAATGGGGTACTATATCGACAGTTGCTATTATTGGGTGGATAGAGCTATGTTGTTAACAATGCTATAAATTATTACTAATATTAACAATTTTTTGGGATTTATATTTTTATAAATAATATTTATCATCATAACAATTATACTAGTTCCTGAACTTAAAAAGTTTTTATTTTCTAGTAGAAAACGTAATTACTGGTAAACAGCTACATGAAATGAGTGCCCAAAATCATTTCATTTATGAAACTTTATGGAAGAGAATTCAATTTATATAGAATGCGATAATTAATTATGTTGTATAAAAATATAGGTCTGCTATCTGTAGCCTTACTATTTATTTTATTTTCCACCAAAGATAATATTTATCATCAGATAAAAAATTTTAATCAAGCAAAATCAGTAGCTTTAAAAATTAACCGCGACGCTCCTGGTACCTTTTATTGTGGTTGTCCTATTCGCTGGTATGGAAAAAAAGGTACTCCAGATCTATCATCTTGTGGTTATCAAATACGTAAAAGTGAGCTACTAGCTAAACGTATTGAATGGGAGCATGTAATGCCAGCATGGGAATTTGGACACCAACGTCAATGCTGGCAAAAAGGTGGTCGTAAAAATTGCGCTAAAGATTTTACTTACAGAAAAATAGAAAACGACTTGCATAATCTTCAGCCAGTAATTGGTGAAGTTAACAACGATCGCTGTAACTATCAATATAATCAATGGTACAGTGGAAAAAGTAAATACGGAAGTTGCCAAATGAAAATAGATTTCAAAAACAAACAAGCAGAACCTCCGGATCGTGCCCGAGGTGTTATCGCCAGAACTTATTTTTATATGCGAGATAATTATCAAATTCGTCTTTCCAGAGCACAAACTAAGTTATTTGAAATCTGGAATCAGAATTATCCTGTAACTAAATGGGAATGTAAGCGCAATAAGCGTATTGCAGCAATTCAGGGTAACCATAATCCTTATATTCAGTTAGCTTGCAACCGAGATAAAAAATAATTGATACAATCAGATAGTTAAGTTAGTCTTTTATTAAAAAAACATTAACAGTTATGTTCTAAGATGCTAACATATAATTATAACCCAGATGATAACTAAAAATAACTCGAGAAACTACCAAAATTAATATATTTATATTTTTGTAAAAATTTAAATTTAGTGCTGACATTTAGGACAAAAAAAAGTACTCCTTTGCTTGTGCTTAATTGTTTGTATCAAAGTACCGCATACCTTGCATGGTTTATTATTTCTTCCATAAACCTGCAGTTCATGTATAAAATTTCCAGGATTGCCGTTAGACTGTAGAAAATTTTTTAAGGTAGTGCCACCATTATTAATGGAATGTAGTAGTAATTTCTTAATACTCTGAACTAATGTTTCTGCATCTTTTTCACTTAACGAACTAGCTGCACGTCCGGGTAAAATACCTGCCAGAAACAAAGATTCGCTAGCATAAATATTGCCTATACCAGCAACAATTTTATTATCTGTTAACCATGGTTTGATAGGAATACGTTTATTACGTGATTTTTCATAAAGCCAGTGATTATTAAACTGATCACTAAGTGGTTCGGGACCAATATGAACTAGCAAACGATTTGTTTGGAGATTATCACTCCATAACCAATAACCAAATCGCCGCGGATCAGTATAACGGATCATAAACCCATTATTAAGGATTATATCAATATGATCGTGCTTCTTAGGAAGCTGAGGGGAAAGCATTACTCTCAAACATCCAGACATACCAAGATGAATAATAATCCAGCCATCATTTAGCTCTAATAGCAAATATTTTGCCCTTCTTTGCACGCTAAGAACTGGTTGATTATTTATTAATATAATCTCTTTATCTACTGGCCAACGCAGTCGTGCATTATGAACTTCCACTCGGAGAATAATATTTCTAGTTAACCAAGGTTCAATTCCTCGGCGACAGGTTTCTACTTCAGGTAGTTCAGGCATTTCATACTTCTTACTACATTTTTATTTGTCATAGGCAAATTTTTTGTAAAATTAGTTATTTAATTTTAGCTTCTTTATAAATAACATGCTTACGTATTACTGGATCAAATTTTTTAAATTCTATTTTTTTAGATTTATTACGTTTATTCTTCGTAGTGGTATAAAAGTGACCAGTACCAGCAGAAGAAACTAATTTAATCTTTTCACAAACACTCTTCGCCATAGTTTATTTTTTACCTTGTTGTGTTGTCTTATTGCTGATATCAGCCCAAACGGCTTCTATACCTTTTTTATCGATTATACGTATACCTTTAGTAGATATACGCAATGTAACAAATATTTGTTTACTATCAACCCAAAAACGGTGATAATGCAGGTTAGGCAGAAAACGGCGTTTGGTTGCATTCATGGCATGGGAGCGGTTATTGCCGTTCATGGGAATTTTTCCTGTTACCTGGCATATTCTTGACATATCTATTCTCCAAAAGAAAATTATTGAGAAATGATCAAAAACTTATTTATTCTTTTTTTTGCGGATAAATAATATATCCGTTAGAATCTATTTTCTAAATAGATTCAAATTAGTTATAATTTTTATAGTTACATCATGCATACATCAAATTATTTATTTTTATATATTCCATGAAAAAAATATGTTTTTTTATTTCTGTAAATCTATTTCTAGTTTTGTATTTCAAATTTAATAAGATACAATTTGAAAATGTAATCGACGAAATATTAATAACATTATTTTTGAATATGACAATTGTAACTAACTAAAAATATAGCATGTTAAAATAATTTTCGTAAACAAAAAGAATACAGTAATAATATTTATAAAAACTTATAATGCTAATTTATTGGTATTAGCATAAATAATTATTGGTTATTTGGTGATACTTGTTACCGTAAAGAAACAAAATATCAGTAATAAGATTGTTTTTGATAAATATTAGGATCTCTAAATTTACAATCAAGTATATTGTTCCAAATTTTTACGTATGCTATTTACTATAATTTTATATTATGTGGAGAATCTTTCATACCGTACGTAACATGAGTAGTAATTATCTTTGAAGTAATTGTTGTTAATATCCATTATACTAATAACTATTATTTATTATGTCTGAATTCAAGAATTACTGATTGTTACTTTCAGATTTCTTATTTAAACCAAAGTGACGATAAGCATGAACAGTAGCAATTCTCCCGCGCGGGGTTCTTTGTATGAAACCCTGTTGAATTAAAAATGGCTCAAGTACGTATTCTATAGTCTCTCGCTCTTCACCTATCGCTGCAGCAAGATTATCTAACCCTACTGGTCCCCCAATAAATTTATCGATAACAGCCATTATCAACTTTCGATCCATTAAATCGAAACCGTTGGTATCAACATTTAGCATATTTAGAGCATTCACAGCTACATCATCAGTAATACAACCTACAGCCCGTACTTCTGCGAAGTCACGGACACGGCGCAGCAGTCTGTTAGCTATCCGTGGGGTACCACGAGATCGACAAGCTATTTCACGTGCTCCGTTTTTAGTAATACTTAACTTAAGACAATTGGCGCTTCTAGTTACTATCTGCTGCAAATCTCCTATCTTATAAAACTCTAAGCGTTGCAAAATACCAAATCTATCACGCAGCGGCGACGTAATTAAGCCAGCTCTAGTAGTAGCTCCTACTAAAGTAAACGGTGGTAGATTTACTTTTATAGAGCGAGCTGCTGGTCCTTCACCTATCATAATATCTAATTTATAATCTTCCATGGCCGGATATAGTATTTCCTCAATTACTGGTGACAGTCTATGGATTTCATCAATAAATAAAACATCATTTAGTTCAAGATTAGTCAACATAGCTGCTAAATCACCAGCTTTTTCTAGCACGGGACCTGAAGTGATTCGCAAATTAACTCCTAGCTCATTAGCAACAATATTTGCTAACGTAGTTTTACCCAAACCAGGAGGACCAAAAATTAGAACATGATCAAGTGCCTCGCCGCGTCTTTTAGCTGCCTGGATAAATATCTCCATTTGCTCACATACTTGAGGCTGGCCAATATATTCTTCTAGTTTTTTAGGACGTATATCGTGGTCGCTAACTTCATCTCCAGTTACAGCTACACTAGAAATTAGTCGAGCGTTATCTATCATTTTATACTACCCTCACAGCACTGAGCGCAGTGCATTACGAATAATCATTTCACAATCCGCGTCGTCACTTGCTACTTGACCTACCATCAAACTGGCTTCATGCGGTTTATAACCTAATGAAATAAGAGCAGCAACTGCTTCCCTTTTAGAATTATTCTTGTTATTCTCTTCGTTAAATATATATGGAATCTCGTCTCTGCTAGGAGATAAAAAAATATCCTTTGAGAGGTTTTTCAATCTATCTTTTATTTCTACTACTAATCTTTCGGCGGTTTTTTTACCTACTCCTGGCAATTTTACCAATGCATGAATTTCCCGACGTTCTACAGTGCTGATAAACTGCTGTGCTGACATTCCAGATAAAATAGCTAAAGCTAGCTTGGGTCCCACACCGTTTACTTTAATTAATTCGCGAAATAATACACGTTCATTTTTATAAATAAAACCAAATATCAGCTGTACATTTTCACGCATAACTAAATGTGTAAAAATAATTGCCTCTTTACCTATTTTAGGTAAAAGATAAAAACAGGTCATTGGCAATTGTACTTCATAACCTATACCATTAATTTCCAAAAGTACTTGTGGTGGCTGTTTTTCCAAAATAATGCCTCTGAGACGTCCAATCATCTCAAGGATCCTTTCTTCTTAGAAGAAGATATCTTCTCTTTTTTATATTTTAGAGAATTAAGTATATAATATTAAGCATAAAAAATAAATACGATTTTTAGCTAGATCGTCATCTTCTACTTAAAATATTCTGGTTAAAGTAGCAATGAGTAATAGCTATTGCTAATGCATCTGCAGAATCGGCTTGTATATGGTTGCTAGATGATAAATTTAATATGTTACGTACCATATGTTGTACTTGAATTTTTTCTGCGGAACCTCTTCCCACTACCGTCTTTTTCACTTGACTTGCTGTATATTCAAATACAGGTAAATCTCTATTGATTGCAGCTACTATTACTACACCACGTGCATGACCAAGCTTTAGTGCTGAATCAGCATTCTTGGCTATAAATACCTGCTCAACTGCTATGCAGTTAGGCTGAAACTGAGTTATAATATTATTGATACCGGCATATATAAGCTTCAAACGACCTGGAAAATCTTTTCCTTTGGTTTTAATATAACCACTACCTAAATAATTAAGTTTAGGCTCATTATTACTCACAATACCATAGCCGGTAATACGCGAACCAGGATCAATTCCTAAAATCACAGTCATATATATATTGATTGTTACCTATAAATAAAGTACGCGCTGTTTGGAAATCACTAACAGATAATGAATCAAAGAAATTTCTGAATGTTTCGTGTAAACATCAATTTATCCAGGAAATAAAAACACTAAAGTAAAAAGATATTACTACATTTTTAACGATACTGAATCTTCAGTGTTTAAATTATTTACGCTTCAAAAATGAACATACTTCTTATGCTGTACGAATATTCTTAGCACATTTAACTTTTACCGCAGTACTTTATCCACTACATGGTGGGTGGATCCCCTCATTTTATTTTTTTTATCCTTAAGCTTGTTAACTAACAGCTAGGTGCTTCGGTCATTAAATCAGCTGCAGTGGTAGTTTTGGGGAACGCGATCACATCACGAATATTATCTGTACCAGTCAAAAGCATTACTAATCGATCAAGACCTAAAGCTAAACCAGCATGCGGTGGGGTACCATATTTTAATGCATCTAGTAGAAAGCCGAATTTCTCATATTGCTCATGTTCACTCATACCTAAAATTTTAAATACATTCTTTTGCATAGCGCTACTATGGATACGAACGGAACCACCGCCAACTTCGTAACCGTTAATTACTAGGTCATAAGCATCAGCTAAAGCTTCTTTGGTACATATAGGAGTATTTAGATCAATATTTTTTGGTGCCGTGAATGGATGATGCATAGCGGTAAATTTACCGTTTGTATCTTCTTTAAACAAAGGAAAATCAACTATCCACACTGGCGCCCATCGATCAGTATCTGTAAGATGCAAATCTATGCCTAATTTAAGACGTAGTGCACCCAGAGAATTAGTTACTACATTTATCTGATCAGCGATAAAACAAATCATATCGCCATCAGTGGCACCTGTACGTGCTATTATCTGTTTAATGACCTGTTGCTCTAATAATTTTCCCCTGGGGCATACTACAACATTCTCTTTGTAAGAGATTATCTTAATCCATACCATCGATTTGGCGCCATAGGAGAGAATATATCTATTATATTCTTCTATCTGTTGGCTGCTTAATTGTGCACCTTTAGGTACGCGCAACGCTGTAACTCGGCACTTCTTATCATTAGCAGGAATTGAAAATATATTTAAATTCGTATATTTAATTAAATCATCCACGTCTATTAGTTCCATTGGATTACGTAGATCAGGCTTATCAGAACCAAATCTACGTATAGCATCTGCATAAGTAATTTGTGGAAAAACCAAAAGATTTATACCTATAATATTTCGCCATAAATAACGTACTAATTGTTCTATTACTTCTCGGACTTGTGTTGCGGTCATAAAAGACATTTCGACATCTATCTGAGTAAATTCAGGCTGACGATCAGCACGCAGATCCTCATCGCGAAAACATTTTACAATCTGATAGTAGCGATCGAATCCTGATATCATCAACAATTGTTTAAATAACTGTGGTGATTGCGGCAATGCATAGAATTTTCCTTTATGTAATCTGCTAGGAACTAAATAATCACGAGCTCCTTCTGGAGTAGCCTTAGTTAACATAGGAGTTTCAATATCAAGAAAACCTTTTTTTTCCATGAATTGATGTACAAAACTAGATATACGCGCTCTAGTTTTTAGGCGCTGTACCATAATATGGCGGCGTAAATCAAGATAGCGGAATTTAAAACGTTGTTCTTCACTATTATTTTTATTGTTATCTATTGGTAAAGATTCAGAACGATTAATAATTTTCAATTCAGTAGCCATTATTTCAACAGCGCCGGTGGCCATATCATTATTAACTTGGTTTTTAGGTCTTGCTTGTACAATTCCGGTAAGTTGTAAACAGAATTCATTTCTTAGCTCTGCAGCGAGAGCAAAAGTATCCTGCTTATTAGGATTAAAACAAACTTGCACTAAGCCTTCTCTGTCACGTATATCGATAAAAATTAAACTACCAAGATCGCGACGACGATTTACCCAACCACATAATGTTACTTTTTTACTAACATGTGATAGGTTCAGTTGTCCACAATATATAGTACGCATTTTAATATACCCTGAAAATTAAACTTCTAATATTTTAGATTAATTAAAAATCAACTGTGATTTATAAATAGTGATGGGTACTTTCTTTATATTTCTTGATAAGTTATGCTCATTATTTATAGAACCTTTCTATTATAAGAAAAATACTTATGTTAAATAACAAAAATTATTTTACATGAAAAATTAGCGTTTCTATTTAAAATAGAAACATGTTTTGTATTATTACTATAATAATAGTTAATATAAAAATAATTTTAGAAAATAATAACAAATAGTTGCTATATTTAATACATTTATACCTACCAACCCTGACCATAGAGGTATTTTGGTGAATATCCAAGTATTTCTCTCCGAGAAAATTCAAAAAGCGCTAGTAGATGCAGGGGTACCTTCAGAATACAAAGCGAAAGTGCAACAAGCTACAAAAAAACAGTTTGGAAATTATCAAGTTAATGACGTCATAGCGATTGCTAAACTACTAGGATTACCGTCTAAAAAACTAGCTAGGAATGTAGTAGATTTACTGGATTTAAATGGTATTGCTTGTAAAATTGAAATAGCAGGTCCTGGGTTTATCAATATCTTTCTTGATCCGCACTGGTTGGAAGATCAACTTACTGAGGCTATTTCCTCTCCGCGTTTAGGTATTTCAATATATAAACCTCTTACTATTGTAGTGGATTATTCTGCGCCTAATGTTGCTAAAGAAATGCATGTGGGCCACTTGCGTTCAACAATTATAGGTGATGTTTCAGTGCGTACTCTAACATTTTTAGGACATAAAGTTATTAGGGCTAACCATATCGGTGATTGGGGAACTCAGTTTGGAATGCTAATTGCCTATTTAGAACAGATAAAAGATAACTGTGAAATTACGCTCTTTAATTTAGATAGTTTTTATCGCGCAGCAAAGCAGAACTATGACCAAGATCCAATTTTCGCCCAGAGAGCACGAGACTATGTAGTAAAGCTACAGGGTGGTGATGAGTATTACCTGCAGATGTGGCGAAAAATTGTTAATATTACTCTTATACAAAACCAAAAAATATATGAGCAACTAAATGTTACACTAACGAGTGCTGATCTCATGGGTGAGAGCATGTATAATAAAATGTTGCCTTCTATTGTAGAAGACCTGCAAAAAAAAGGGATAGCTGTCAAAAGTGAAGGCGCAATTATAGTATTCCTTAATGAATTTAAAAACAAGAAAGGAAAACCTATGGGAGTTATTCTACAAAAAAAGGATGGTGCTTATTTATATACAACTAATGATATTGCCTGCGCCAAATATCGTTATGAGAAACTAAAAGCTGATCGTATTATATACTATATTGATTCACGCCAACATCAGCATTTAATGCAGGCCTGGACAATAGTACGCAAGGCTGGTTACGTGCCTGAATCAATACCTTTAGAACACCATATGTTCGGGATGATATTAAGTAAAGATGGCAAACCTTTTAAAACCCGGGCTGGCGGAACAGTAAAACTCAAGAAACTGCTTTCAGAAGCCATATTACGTGCTAGAAGTTTAATTCTAGCTAAAAATCCTGCTATTAATACTGAAGAGCTAGATCGAGTATCAAAAGTAGTAGGCATAGGTGCGGTAAAATATGCTGATTTATCAAAAAACAGAATCACCGATTATGTTTTTGACTGGGATAATATGCTAAATTTTGAAGGAAATACTGCACCTTACATGCAATATGCTTACACGCGTATTACTTCGATATTTAAACGTAGCGGCAAGGATGAAAAACATCTTCAGTTTTACGGAACTTTTCAGTTAAAATCAGAACCAGAAATCCAGTTAGCAGTTCGTATTCTACAATTAACAGAAGCAATTATTATTGTAGCTAGAGACGGTACTCCCCACGTATTGTGCACATATATTTATAATCTAGCCGTGCTATTTTCAATATTCTATGAAACATGTCCCATTATTAATGCAGAAAACGAAATGTTACGCCAAAGTCGTCTTAAGTTAGCATGGCTTACAGCACGTACTATAAAGCAAGGATTAGAATTGTTAGGTATAGAAACAGTAGAAAGAATGTAGTTGTTGAATATAAATC
Source organism: Candidatus Mikella endobia (assembly GCF_900048045.1). GTDB lineage: Bacteria > Pseudomonadota > Gammaproteobacteria > Enterobacterales > Enterobacteriaceae > Mikella > Mikella endobia. The sequence goes on along the minus strand of NZ_LN999831.1, from coordinate 201,085 downwards.
TAGTATTAAAGAATCTGTAATTCTTTATAATTTATCTGGCATCTAAAAAATATTAATTAATAAAAATATTAAATAGTCAAGAAATATATCTATGTGTAAGTGCAAAATAAATAAACATACATATACCAACAACACTGCTATTAGTTAGCAACTAATAGGTATAAAAAATACCAGTTAACATAGTTTTGTAAAAATTTTAGCGATAGCCTTAATTCAAATTAATATCTTAATTGTAGTATAAAAAACTATTCGTACCACCATAATCGGTGTCTGACATCATAGAGCTAACAATTATGAAAATAGCATAGATAAAAGTAAGTAGTGCTCTCGTCATCTCATATCTGTAGGTGGGTAAGTGCAAGGACGTCTCCGACAGGAATCGAACCTGTAACTAGCCCTTAGGAGGGGCTCATTATTATCCATTTAACTACGGAGACCAATTCAATTATCTAAAAATATATTTTCTAGAAATAAAACTTGCTCCCCTGACTGGACTCGAACCAGTGACATACGGATTAACAGTCCGCCGTTCTACCAACTGAACTACAAGGGAATATTTATAAAATAATAAATTTTTTGATCATTAATGTCAAAACTTTTTTATTACCATTAAAATAATTATTAAAATTTGATCATATCAACAGATGAAATATTTAATAAAAAGTAAAACTTAGTAAGTTACTAGCTAGATATGAAATAAAAAATTTAATACATCGCCATCCCTAACTATATATTCTTTTCCTTCATAACGTATTTTTCCAGCTTTTTTAGCTCCTTGCTCTCCTTTATATGTAATAAAATCATCAAAAGAAATAGTTTTTACACGAATAAATCCTTTTTTAAAATCAGTATGAATTTTACCAGAGGCTTGTAGTGCTGTAGCTCCTACCGGAATGGTCCAAGCGCGTACTTCTTTTACCCCGGCGGTAAAATAAGTTTGCAGATTTAATAAATTATAACCGGCACGAATAATACGGTTTAATCCAGGTTCTTCAATACCCAAATCAGCTAACAATTTATTTCTTGATTTTATGTTTAGTTCAGCAATATAGGATTCCATTATGGCACAAACAGCAATTACTATCGATCTCTCAGAAGAAGCAATAGCGCACAACTTACTTAAATAAACATTATCATTACAATAATTTTCATTAACGTTAGCAATATACATTATTGGTTTTATTGTTAAAAATTTAATATCACGTAAAGCTCTTTTCTCTTCGCTAGAAAAATTTATCATTCGCAACATGCAACCTTTTTTAAGGTAAGGTAAACACTTTTCTAATACTAATAATTCTTGTATGGCTTTTTTATCACCAATTTTCACACGTTTTTGCACTTGTTGAATAGTTTTTGTACATAAATCTAGATCAAATAAAGCAAGTTCAGTATTGATAATATTTATATCTTTTATGGGATCAACTTTTCCTGTCATATGAATAATATTTTCTTGTTCAAAACAGCGTACTACATGGGCAATAGCTTCTGTTTGACGAATAGTTTCTAAAAACTGATTACCGAGACCTTCACCTTTTGACGCACCTTTTAATAGGCCAGCTATATCTATAAATTCCATTTTAGTAAAAAAGACACGTTGGGGTTTTACAATCTCTGTTAGTTGATCTATGCGGGGATCAGGTATTGGTACTATTCCAATATTAGGATCAATAGTACAAAATGGAAAATTTGCCGCTGCAACGCTCGCTTTAGTTAGCGCATTAAATAAAGTTGATTTACCTACATTAGGTAATCCAATAATCCCACATTTAAAACCCATAATTTTTCCTTATATAATCTTTTGCCGGTGTATCTTTTTATTGATAATAATATCAGTACATCGAACAGCTTCATCGATAGCATTATGAATTAATTTTTGTTCTTCTATTGGCGGCTTATTGAGAACAAAATTGACTACTTCATTTTTATTACCTGGATGACCGATACCGATACGTAAGCGATAAAATTGACTCTGGTTACCTAGATGAGCGATAATATCTTTTAATCCGTTATGACCGTTATGACCTCCATTACTCTTAACTTTAACATTTCCTGGCAACAGATTTAATTCATCGTGAGCTATTAAAATTTCTTCTGGATAAATATGATAAAAAGTAGCTATTGCTGCTACCGATTTACCGCTAAGATTCATATAAGTATTTGGTATTAGAAGATAAATATTGTGACTTTCTAATAGAGATATCTGGCAAGTATATCCCAAAAATTTACTATTTTCTTGTAAAGTTTTCTGATAGCGATTAGCAAGTAAATTGATATAATAAGCGCCGTAATTGTGGCGCGTAGCTACATATTTAGCTCCAGGATTAGCTAGGCCTACAATTAATTTAATTGTCATTAGTAATTTTTACCTATACTTGTTATTTTACATTATGATTAGTATAGTAGAGTAGAAATAAATAAAGCTATCAGAGGTCTTTTATTTGTACACTAGTTTCTTAATATTTATACATTGCAGAAATAGATTCTTCATTACTAATGCGGCGAATCGCTTCTGCTAATATCCCAGACAATGTCAGTGTACGTACTTTGGGTAATGATTTCATGGATGGATTTAGCGGAATAGTGTCGCAAATACTAACGGTTTCTATTAACGAATTTTTAATATTTTCATAAGCATTTCCGGAAAATATAGGATGCGTAGCGTATGCGAAAACACGTTTAGCGCCCTGTTTTTTTAACGCTTCTGCAGCTTTACATAAAGTACCTCCAGTGTCGATCATATCATCTACTAATACACAATCACGTCCTTCTACATTACCGATGATATGCATAACTTGTGAAAAATTAGCGCGAGGACGGTACTTGTCTATAATGGCTATATCAGCATCATTGAGAACTTTAGATATTGATCTAGCACGCACAACTCCTCCAATATCTGGAGATACAATCATGGGATTTTCTAAATGCTGTTGTAACATATCTTCTATTAAGATAGTGCTTCCAAACAAATTATCTAACGGCATTTTAAAAAAACCCTCAATTTGTTCAGCATGTAAATCTACTGTTAATACTCGGTCAACATTAATAATTGATAAAAAATCAGCTATTAATTTTGCTGTAATTGGAACACGTGCTGAGCGTACACGGCGATCCTGACGCGCATATCCTAAATAAGGAATAACTGTAGTGATACGTCCCGCAGAAGCCCTGCGTAGTGCATCAACCATAATTACTAATTCCATAAAATTATCGTTGGTAGGGGCACAAGTAGATTGTATAATAAAAATATCGTTACCACGGACATTTTCATTAATTTGCACGCTAATTTCTCCGTCAGTGAATCTACCAACGGTGGCATTGCCAATACTAGTATTTAAAATATTAGCAATACGTTCTGCGAGTTCTGGAGTTGCATTTCCAGAAAAAATTTTTAGGTTAGACACCATAAAAACCTCAGTTTTATTTTTAAAAGTTTGATGAAAACTGCTACAAATTAATTTAATTAAATATAACCGTAATGATAAATGTATATCATATATACTTCTCTTTATTTTAGATACTGCTATTTTAGTATATTACTTACAGTTTTACTTATCTAAATTTCATCTGGGTTATAAATCTACTACTTTAACAGTTTACCATTAATTTATTTTTAATTAAATATTGTTATATTGTTGTTATTAGAACTCAATTCTACCTTTAACAGTAAGGCTAGCACTACTAGATAATTATTTTATTGTATGCAAATAACAAAATTCATAGTAAGAGCCAAACATTAATAATTAAGCATATATATCTCTCACTAGAGATCATAATTATCTGTAGTAAAAATAAAACTGCTCTATCATAATTTTAGTTTTCGTAGTAAAATTATTTATAAAAAAGATTTGAGTTTTTTTTAATTAAGAAAAATTGTTAATACTAATTGTAATATAATATACTAATTTTAAATTAAAGAGCTGATCTAGTAAATTTTTTATCTATTTAAAAGTACTGTATGCGTGTATAATTGTAAGAATAATCTCTATTATAAATAATTTATGTAACAATAAGAAATACATCTTCTTCTTAAAAAATCATTACAGGTAGATAACTACGCATGAAATCCTCGATAATCACTAAATTAGAGTCATTACAAGAGCGTAGAGAAAAATTAGAAGCGTTACTCAGCGATCCCCAGATAATTTTAGATCAAGTACGTTTTCGTGTCTTATCAAAAGAGTACGCACAAGTTTTAGATGTTACTAGTTGTTTTTTAAGTTGGAGAAAAGTTAATGAAAATATTCATATAGCTGAAAGTTTTCTAACTGATCCAGAAATGCATGATATAGCTAATGAGGAGCTGCAGGAAGCTATTTGTCAGCAAAAAAAATTGGAACAACAGTTACAAATTTATCTTTTGCCTAAAGATCCAGACGATGAAAGAGGATGTTTTATAGAAATACGTGCAGGTATAGGCGGCGATGAAGCAGCACTATTTGTAGGTGATTTATTCCGTATGTACAGCCGTTTTGCAGAAACTAGAAAATGGAAAATAGATCTTGTTAGCATTAGTGATGCTGATCATGGAGGCTATAAAGAAATTATTGCTAAAGTTTCTAATGAAGGTGCTTACAGTCTATTAAAATTTGAATCTGGTGGTCATCGTGTACAACGTATCCCAGAAACAGAATCTCAAGGACGTATCCACACATCGATTTGTACCGTAGTTGTGATGCCTGAAGTACCAGAAACAGAACTACCTAAAATAAAAACTATCGATCTGCGTATCGATACTTTTCGATCTTCTGGAGCCGGAGGTCAGCACGTTAATACTACAGAATCTGCTATTCGCATTACTCATATACCTACAGGATTAGTAGTAGAATGCCAGGACGAACGCTCCCAACATAAGAATAAAGCTAAAGCATTAGCGGTACTAGGGGCTCGATTGCGTGCTAGAGAAGTTAATCGTAGGCAGCAGGATAAATCATTGACACGCAGAAATTTACTCGTACGCGGTGATCGTTCCGATCGGATCCGTACCTATAATTTTCCACAAGGAAGAGTAACTGATCACCGTATCTATCTGACGCTGTATAGGCTAGAAGAAATAATTGGAGGTAATTTGGATATATTAATACAACCTATAATGCAGGAATATCAAGCTGATCAGCTAATAGCGTTGTCTGAAATAATTCCATGAATTGGCAACAATGGTTAAATCAGGCTAAAATACGTTTACTTATATCCAAAAGTCCTAGTGCTAAACGTGATGCTGAAATTTTACTTTCTCAAGTTACTGGAGCCAAACGTACTCAACTACTAGCATTTGGAGAAACCTTGTTGACAAATACACAAAATACAAAGTTAAATTCATTATTAAAACGACGGGAACGAGGCGAACCTATTGCATATATAACTGGAGAACGTGAATTTTGGTCTTTAAAGTTAAAAGTAACAACAGATACTTTAATTCCACGTTCTGATACTGAATGTCTAGTTCAGTGCACATTGGATTTGGATATAATATCTCCTGACGTTAAAGTACTAGATTTAGGTACAGGAAGCGGAGCTATTGCTTTAGCTATTGCGTTTGAGCGACCAGCATGGTATATAACCGGAGTTGATTGTATTCCTAACGCTGTTTCTATAGCTCAAGATAACGCTATAAGTTTAGGATTAAAAAATGTACATTTTAAAGAAAATAACTGGTTTCAATCATTAAAAACATCATATTATAATATTATTGTTAGCAATCCTCCTTATATTGATAAAAAAGATCCTTATCTTGCACAAGGAGACGTAAGATTTGAACCACAATCATCGCTAGTTGCAGGAAAAAATGGTTTTCAATATTTAGAAACCATTTGTAAAGAATCAATAAAACATTTGCTACCTGGAGGTTGGCTGCTTTTAGAACACGGATGGCGTCAAGGGGCGTCAGTACGAGCGTTGCTTGCTAATTTAGGATTTATTAGGATAAAAACTATTCGCGATTATGGTAATAATGATCGTGTTAGTCAGGGACAAAAATTATAATAACAATAATATTCTTACTATAAATTTTTATACAATCTCTATGTAAAATAGAGACATAGATATTGGGTTTATTTTTGATAATATATATTAAATATTATCTAATAATTATTCAATTTTATTTGGTGATGTTCTTCTATTATAAGTTTCTGAATATTTAGAATTATTAACGATAAAATTAAAAAAACTATACACTTAACAAGTAACAAATAAAACTAAGTTTAGTTATTAAAATTTTTATTTAGTAAAAGAAAACTAGATGTTGATTAAATATTATTAATTTAATATTTATGTTAAAATTAACTGTAAGTAATCAATAAATCAATGAATGTAAGAGACTCTCATATGAGCAATAAATTAACTCGCATTGCAGTATCTGGAGTTAGCGGAAAAATGGGGCGTCAGCTTATACAGGCAGTAGTACAAGCTGAGCAAATAATGTTAGGAGCTGCATTAAGTAGGAGAAATGAGCTCTACGGTATGGATGTTGGTAAGCTAACTAATATTGGAGAAAGACTAGGAGTTAAAATCAATAACGATATTAATGAAATTAAAAACGATTTTGATATTCTTATAGATTTTACTCGTCCTGATACTAGTATCACATATTTAGATTTTTGCCGCCGTTATAAAAAAGGTATGGTTATCGGCACAACTGGTTTTAGCAATGCTCAAAAAGAAATGATTCATTTAGCTGCACAGGATACTAGTATCGTATTTGCTGCCAACTTTAGCGTTGGTGTTAATTTAATGCTTAAATTACTGGAAAAAGCTGCCCAAGTCATGGGAAATGATACCGATATAGAAATTATAGAAATGCATCATCGCAATAAAGTAGATGCTCCGTCGGGTACGGCACTGGTTATAGGAGAAACACTAGCTGGCGCACTAGGACGCGATTTAGATCGTGTAGCTATATATAGCAGCGAAAAAAATACCCAAGAGCGAAAAGTAAACAGTATTGGTTTTTCTACCATCAGAGCTGGAGATATTATTGGTGAGCATACAGTTATATTTGCAGCGATAGGAGAACGGTTAGAAATTACTCATAAAGCTTCAAATAGAATGAATTTTGCTAGCGGGGCAGTTCGCGCTGCTATTTGGTTATCTAATAAAAAAAATGGATTTTTCGATATGACCCATGTACTTAATCTTAATAAATTATAGGATTACCATCTCTTAATCTTTGTAGAAAAAAAGAAAGTAAACTAAAGTAAATAAAATTATTAATGTTATTATTAATAATATCATGGGTTAGGTTTAACCTGGAGGTTAATTTGAGAAATTCAGCGCTATTAGTTCTAGAAGACGGAACTAAATTTAATGGGCGTTCTATTGGAGCAGCGGGCATTGCGGTAGGAGAAGTAGTTTTTAATACTTCAATAACTGGTTACCAAGAAATATTAACTGATTCTTCTTATTCACGCCAAATAGTTACTTTTACTTATCCTCATATCGGAAATACTGGCATCAATGAAGTGGACAATGAATCATCTCGTGTGCAGGCTCAAGCGTTGATTATCAGAAATCTACCTCTTATTGCTAGTAATTTTCGCCAGACTTTGTCTTTATCGGATTACTTAAAACAACAAAATATTGTTGGTATAGCTGATATTGATACTCGTAAATTAACTCGTTTGTTACGAGAAAAAGGAGTTCAAAATGGATGTATCATTACTGATGATACTAATGATGAACAGCTAGCTTTACACAAAGCTCGCGAATTTTCAGGTTTAAACGGTATAGATTTAGCAAAAGAAGTTAGTACAACCGTCCCATATAGTTGGAATCAGGGTAGTTGGACTTTAGATAATGGATTCCCAGCACCTTCTATAGATCTACCTTATAAAGTAGTCATTTATGATTACGGTATTAAGCGTAATATCATGCGTATGCTAGTAGATAGAGGTTGTCGTTTAACTATAGTACCTGCACAGACTCCAGCTGAAACTGTATTGAAAATGAATCCTGAAGGCATATTTTTATCTAACGGTCCTGGTGATCCAGCTCCTTGCTCTTATGCAATCACTGCAATCCAGAATTTACTTCATCTTAATATCCCTATTTTTGGAATATGCTTAGGTCATCAATTACTAGCATTAGCTAGTGGAGCAAAAACAATAAAAATGAAATTCGGTCATCATGGCAGTAATCATCCTGTAAAAGATTTATCTACAAATAAAGTTATAATAACTTCCCAAAATCATGGTTTCGCGGTAGACGATAAAAATTTGCCTACCACACTTAAAGTAACTCATATTTCACTATTCGATGGCACAGTACAAGGTTTGCATCATACCGAGAAACCTGCATTTAGCTTTCAAGGACATCCGGAATCTAGTCCTGGTCCGCATGACGCTGCATTTTTATTTGATTATTTTATTAAGCTAATTAAAGCTTATCGCTTACATCTCAACGAGTTAGGAATCTAACATGTCAAAACGTACCGATATAAAAAGCATATTAATATTAGGATCTGGTCCGATCGTTATTGGACAGGCTGGCGAGTTTGACTATTCAGGTACACAAGCATGCAAAGCTCTACGTGAAGATGGCTACCGCATAATTCTAGTAAATTCAAATCCTGCAACTATCATGACTGATCCTGACATAGCTGATGCAACTTATATTGAACCTATTCATTGGGAAGTTATATACAAAATTATTAAAAAAGAAAGACCTGATGCACTGTTACCTACTATGGGGGGACAGACAGCACTAAACTGTGCGTTAGAACTAGCACATAAAGACATTCTAAAAGAATTTAGCGTAGAAATGATTGGTTCTACTGTTGATGCTATCGAGAAAGCAGAAGATCGACAACTTTTCAATAATGCCATGAAAAAAATTGGTTTAGAAACTGCTCGATCTGGCATTGCTCATACTATAGATGAAGCGTTAATAGTTGCTGCAGATGTTGGTTTTCCTTGTATTATACGTCCCTCATTCACTATGGGTGGTACAGGCAGCGGGATTGCCTATAATAGAGAAGAATTTGAAGAAATTTGTAAGTGCGGTCTAGGTTTGTCGCCAACTAATGAATTGCTAATAGATGAGTCACTTATAGGTTGGAAAGAATATGAGATGGAAGTAGTACGCGATAAAAAAGATAATTCTATTATTATTTGTTCTATTGAGAATCTTGATCCTATGGGTATCCATACTGGAGATTCAATAACGGTTGCACCGGCACAAACACTTACAGATAAAGAGTATCAAATTATGCGTAATGCTTCGATAGCAGTATTGCGTGAAATTGGTGTAGAAACTGGCGGATCAAACGTACAATTTTCAGTAAATCCCAAAACTGGTAGGATGGTTATTATTGAGATGAACCCGCGAGTTTCAAGATCTTCTGCGCTTGCATCTAAAGCAACCGGTTTTCCTATCGCTAAAATAGCAGCTAAATTAGCAGTAGGATATACACTAGATGAATTAATGAATGATATTACTGGAAAACGTACTCCAGCTTCTTTTGAGCCATCTATAGATTATGTTGTAACAAAAATTCCTCGTTTTAATTTTGAGAAATTTTCTGGCACTAATGATCGTCTTACTACACAGATGAAATCTGTGGGTGAGGTAATGGCTATTGGACGTAACCAGCAAGAATCACTACAAAAAGCACTACGCGGATTAGAAGTAGGTGTCAACGGTTTAGATCCTAAATTAAATTTAGATGATCCAGAAGCATTAATTATGTTACGACGTGAATTAAAAAACGTGGGTAGCGAGCGTATATGGTATATTGCCGATGCATTCCGTGCTGGTATGTCTATAGATGGAGTTTTTAACCTAACTAATATTGATCGCTGGTTTTTAGTACAAATTGAAGAATTAATTAAATTAGAAAATGAAGTATCAGATAAAGGCATAAATGCACTCAATGCAGATTACTTACGTCAGCTAAAACGTAAAGGATTTTCTGATGCACGATTAGCTACTTTATTGGGAATAACAGAAACAGAAATTAGAAAATTACGCCAAAGCTATAATTTACATCCAGTATATAAACGAGTAGATACTTGCGCTGCTGAATTTGCTACTGATACTGCCTATATGTATTCTACTTACGATGAAGAATGTGAATCATATCCTTGTAAAAATATTAAAAAAATTATAGTTCTAGGTGGAGGACCCAACAGAATAGGTCAAGGTATAGAGTTTGATTATTGCTGCGTACATGCCGCACTAGCGTTACGGGAAGATGGTTATGAAATTATTATGGTAAATTGTAATCCTGAGACTGTTTCTACAGATTATGATATATCAGATAGGCTCTATTTTGAACCTGTGACACTAGAAGACGTGATAGAAATTGTACGTATTGAAAAACCTCAAGGCGTTATTATACAGTACGGAGGTCAAACCCCATTAAAGTTAGCACGTGCTCTTGAACAAGAAAATGTACCTATAATAGGTACTGGACCAGATTCTATAAATCTAGCAGAAGATAGGGAACTATTTCAGCAAATTGTCAAGCGTTTAAAATTAAAACAACCAAAAAATGCTACAGTAAATAATATTGATTCAGCAATAGAAAAGTCAGCTACTATAGGTTATCCACTAATAGTGCGTCCTTCTTATGTTTTAGGAGGACGAGCAATGGAAATTGTTTATGATGAAATTGATCTAATGCGTTATTTCCATGATGCAGTTAATGTATCAAATGATGCACCAGTATTACTTGATCGATTTCTAGATGATGCTATTGAAGTAGACGTAGATGCAGTTTGCGATGGTAAAAATATATTAATTGGCGGCATTATGGAGCACATTGAACAGGCTGGAGTACATTCTGGAGATTCTGCTTGTTCATTACCCACATATACGCTAAGTGGTGAAATGAAAAATATTATTCGTTCTCAAGTAGAGAAATTAGCGTTTGCGCTGCATGTAAGAGGTCTTATAAATGTACAATTTGCAATTAAAAATAATGAAGTTTATTTAATTGAAGTAAATCCTCGTGCTGCTCGCACAGTACCTTTTGTTTCTAAGGCTACTGGTGTTGCTTTAGCCAAAATTGCTGCGAGAGTAATGGTCGGTAAATCTTTAATAGAACAAGGTTTTATACATGAAGTTATTCCTCCTTACTACTCAGTAAAAGAGGTAGTATTACCATTTCATAAATTTTATGGAGTAGACCCAATTCTAGGACCAGAAATGCGATCTACTGGAGAAGTAATGGGAATAGGAAGAACATTTGCTGAAGCTTTCTCTAAAGCTAAATTAGGCAGTCAATCGTATCTGAAGAAAAAAGGTCGAGCTTTATTATCTGTTCGTGATGAAGATAAAGATAGAATAGTAGCTTTAGCTACTCAGTTATTGAAACAAGGATTTGAACTAGACGCTACCCATGGAACTGCTATTATATTAGGTGAATCAGGTATCAATCCTCGTTTAGTGAATAAAATTCATGAGGGAAGGCCACACATTCAAGATAGAATTAAAAATGGTGAATATAGCTATATTATCAATACTACTGCTGGACGCAAGGCGATTGAGGATTCTAAAATTCTCAGACGCAGTGCTTTGCAATATAAAGTGTATTACGACACTACGATGAATGGAGGATTTGCTACAGCTATATCTTTAAATGCTAATCCTACTTCACGAGTAATTTCATTGCAAGAATTTCACGCACAAGTAAATAATACTTAATGTATTAAAAATACCATTTTATTTTTTAATTAAAGTAAATTAGCTAATTTGCTATAATATTCAACGCTTAAATTTTCTGCTCTTAATTTAGAATTAATACCTTGTTTTTCTAATTGTTGAGGAGTAAAAAATTTACTTAAACTATTACGTAATGTTTTACGACGTTTATTAAACGCTAGTTTTGTTAAGGTAGTTAAATTTGTAAAATTATTTACAGGAAACGGTAGTTTCTTAGTATATGGTATTAATTTAACTACCATTGAGTTTACTTTAGGCTCTGGTTTAAAAGAAGTAGAAGGTACTTCTAGCACAGGGATAATTTTACAAAAATATTGAGCTATCACGCTTAACCTTCCGTATGACTTACTGTTTGGTACTGCAATTAAACGATTAACTACTTCTTTTTGTAACATGAAATGCATATCATAAATAGCATAAGGATAGTTAAGAAGTTTAAAAATTAGCTGTGTAGAAATATTATATGGTAAATTTCCAAATAATCGCAAAGGCTGCCCAAGTTTAGCAGAAAGTTTGTCAAAATCGATCGTCATTACATCTTGTTGTACAATATTTAACCTAGAATTTAGAAAATAATTATTAGCTAAGCGAGTTACTAAATTACGGTCAATTTCTATAACAGTCATGTTAGAAACTAATTTGACTATTGGTATAGTAAGAGCACCGAGTCCGGGACCAATTTCTACGATTACTTGACCAGTCTTTGGAGCAATAGCAGTAACAATAGCAGCAATAATATTGTTATTATATAAAAAATGTTGTCCAAATCGCTGGCGTACCATATGTCCTTGATAAAGATATTTATTCATTTTTACCTATGTTTTATATAAACAGCAAAGTATTACTTTTATAGCAATATCTGAATCGTAAATTTTATAATTTAAAATTATATTTATTCTATTTGCTAAAATTAACTATTTTTTCAATAGATAATATTTTTATCTCTATAAAATATTAAAATTCTCATAAAGAATTATCTTCTTAAAATTCAGAGATACTAGTACGATATTTAACTTGTTATATAAGTTTTTTGATAGTATTTATTTAAAATATCGATTATTATTATATAATAGTAATTTAAATTAAAAAGATAGTAGATAAAAATTTAGGGATTCTATTATAGAAATAGATAACATCTTCTTAAAAAGATATAGATAATAACAATTATAAATTATCAAACATATAATTTTTACATTTAAGTTTCAAACTATTTTAGTTCATAAATGAACACTTATGTATTTCGTATTGGCTTATTGCTTCATCATGCATTAATGTAAGATCGATATTATCGATACCATTTATTAAACAATAACGACTAAAACTTTCTATTTTAAAATAATAAATTTTATCACCAACTATTACTTGCTGTAATTCTAAATTAACAGTAAAAGTTATCTTTTTTTGTTCTGTAACTAGAATAAATAGATCATTCACTTGATTTTCTGAAAGAATAATCGGTAACAATTGATTGTTAATACTGTTATTATAAAAAATATCGGCAAAACTTGGTGCAATTAACGCATGAAAACCGTAGTCTATTAATGCCCAAGGAGCATGTTCGCGTGAAGAACCGCAACCAAAATTTTCACGTGCCAGTAAAATACTGGCACCTTGATATCGCGGTTGATTTAAAACAAAATCTGGATTGGGTTTTTTTCCTGCGTTATCTAAAAAACGCCAATCATGGAATAAATGTTTTCCAAATCCGGTACGAGTTACCTTTTGTAAAAATTGCTTAGGAATAATGGCATCCGTATCTACATTAGCTATATCCAGAGGTAAAACGATACCGGTATGTTCTATAAATTTAACCATTTTATTTCCTTAAATATAATTAATTAACTAAATTCACGAATATCAGTAAAACGTCCTACCACTGCAGCAGCTGCTGCCATTGCGGGACTTACTAAATGAGTACGTCCGCCACGTCCCTGGCGTCCTTCAAAGTTACGATTACTGGTAGAAGCACAGCGTTCTCCTGGATTTAAGCGATCATTATTCATTGCTAGGCACATAGAACAACCTGGCAAACGCCATTCAAAACCTGCTTCAATAAAAATTATATCTAAACCTTCTAATTCTGCTTGTTTTTTAACTGGCCCAGAACCAGGTACAACGATAGCATGTACGCCTTTAGCTACACTACGGCCATAAGCAACTGCTGCAGCAGCACGAAGATCTTCAATACGGGAATTAGTACAAGAACCAATGAAAACCTTATCAATTTTAACATCTGTTAAGTAACTACCAGGTTGTAAATCCATATAAGTGAGTGCTTTTGCTGCTGATTTTTGCTCTACGAGATCGCTAAATGATTCTGGTGACGGAATAGGGTTGTTAATAGCAATTACTTGACCAGGGTTAGTACCCCAAGTAATTTGAGGAGCTATGTTTGACGCATCCAGAGTTATTATTTTATCGAAATGAGCATCATTGTCAGATTTTAGAGTATTCCAATATTTTAAGTATTGATGCCAAGATTCACCTTTAGGGGCAAATTGACGATTCTGTAAATAAGAATAAGTAATATCATCAGGTGCAACCAAACCAGCTTTAGCACCCATTTCAATGGCCATATTGCATAATGTCATACGTCCTTCCATACTAAGAGATCGTATAGCAAGCCCGTTAAATTCTACTACATATCCAGTACCCCCAGCAGTGCCTATTTTCCCAATAATAGTTAAAATTATATCTTTAGCAGTAATACTAGGTGCTGTATGCCCTATTACATCTATTCTCATGGTTTTAGCTCTACTTTGTTTTAAAGTCTGTGTTGCGAGTACATGTTCAACTTCTGATGTACCAATACCAAATGCTAAAGCACCAAAAGCTCCGTGAGTAGCAGTATGAGAATCTCCGCAAACAATAGTCATTCCAGGAAGAGTCATTCCTTGTTCAGGACCCATGACATGTACAATGCCTTGGTATGGATGATTTAAGTCATAAAGCTGTATGCCAAATTCAGTGCAATTTTTTATCAACTCTTGCATCTGAACGCGAGCCATATCTCCACATGCATTAATGTCTTTAGTTTGTGTAGAAACATTATGATCCATTGTAGCAAAAGTTTTATTAGGTTGTCGTACAATGCGACCTTTTTTTCGCAGACCGTCAAATGCTTGTGGTGAGGTTACTTCATGTATTAAATGTCGGTCAATATACAACAACGGCGCTTCATTTTCTACTTCATAAACAATGTGTGCATCATATAATTTTTGGTATAATGATTTTCCCATATTAATATTATCCCTATTTACTTATTAAAGTAGCAATAATATCACCCATTTTTTCAGTACTTACCGCGCTATTATCTCTAACTAAATCAGCGGTACGGTAGCCAGATTCTAAAGCCTGATTTACAGCACGTTCAATAGCGTCTGCAGCTTCATTTAAATCTAAGCTGTATCTAAGAAGTAGAGCGGTAGATAAAATCTGTGCTATTGGATTGGCAATATTTTTCCCGGCTATATCTGGAGCTGATCCTCCTGCTGGTTCATACATTCCAAAACTTTTATCATTTAAACTTGCTGATGGAAGCATACCCATAGATCCAGTAAGCATTGCACATTCATCGGATATAATATCACCAAATAAATTTGAGCATAATATTACGTCAAATTGGGATGGATCTTTAATTAACTGCATTGTAGCATTATCAATATATAAATGTGATAAAATCACGTCTGGATAATTTTGTGCTACATTATTTACTACTTCTCTCCATAAAATAGAACTTTGTAATACGTTAGCTTTGTCTATTGAAGTTACTTTTTTGCGTCTGTTTCTAGCAGATTGAAAGGCAATACTAGCAATACGTTCAATTTCAAAACGATAATATACTTCAGTATCGAAAGCATACTCTTGTTGACCAGTACCTTGGCGACCTTTAGGGTGCCCAAAGTAAATACCTCCAGTAAGCTCTCGTACACATAAAATATCGAATCCTCGTTGAGCAATATCAGTTCGCAAAGGACAAAAATCTTTTAAACTAGAATATAATCTTGCTGGTCTGAGGTTAGAAAATAACTTAAAGTGTTTACGCAATGGTAGTAGTGCACCCCGTTCCGGTTGTTTTGCTGCTGGCATATGTTCCCATTTAGGTCCTCCAACTGATCCAAATAAGATTGCATCCGCTTGCTCACAGCCAATGATTGTTTCTTTTGGAAGTGAATGGCCATAATTATCTATAGCTATACCACCTACATCATATTCTTTAGTAGAAATACTAACATTAAAATGTCGACACACAACATCTATAATTTTATAAGCTTGCTTTATAACTTCTGGTCCAATACCGTCTCCTGGTAAAACTGCAATATGATAATTTTTTTTCATTACTAATACCTTTTATTTACTAATGTCTATGTTTCAAAATAAATATAATTTTTATTGAAATTATTTCATAAAAATAGTTTTTTATATAAACTATGTTAATAGAAAACAGAAATTAAATAAAATTAACAGCTAGATACGTAAACAGAAACTAACTTGATTTAATCACTATAACAATAATAAGTAAAAGTTACTTTTTTCATGGTATAATTTCAGAATATATTATTATTTAATATAATATATTAATATCGTATGTAATGATAGTATTAACTTCTTAAGTTAAAGAATATTTAAAATTAATTATTTTTGAGTTATTAATAACAAGAAAATATATTTTTCTAAAAAGAGAAAGTATAGATATACTTTATAGAAAACATAACTTTTATAAGAAACTATTAAATGTTAATAATTTGATCTCTCTCTATTTATCAGTAGAATTTAATATTCTGTATTCTTTACTAGAATTATTACACTTTATTTTCCAAGTAATAAAAACAAGTATTTAACTAATGGTATGTTAAAAAATTATTTACATAAAACAGTATTGTTAAATGAAGCAATTAAAAGTTTAAATATTCATCCAGATGGTATTTATTTAGATGGAACATTTGGTAGAGGTGGCCATTCACGTCTAATTTTATCAAAACTAAATGCAAATGGACATCTATTTGCAATGGATTGCGATCCCACAGCCGTTGAAGTAGCAAAAAATATTAATGATTCTCGTTTTACTATTATCCAGGGTCTAATTTCTACTATGACTTTGCATATGAAAAAATTGAATCATCTAGGCAGTATTAATGGAATATTGTTAGATCTGGGTGTCTCTTCACCGCAGTTGGAAGATCCCAACCGTGGGTTTTCTTTTAAGTTTGATGGACTGCTTGATATGCGTATGGATACAACATGCGGTCAATCTGCTGCACAGTGGCTAACAAGAGCATCAGTAGATGAGATCACTTGGGTTTTAAAAAATTTCGGTGAAGAACGTTTTGCTAAGCGCATCGCTAAAGCAATTTTCTTACGTAATAGACATCATCCTATTACTCGCAATCAAGAATTGGTAGCGCTGATTACTAATCATATTCCATTTAGAGATAAGCATAAGCATCCTGCCAAACGTAGTTTTCAAGCGATTCGTATTTATATTAATAATGAGTTACAAGAAATTAAACAAGCTCTAAATGGAGCATTAACATTATTAGCTCCAGGAGGAAGACTATCAGTTATTAGTTTTCATTCTCTAGAAGATCGTTTAGTTAAACAATTTATTCGGCAGCATAGCTGCATACAAATACCAGCAAATATACCGCTTACCGAGCAGCAAATTAGTGCTTATTATAAAAATAATAATCTTCAATTAAAATCAATAGGAAAAATACTGCCTTCTACTCAAGAGATAAATGAAAATTCACGTTCTAGAAGTGCAGTGTTACGCATCGCAGAAAAAATATAAAACCATATATAGTTAAAATTATCGTGCTACATTAATATTATTAATAATTTGCTATTTTAGTTTCAGCAATTTTTGTATTCATTATATAGATAGTTCATTATAGAATGTTAATGAATCTTCATAAAACAATATTTTATAAATGTTTCTGCTTATTATTTACTATATGTATGTTTTTTTTGGTTTTTATGTGTAATATCAATTACTATTATGGGTATTTTTAATGGCTTTATTCGTATGAAGATGTAGCGACGTTTATTAGTTTTTTCGCTATTCTTGATATGCTGTACCCCAAGGTATGTTCATAGGAATTATCATGATCGCAACTGTTAAGAAAGAGATATATTTCTTACTTATAGAATGTTCTTTCTAAAAAGAAAGATTTTAAAAAACAGAATTTGTATTTTCTATAGATAATTGTACTAATCTTTCTAGTGTATTTTTTAATTTTCCTTTACTAAGAGTTAGAGCAACATTACTAATATATGTAGCGCTTTTTACACTTAAACGTCGTTTTTTTTCTAGAAATGTATTTGTAATAATACAATTGCGTTTTTTATTTTTTATACTATTCAATTCCTTTTTTTTATCCATATCAGGATTAATCTTGATGTTGATGGATGATAATGATGGTATTATATTATTTTTTAGTGAATATAAAAGTTGATGTTGTTCATATAGAAATCTTAATTTCCAGCTAGCATTAGCAATTTCTAGTACCATCACGCTTTGATGTATATTAGCAACGCGACACCAAAAACGCAAAGGTACTGGTAGTAGTTTCTTTACTATATGATTAAGATTTAATAACATGATTCCCCGTTGCTGAATTTGTGATAGAGACATTTTGGTGTTTTTAGTACTAAAATCGATATTTTTGTGATCTAGATAACACATAACAAATACTCCGAATAAATATATTTAAAATTGTTTACTATTCTCTTATAATTTGTGACAAATTTTTTATGATTTACTTCAGGATATTATGTTAGTTATATCATGCTAATAAAGTTAATCATTACTTCCTACTATTTAGTTTCTCTTCTTAAGTAATAGCAACTTAAATCTGTAGAAAAGATACTCTTCCTTTATATTAATAGATAAAATTCTGTATTATCTACTAATATGACTAGTAGATATTTATCTATAATATTATTTTATTCAAATAATAGGATAAGTTGTAGATAGATAATAATTGTTTATATCTAAAATTTCTATATAAAATCTTTTCAAACTAACAATTTTTTTGCTGCCTCAATAAATGAGGCCTCTTTATTAAAGAATTTACTATGCTAACAAAATTATTTAAAAAATTTTTTGGCAATCATAATGATCGTACCTTACGTCGTATTGGTAAGATAATAGATGTTATTAACAACATAGAACCAGTAATGAAACAGCTGAATGATAAACAGCTTGCAGCAAAAACTGTTGAATTCCGTGAACTTATCTTGAAAGGAACATCAGTAGAAAGCTTGTTGCCAGAAGCATTTGCAGTAGTAAGAGAAGCTAGTATACGTGTTTTGGGTATGCGCCATTTTGATGTTCAATTAATAGGAGGGATTGTATTAAACGATCGATGTATAGCTGAAATGCGCACTGGGGAAGGTAAAACCTTGACTTCTACGCTACCAGCATATTTGAATGCTTTAAACGGAAAAGGAGTACATATAGTAACGGTAAACGATTACTTAGCAAAACGAGATGCTGAAAATAATAAACCTTTGTTTAATTTTTTGGGGTTAAGTGTTGGGATTAATATTCCAGAAATTACAATATCAGCAAAACGTGCCGCTTACGCTGCTGATATAACATATGGAACTAACAAAGAATATTGTTTTGATTATTTGCGCGATAATATGGTCTTTAATCCAGAAGAAAGAGTACAACTAAAATTGTCTTACGCACTAATAGATGAAGTAGATTCAATACTAATAGACGAAGCTCGTACCCCACTGATAATATCAGGTCCTGCAGCAGATAACTCTGCTATATATCACCAAATTAACACATTAATTCCTTCTTTAATTCGTAAAAATTACGAATATGCTGAAACTTTTCCAAGTGAAAGCTATTTCTCAGTTGATGAAAAATACCGTCAAATTAATTTTACAGAAAAAGGTCTCATCTTAATTGAAGAACTGCTGGTAAAAAATGGTCTAATGGATATTAGTCAATCACTATATTCATATAAAAATATTATTTTAATGCATCATGTTACTGCTGCACTACGAGCAAATATACTATTTGCTCGTGATGTAGATTATCTGGTAAACCAAGGAGAAATTATTATTGTTGACGAACATACTGGTCGCACTATGCCAGGACGTCGCTGGTCTGACGGATTACATCAAGCAATAGAAGCCAAAGAAAATGTTACCATACAGAACGAAAATCAAACATTAGCGTCTATTACTTTTCAAAATTATTTCAGACTATATGAAAAACTTGCTGGTATGACTGGTACAGCTAATACTGAAGCTTTTGAATTATATTCCATTTATAAATTAGATACAATAGTAATACCAACTCATCGTCCCATGATTCGAAAAGATTTATCTGATATTATTTTTCTTACAGAAAAAGAAAAAATAAAAGCTATTATTAATGATATTAAAAATTGTACTGAACGTGGCCAACCTGTATTAGTGGGGACTATTTCTATTGAAAAATCAGAGCTTATTTCTTCACATTTAAATAAAATTGGTATTCAACATAAAGTACTTAACGCCAAATTTCACGCTATTGAAGCAGAAATTATCTCTCAAGCTGGTGCCCCAGGAGCTGTAACAATAGCGACCAATATGGCTGGACGCGGTACTGATATTGTTTTAGGTGGAAGTTGGCAGTTAGAAAATATGTCAATAAAATCAAAGAAGAATCAGGATAATTGGAAAAAACTCCATCAAGCAGTATTAGCAGCTGGAGGGTTGCATATTATAGGTACAGAGCGTCATGAATCTCGACGTATTGATAATCAGCTTCGGGGTCGCTCTGGACGTCAAGGAGATGTTGGATCATCTCGTTTTTATTTATCTATGGAAGATTCCTTAATGCGTATTTTTACTTCTGATCGTATATCTAAAATAATACATAAACTTGGTGTAAAAAATGGAGAAGCTATTGAACATCCATGGGTAACTAAAGCTATAGAAAATGCTCAACAGAAAGTAGAAAATTATAATTTTAATATCCGTAAACAATTATTAGAATATGATAATATTGATAACAATCAGCGCATCGCAATTTATACCCAACGTAATGAATTACTTAATTTGTCTGATATAAGTACTATTATAAATAGTTTTCGCCAAGATATATTAAATATTATATTAAATAAATATCTTTCGAAGTCACGGGAAGAAATATTAGATACTAAAGGATTAGAACATCAACTAAAAGATAAATTTGATCTGGATCTATCTATAGATCAATGGTGGCAAAATGAATCTAAATTAAAAATTAATAATAACCTGTATAATAAAATATATAAATATATACTAATTAATTATCAACAGAAAGAAGAGATTGTTGGTAGTAATATAATGCGAAGTTTTGAAAAAATAATTATGTTACAAACACTTGATTCTTTATGGAAAAAACATTTATTAGCAATGGATTATTTACGTAAAAGTATCCATTTACGGGTATATGCTCAACAAGATCCTCAACAAGAATATAAACGTGAATCTTTCGAGATGTTTGATACTATGCTTATATTATTAAAATATAAAGTGATTAGCAAACTTAGTAAATTAAAAATTAGAAATAATACAATTGTCTAAAATTAATAGATTTTATTTTAAAAGACAAAAATTAATTTTAAAAAAATTTTTAAATATTAATTTAAAATAAAATTTTTTAAATAGATAACAAAAAAATATATATTTTATAATAATAAAATTAAAATAGTAATTTTAATATAAATTCACTATTATTATCATTGTATAATCTAAAAATATTAGAAGATGCTATCTTGTTATTTAGTACCGCTTGTATCCAAATATTATTTGTATTCATTTTACATGATGCAAGTATTGTACCAATTATTAGCCAGTGTTTGTTTCTTTTAACTTCTAATTTACAGCCAGCAGTAGGAATATTTTTAGATTTACCTACTAGCCAGCATAGTGTGCGTTTATGAGTACCGTAATATTGTGTACGTGCCACTATTTCTTGTCCTAGATAACATCCTTTATTAAAACTAATACCATCAATTAATTGTAAATTTACAGATTGTGGTATAAACTTTGCAAAATTAACATTATCAATAATGGGATATCCAGCTTCAATATCTAAAGATAACCATTGTTGACTATTTTTAAATATAGCTTTTTCTTTGAATTTTTGTTGCAGATAATTAGATACTTCTTTATTTGTTATTAATAGAAATCGTGGTGTTGGTAACTTAAAATATAACAAAGTTGTATACTTATAGTGTATTACTGGACAAAATATATTGGGCAAATTTTTAAAAATTTTTTCAAGTTCCATTTGTACTTGAAAACCTGCTATACCTAGCAAAACTACCTCATCATCTGCATTAATAGTAATTTTAGAAAACATCGCATATTTTTTTAGTTCTGAAAGATGATTATCACGCACGCTTCGTCTTTCAATAAAAGCCATACTTTGATTATAATAAAATATACAAATGTTACTAAAAATTTTTCCCTGGAAATTACAATGAGCAGCAAATTGAAAATGATTAATATCTAAAGAAAAAATATCGCAAGTTAATTGATTCTGTAAATATTTTTGTGTATCTATACCTTTAAATGTAACTAAAGCCCAATCTTCCATAGAAATAAAAGTTAACGGTAACTTTTTAGATGGAAATGCTAAATTTGAACATGATTGATCGTAAATTAGAGATAACATAAAAATTTTTTAATACAATATTAATTAAATTAGCTTATTTATATTTACTTTCAGTAATTGAAAGTTTTATAAAAAATAAAATTCTTTTTAAGAAAGAATTATCTATTATGTAGATAGAAGAATATTAATTACTATTAATAGTAAGTATATTTATATTTGAAGGGACAGGGATTCGAACCCTGGAAGGAATTTCTCCCTTAACGGTTTTCGAGACCGCCCCGTTCAACCGCTCCGGCATCCCTTCTATTTTAATAGATGATTATTATTAATAATAATTATGTAATAAAATTACATATTAATTTTAAAATTTTTAATTGAAATTTTCTTAAGTTATTTAAGAATCAAAAATTCTATTTTAAATAATAATTATATAAAAAATTTTTATATTTAAATATATTATTAATAATTTATATTAATATATAATACACTATAATTATTTAATAATATTATTATAATATAATAAATAATAATCTACAAGCTAGATTATATTAGCTATTATATATTAATAATAAGAGAAAATATTGTGAATAAACTAACTATAGTAGAAATTATTCAAGGACATGTAATTGAAGGTAATAAAATTACTGTTTATGGTTGGGTACGTACTAGAAGAGATTCTAGAGCAGGACTCTCATTTCTTACAATATATGATGGTTCTTGTTTTGAATCTTTACAGATCGTAATTAATAACAATATATCTAATTATAATAATGAAGTTATACGATTAACTACTGGTTGTTCTGTTTCAATAACAGGAAAAATAGTAAAATCTTTAGGTAAAGGTCAAAATTACGAAATTCAAGCTTCTCAAATTGAAGTAATTGGTTGGGTAAATGATCCAAATACTTATCCTATTGCTGCTAAAAAACATAGTTTAGAATATTTACGTGAAGTAGCTCATCTTAGACCACGTACTAATATAATTGGTGCAGTAGTAAGAATAAGACATACTTTAGCACAAGCTATTCATCGATTTATGAATGAACATGGTTTTTTTTGGGTATCTACACCATTAATTACTGCTTCTAATACTGAAGGTGCAGGAGAAATGTTTCGAGTTTCTACTTTAGATTTAGAAAATTTACCTAGATTGAATAATGGTAAAATTAATTATGATAAAGATTTTTTTGGAAAGGAAGCATTTTTGACAGTTTCAGGTCAATTAAATGGAGAAAGTTATGCATGTGCTATGTCAAAAATATATACTTTTGGACCAACATTTAGAGCTGAAAATTCTAATACTAGTCGTCATTTAGCTGAATTTTGGATGGTAGAACCAGAAGTAGCATTTGCTACTTTAACTGATATTTTAAAATTAGCAGAATCTTTACTTAAAGATATATTTAAAATAGTATTAAATGAACGTTATGATGATATGCAATTTTTTACAACTGTAATTAATAAAAATATAGTAAATCGTTTAACTAAAATTTTAAATATGAATTTTATTCAAATAGATTACACTGAAGCAATAAATATTTTAAAAAAATATGATTTTAATTTTAAAAACAAAATTTATTGGGGTATGGATTTATCTTCAGAATGTGAACGTTATTTAGTAGATAAATACTTTCAAGCACCAGTAATTATTCAAAATTATCCTAAAAATATAAAAGCATTTTATATGCGGATAAATAATGATAATAAAACTGTTGCTTCAATAGATATACTTATGCCTGGTATTGGTGAAATAATTGGAGGTTCTCAACGTGAAGAACGTTTAGATTATTTAGATAATCGATTATTTGAAATGGGACTTAATAAAGAAGATTATTGGTGGTATCGAGATTTACGTAAATATGGAACTATTCCTCATTCTGGTTTTGGTTTAGGTTTAGAACGATTAATATTATATATTACTGGCATACAAAATATTCGAGATGTAATACCTTTTCCTAGAAGTTCCCGTAATATTAATTTTTAAATTTAAAGTATAAATTTTATAAACTGCCTGGCAGTTCCCTACTCTCACATGGAGATACCTCCACACTACCATCGGCACTACAGCGTTTCACTTCTGAGTTCGGCATGGAATCAGGTGGTTCCACTGCGCTAGTACCACCAGGCAAAATAAATTTTTTAAATAATTAAATAGCTCAGGTGTTGTAAGGTTAAGTTCTCACGGGAAATTAGTATCGGTTAGCTCAACGCTTTACAACGCTTACACATCCGACCTATCAACGTCATAGTCTTTAACGTCCCTTCAGGAGGCTTAAAGCCTCTGGGAAGATTTATCTTAAGTCAAGCTTCCCGCTTAAATGCTTTCAGCGGTTATCTTTTCCGTACATAGCTACCGGGCAATGCCATTGGCATGACAACCCGAACACCAGAGGTACGTCCACTCCGGTCCTCTCGTACTAGGAGCAGTTTCTCTCAATCTTCCAACGCCCACGGCAGATAGGGACCGAACTGTCTCACGACGTTCTAAACCCAGCTCGCGTACCACTTTAAATGGCGAACAGCCATACCCTTGGGACCTACTTCAGCCCCAGGATGTGATGAGCCGACATCGAGGTGCCAAACACCGCCGTCGATATGAACTCTTGGGCGGTATTAGCCTGTTATCCCCGGAGTACCTTTTATTCGTTGAGCGATGGCCCTTCCATACAGAACCACCGGATCACTAAGACCTGCTTTCGCATCTGCTCGAGCTGTCACTCTCACAGTTAAGCTAGCTTATGCCTTTGCACTAACCTTACGATTTCCAACCGTAATTAGCTAACCTTTGTGCTCCTCCGTTACTCTTTAGGAGGAGACCGCCCCAGTCAAACTATCCACCAGACATTGTCTTCGATCCGGATTACGGATCTAAATTAGAATATTCAACATTAAAGGGTGGTATTTCAATTTGGGCTCCATATGTACTAACGTACATACTTCAAAGCCTCCCACCTATACTACACATTATAGTTCAATATTCAGTGTCAAGCTATAGTAAAGGTTCACGGGGTCTTTCCGTCTTGCCGCGGGTACACCGCATCTTCACGGCGAATTCAATTTCACTGAGTCTCGGGTGGAGACAGTCTGGCTATCATTACGCCATTCGTGCAGGTCGGAACTTACCCGACAAGGAATTTCGCTACCTTAGGACCGTTATAGTTACGGCCGCCGTTTACCGGGGCTTCGATCAAGAGCTTTTCACCCTATTAATTAACCTTCCGGTACCGGGCAGGCGTCACACTGTATACGTCCACTTTCGTGTTTGCACAGTGCTATGTTTTTAATAAACAGTTGTAACCAGCTAGTATCTGCGACTGACTTTAGCTCGGGACGTAATATCCTCTACTAATATGCCAGCATGCCTTCTCCCGAAGTTACGGCACCATTTTGCCTAGTTCCTTCACCCGAGTTCTCTCAAGCGCCTTAGTATTCTCTACTTGATCACCTGTGTCGGTTTGGGGTACGATTTAATATGACCTCTAGCTTAGAGGCTTTTCTTGGAAGCATAGCATTAATTCCTTCACTATTCTCATAGTTCGTTATTACGCCTCAGTGTTAAGAACTAGCAGATTTACTAACTATTTCCACCTTTGCGTTTGAACCGAGACAACCGTCGCTCGGAGAATCTAGCTGTCTTCGTCCCCCCTTCGCAGTCATATTAAGTACAGGAATATTAACCTGTTTTCCATCGATTACGCCTTTCGACCTCACCTTAGGATCCGACTAACCCTGCTCCGATTAACGTTGAACAGGAAACCTTGATCTTTCAGCGAGTAGGTTTTTCACCTACTTTATCGTTACTTATGTCAGCATTCGCACTTCTGATACCTCCAATATACCTTACAGTATATCTTCATAGGCTTACAGAACGCTCCCCTACCCAATAATATATAAATATTATTGCCGCAGCTTCGGTGTATAGTTTAGCCCCGTTACATCTTTCGCGCAGACTGACTCGACCAGTGAGCTATTACGCTTTCTTTAAATGATTGCTGCTTCTAAGCCAACATCCTGGTTGTCTATGCCTTTCCACATCGTTTCCCACTTAACTATAACTTAGGGACCTTAGCTGGCGGTCTGGGTTGTTTCCCTCTTCACGACGGACGTTAGCACCCGCCGTGTGTCTCCCGTGATAACATTCTATAGTATTCGAAGTTTGCATCGATTTGGTAATCCAGTATGGACCCCTATAACGAAACAGTGCTCTACCCCAATAGATGACTTCACGAGGCGCTACCTAAATAGCTTTCGGGGAGAACCAGCTATCTCCCGGTTTGATTGGCCTTTCACCCCTAACCACAAGTCATCTGCTAATTTTTCAACATTAGTCAGTTCGGTCTTCCAATTAGTATTACCTAATTTTCAACCTGCTCATGGCTAGATCACCGGGTTTCGGGTCTATATCCTGCAACTTAATGCCCAGTTAAGACTCGGTTTCCCTACGGCTCCCTTATACAGTTAACCTTGCTACAGAATATAAGTCGCTGACCCATTATACAAAAGGTACGCAGTCACATTTTATTAAATGCTCCTACTGCTTGTACGTATACGGTTTCAGGTTCTATTTCACTCCCCTAACCGGGGTTCTTTTCACCTTTCCCTCACGGTACTAGTTCACTATTGGTCAGTCAGGAGTATTTAGCCTTGGAGGATGGTCCCCCCATCTTCAAACAAGATATCACGTGTCTCGTTTTAATTATTGAGCTCACAATAAATACATTTTCAGATACGGGACTATCACCCTATATTGTTGATTTTTCCAAATCATTTTCTTAATGTATAAATTGATAATGGCTCTAGGCTATTCCCTTTTCGCTCGCCACTACTAAGGGAATCTCAATTGATTTCTTTTCCTTAAGGTACTTAGATGTTTCAGTTCCCTTAGTTTGCTTTGTTAAGTTATATATTCGCTTAACAATGATGTAATTAATTACATCGAGTTTCCCCATTCGGATATCGCCGGTTAATAACGTTTTATACCAACTTACCGACGCTTTTCGCAGATTAACACGTCCTTCATCGCCTCTGACTGCCTAGGCATTCACCGTATACGCTTAATATACTTAACCTTACAACCCTGAACTATCTAATTTTTAAAAGAACATAATGGAGCCAAGCGGGATTGAACCGCTGACCTCCTGCGTGCAAAGCAGGCGCTCTCCCAGCTGAGCTATAGCCCCAAATATCATAACCCCTGATAGGCCTGAGTGGATTTGAACCACCGACCTCACCCTTATCAGGGGTGCGCTCTAACCATCTGAGCTACAAGCCTATAATAAATATTTTAACTATATCAAATAATCTGAGGTGGACACATCAACAAAAATATTTTTTATTTTAAGGAGGTGATCCAACCACAGGTTCCCCTACGGTTACCTTGTTACGACTTCACCCCAGTTATGAATCACAAAGTGGTAAGCGCTCTCCCTTTTTAAGGGTTAAGCTACTTACTTCTTTTGCAACCCACTCCCATGGTGTGACGGGCGGTGTGTACAAGGCCCGGGAACGTATTCACCGTGGCATTCTGATCCACGATTACTAGCGATTCCGACTTCATAGAGTCGAGTTGCAGACTCTAATCCGGATTACGACATATTTTATGAGATCCGCTGACTTTTGCAAGATCGCTTCTCTTTGTATATGCCATTGTAGCACGTGTGTAGCCCTACTCGTAAGGGCCATGATGACTTGACGTCATCCCCACCTTCCTCCAATTTATCACTGGCAGTCTCATTTGAGTTCCCGACCTAATCGTTGGCAACAAATGATAAGGGTTACGCTCGTTGCGGGACTTAACCCAACATTTCACAACACGAGCTGACGACAGCCATGCAGCACCTGTCTCAGAGTTCCCCAAAAGGCACCAAAACATTTCTGTTAAGTACTCTGGATGTCAAGAGTAGGTAAGGTTCTTCGCGTTGCATCGAATTAAACCACATGCTCCACCGCTTGTGCGGGCCCCCGTCAATTCATTTGAGTTTCAACCTTGCGGCCGTACTTCCCAGGCGGTCGATTTAACGCGTTAGCTACGAAAGTTACAGCCTAAGGCCACAACCTTCAAATCGACATAGTTTACAGCATGGACTACCAGGGTATCTAATCCTGTTTGCTCCCCATGCTTTCGTACCTGAGCGTCAGTATTCGTCCAGGGGGCCGCCTTCGCCACTGGTATTCTTCCAGATATCTACGCATTTCACCGCTACACCTAGAATTCTACCCCCCTCTACGATACTCTAGTCTACCAGTTTCAAATGCAGTTCCTAGGTTAAGCCTAGGGATTTCACAATTGACTTAATAAACCGCCTGCGTACGCTTTACGCCCAATAATTCCGATTAACGCTTGCACCCTCCGTATTACCGCGGCTGCTGGCACGGAGTTAGCCGGTGCTTCTTATGCAAGTAACGTCAAATTATAATGTTATTAACATAATAACTTTCTTCCTTGCTGAAAGTGCTTTACAACCCTAAGGCCTTCTTCACACACGCGGCATAGCTGCATCAGGGTTTCCCCCATTGTGCAATATTCCCCACTGCTGCCTCCCGTAAGAGTCTGGACCGTGTCTCAGTTCCAGTGTGGCTGTTTATCCTCTCAGACCAGCTAGGGATCGTAGCCTAGGTGAGCCATTACCTCACCTACTAGCTAATCCCATCTGGGTTCATCTTATGGCGTGAGGCCTGATAAGGTCCCCCACTTTAATCTTATGATTATTATGCGGTATTAGCTATCGTTTCCAATAGTTATCCCCCTCCATAAGGCAGATCCCCAGATATTACTCACCCGTCCGCCGCTCGCCAGCAAATAAGCTTAGCTTATTTCTGTTGCCGCTCGACTTGCATGTGTTAGGCCTGCCGCTAGCGTTCAATCTGAGCCATGATCAAACTCTTTAATTTTAAATCTAATTCTTAAATAGAAAAAATTTTACTTATATAAATTATAAGTATTCATTTTCAATAATTAAGATTTTATCTTATTTAAATATTTTTTGTGTGTGTCCACACAGATTATTTGAAAATTTTTAAAAGAACATAATCTGAATATAAATAATATCAGATATTATTTACTCAATAATTTAATATATTTGACTTCTTAAGTCAAGAATTACTTCTATGAAAAATTCATATTTTTTATCAAATTTTGATTTGAATATAAATATATTTATATACTATGAGATATATCTAAATTATTTAGATTAAAAATTTTAAAAATATAAATTTAATTATTGAATTATATCAATATGATTATTTTTTACATCTAATTTTATTGATTTATCTGTTAATAATTTTCCTGATAAAATCATTTTAGATAATGGATTTTCTATTTCTTGTTTTATAGCTCTTTTTAATGGTCGAGCACCATAAATAGGATCAAAACCATATTTACATAATAAAGATAATGCTTCTGTACTTATATTACTAATAATATATCCTTTTGATTCTAAACGTTGAAATAAATTTTTTAATTGAATTTGTGCAATTTGAATTAAATGATCCTTATTAAGGGGATGAAATACTACAATTTCATCTATCCTATTAATAAATTCTGGACGAAAATGATGATTAACTATATCTAATACTATATTTTTCATTTCCAAATAATTAATTTTATCAAAACGTTCTTGAATAATATCAGATCCTAAATTTGAAGTCATAATAACTACAGTATTTAGAAAATCTACTGTACGACCTTTACCATCAGTTAAACGACCATCATCTAATAATTGCAATAAAATATTAAAAATATCTACATGAGCTTTTTCAATTTCATCTAATAAAATAACAGAATAAGGACGACGTTTTACTGCTTCTGTTAAAAATCCTCCTTCTTCATAACCAAGATAGCCTGGAGGAGCACCTATTAAACGAGATACTGAATGTTTTTCCATAAATTCTGACATATCAATACGAATCATTGCATGATCACTATCAAATAAAAACATAGCTAATGTTTTACATAACTCTGTTTTTCCAACTCCAGTAGGTCCTAAAAACATAAATGAACCTATAGGTTTATTAGGATCTGCTAAACCAGTACGACTGCTACGAATAGCATTAGCAACTGATTCTACTGCTTCAATTTGACCAATAATTTTTTGATGTAAATTATGCTCTATATTTAATAATTTTGTTTTTTCACTTTCTAACATTTTAGATACAGGAATTCCTGTCCATTTTGCTAACACTTCAGCAATTTCAATATCAGTTACACGATTACGTAATAATCGTAAAGATTTATTTACAGATTGTGAAATAAGTAAAATTTCTTTTTCTAATTCAGGAATTTTTCCATATTGTAATTCAGACATTAATGCTAAATCACCAATACGTCTTGATTGTTCAAGTAAAATTTTTGTTTTTTCTAATTCTGTTTTTAAATTTTGCGCTTTTAATAAAGAATTTTTTTCTGATTTCCATTCTTTTTCAAGTTCAATATAATCTTTTTCTTTTTTAGATAAATCATTATTAATAATATTTAATCTTTTTATACTAGCTTCATCTGAATCTTTTTTTAATGCTTGTTGTTCTAATTTTAATTGAATGATTTTTCTTTCTAATCGATCTAATTCTTCTGGTTTAGAATCTATTTGTATTCTAATATTAGAAGCAGCTTCATCTATAAGATCAATAGCTTTATCTGGTAATTGACGATCTGCTATATATCTATAAGATAAATTTGCAGCAGCAACTATAGCTGGATCTGTAATTTGTACATTATGATGTAATTCATAACGTTCTTTTAATCCTCTTAAAATAGCAATAGTATCTTCTACATTTGGTTCAAATATAAATATTTTTTGAAACCGACGTTCTAGTGCTGCATCTTTTTCAATAAATTTACGATATTCATCAAGTGTAGTAGCTCCTACACAATGAAGTTCACCTCTAGCAAGAGAAGGTTTTAACATATTACTAATATCCATTGCTCCATCAATATTACCTGTTCCTACCATAGTATGTAATTCATCTATAAATAAAATTATATTACCTTTATGTTTTGAAATCTCTTTTAATAAAGATTTAAGTCTTTCTTCAAATTCACCACGATATTTTGCACCAGCTATTAATAATCCCATATCAAGTGATAAAACACGATTTTTCTTTAATCCTTCAGGTACTTCACTATTAACAATACGTTGTGCTAATCCTTCAACAATAGCTGTTTTACCTACTCCTGGTTCACCTATAAGAACAGGATTATTTTTAGTACGACGTTGAAGTACTTGAATAGTTCGACGAATTTCTTCATCACGACCAATAACAGGATCAAGTTTTCCTTTTTCAGCATATTCAGTTAAATCAATAGTAAAATTTTTTAATACTTGAGAATAATCTTCTTCAATAAAAGAATTATTCATTAATTTACTATTATCTATTTGTTCAATTGCTTTAGTAATATTTTCTTTTGTAGCACCTGCTGATTTTAAAATATCAGATAAAATTCCACTTATTTCTAATGAAGCTAAAATAAAAATTTCAGAAGAAATAACATTAACAGTACGTTGTTGTGCTATTCTATTACATAAATTAAGTATACTAATTAAATTTGGTGATAGTTGCACATCACTATTAAGTTCATTTAATTGAGGAAGAAGTTCACAAGCTTTTTCTACTGAATTGATAATCGATATGATATTAATCCCAGCAAATTGAAATAAAGAATAGACAATATTATCTTTTTGTTTTAATAAAACTGACATAATATGTATAGATTCAAGAAATTGATTCTTTTTTTTAAAAGCCATAGATTGAGCATGATCGAGAACTAATTTAAATTTATTAGTAAAACGATTTAACTGCATAATTTCTCCTAAATATTATTTTTTATTTAATTAATTTATATATTTTAAATATATAATATAAATTTATATTTCAAAAAATTTTTCTTTATAAGTTTTTAACTTTATAAGTTAAAAAATCATCTCTTAATACTGCTATTAAATTTATCATATCTTGGGGTAATGGAATATACCATTCCATTTTAACTAATGTTATAGGATGATAAAAACATAATAAAATTGCATGTAATGCTTGTCTATTAAAACTATGTAATATTTTATTACAGTATTCTGAAGAATCTTTTAAAAATTGAAATTTTTTACCATAAAGAGGATCACCTAACAAATGATGATTAATATAGGCCATATGAACACGAATCTGATGAGTACGACCAGTATCTAAACATATCCGTAATCTAGTATGAGCACGAAAATGTTCTAAAATACGATAATGAGTTATAGCTATTTTTCCCATAGGATTCACGGCCATTTTAATTCTATTATACTTATGACGAGCAATGGGTTGATTAATAGTATTTCCTGAGATTATGTTACCTATAACAATAGCTTCATATTCACGTTTAATTTTTCGTTTTTTTAATAATTCTACTAAACGAATATATGCTAGAATTGTTTTAGCTATTACCATTAAACCAGTAGTATTTTTATCTAAACGATGAACAATTCCAGCACGAGGAACTTGGGAAATTGGAGGAAAATAATGTAATAAAGCATTTAAAATAGTATTGTCATTATTTCCAGCACCTGGATGTACTACTATATTACATGGTTTATTAATAATAATTATATATTCATCTTCAAAAACAATATTTAAGAATATATTTTGTGATTTATATGATATCTTTTTTTCTATAATTATTTGTATATGAACATTTTCATTACCATATATTTTTTCTTTAGGTATTAATTTAACTTTATTATTTAATTTTACTAATCCTTTTAAAATCCAAATTTTTATCTGTGATCTTGAATATTTAGGAAATAATTTAGCTAAAGCTAAATCTAAACGTTGACCAAATTGTGATTTATTTAATATTCCAGTAAGTTGATAATATTTTATCATTATTTAGAAAATATAATTTTTTAATTTTAAAATTCATATTAATTGGAGCTAAGCGGAATCGAACCGCTAACCACTTACATGCCATGCAAGTGCTCTACCAATTGAGCTATAGCCCCATAAAAGATTTTATTATTTAACTTTAGAAACAATTAATTTTAATGCTTGCTCAATATGAGATATTGATCGTAATTTACCTAGTGTATATAAAGTAACATCAATAGCAGGAGATTTACTAAGTCCCGTAACTGCAACACGTAATTGCATACATATATTATTAATACTAATATGTAATTCATCTGCTGTTTTTTTAATTATTAATTGTATTGAAGTTGGTGTCCAATCATTAAGTATTACTAGTTTTTTATATATATGATGTAATGATTTTATAGCAATAGGACATAAATATTTTTTCACTGCATTATCATCAAATTCAATAAAATCTTTATAAAAATAACAACAATTAATTGCCATTTCTTTAAGAGTTTTGCAACGTTTATTTAAAATGTTTACTAAATCTATTAATTTAGGACCTGATTTAATATCAATACCTTGTTTATTAATATGCCAAATAAGATGTTTAGCAATATATTCTGCAGGTAATTTATTTAAATAATAATGATTCAGCCAAAGTAATTTTTTAATATTAAATATACTAGCAGACTTATTTATAGCTGTAATACTAAAAAGTTGTTTCATTTCTTCTATACTAAAAATTTCTTGATCACCATAAGACCATCCTAATCTTATTAAATAATTTATTAATGCTTCTGGTAGAAACCCATCTTCACGATATTGCATAATGCTTACGGCACCATGACGTTTAGAAAGTTTTTTTCCATCATCACCTAATATCATTGATACATGAGCATAATAAGGAATTGGTGCTCCAATAGCTTTTAAAATATTTATTTGACGTGGTGTATTATTTATATGATCTTCACCTCGAATAACATGAGTAATTTCCATATCAAAATCATCAATTACAGCACAAAAATTATAAGTATATGATCCATCAGTACGACGAATAATTAAATCATCCATTTCTTGATTTTTAACTTGAATAGTACCACGGATTAGATCATTAAAAATAATTGTTCCTGTTTGTGGATTACTAAATCGTACAACATAAGGTTCATTATCCGCATGATATTTATCATTATTTCTACAGTATCCATCATATTTAGGTTTTTCTTTTTGTATTAATTGTAATTGACGTAAATATGTTAATCTTTCTTTTGAACAATAACATTTATATGCAGTTTTTTTTAAAAGCATATCATTCATAATAAAATTATATCTATTCAAACGTTCAGTTTGAAAATAAGGACCTTCATCCCAATTTAAATTTAACCAATTCATACTATCTAAAATAGCTTCAATAGATAATTTTGTTGATCGTTCTAAGTCAGTATCTTCTATACGTAAGACAAATTTACCTTGATTTTTACAAGCAAATAACCATGAATACAAAGCAGTACGTATACTACCAATATGTAAATTACCTGTAGGACTAGGAGCAAAACGTGTTTTAATTTTCATAATTAATATTTATATTATATAATAAAGTAAAAAAAAAGTTTTTAACTAAATTAATTTCTATTTTTTAAAAAAAATTGTTGACTTATTTGAGCTTATCTTTACGATAAGAAAAATATTTCAGTAAATGACTATAGGGTGATTAGCTCAGCTGGGAGAGCACCTCCCTTACAAGGAGGGGGTCGGCGGTTCGATCCCGTCATCACCCATAATTTAATTTAACAGGGTCGTTAGCTCAGTTGGTAGAGCAGTTGACTTTTAATCAATTGGTCGCAGGTTCAAGTCCTGTACGACCCATCATTTATTTTTTACAAACTATTATTATTATAAATAATCTTGTGTATAACAAAATTATTTCAACTACTATAATAGTTATTATTATATCATGTGTATCTTAAAAAAATTTTTTATCTAAATATTTACTTTTAATTTTAAATTTCTTTACAAGATATATACATTTTATTAGATATATATAATTTTTATTTTAAATTTCATAAATCATTATTTTTAATTGTATATTCTAGACAATAACCAATATCTTTTAATTTTGGATTATGGGCAGCAGTACGTGCAATTTCATCACAACGTTCGTTTTTTAAATGACCTGAATGTCCTTTTATCCAATTCCAACGTAAATTATGAGGTTTAATAGCTATATCTAATCTTTTCCATAAATCAACGTTCTTTACTGGTTTCTTATTAGAAGTTTTCCAAGAATTTTGTTTCCAATTATTAATCCATTGAGTAATTCCTTGGCGAAGATATTGACTATCAGTAATAATTACTACTTTACATTTTTCTTTTAAAGATTCTAGTGCAATAATAGCAGCCATTAATTCCATTCTGTTATTAGTAGTTAATTGATAACCAGCACTAAAAATTTTTTTATATTTTTTATAAACAAGTTTTTTATAATAAAGTATAGCACAATAGCCGCCTGGACCAGGATTACCTAAGCACGAACCATCAGTAAAAATTTCAATTTGTTGACACATATATAATAAAATTATTTAATATTAAAAATATAATTTTGACATAAATAAATATTATGAGTACTAATATTACACGACAAATTATTTTAGATATAGAAACTACTGGAATGAATAAATTTGGTATTCCTTATCAAGGACATCGAATTATTGAAATTGGAGCAGTAGAAATTATAAATCGTCGAATTACAGGAAACTATTTTCATTCATATATAAAACCTAATTGTCCTATTGATACTGAAGCATTTAAATTACACGGTATTAGTAATAATTTTCTTAAAAACAAATGTATTTTTGCAGAAATAGCAGAAAATTTTGTAAAATTTATTTATGGTAGTGAACTAGTTATTCATAATGCTTGTTTTGATATTGGTTTTATAAATTATGAATTTAAGATGTTAAATCCTAGTATTGCTAATATTAATACATTTTGTAAAATAACAGATAGTTTGTTACTAGCAAGAAAAATATTTCCAGGAAAACGTAATAATTTAGATGCATTATGTGATCGTTATTTAATAGATAACAGTAAACGTACTCATCACAGTGCTTTAATTGATGCAAAAATATTAGCAGAAATTTTTTTATTTATGACTAGTGGTCAAATAATTATACCATTTTTACATGAAGATGAACAAGAAAAAAATCAATGTAAAAAATATATGCAAATACAAAGAGTGCATCATTCTAAAATGATAAGGAAAATTATTTATGCTAATAATGAAGAAAATTTAGCTCATGAAAAAATATTATATTTTATACAAAATAAATATGGTAAATGTTTATGGTGGATATAATTTATTTTTAAAATTTAATTAATCATAATTGATTTTAAATATCAATTAATAATTTATGAAATAAAAATATTGTCTTAATATATAAAAGTATTGACGTTAACTTATAATAAGATATATTATTAATATTAATTTTATTAATCATAAATCTGGTGCGGTAGTTCAGTTGGTAGAATACCGGCTTGTCACGCCGGGGGTCGCGGGTTCAAGTCCCGTCCGCACCGTAATAAAAATATTAACTATTTTATTGAAAAATAATTACAAAAACTAACAGTTAATATTTATATATTTTTTTCTAAAAAAACATTTTTTATAATTATATTTTAAATAATATTTAATATTTTAAAATATGAATTTATTTTTATTGATAGAAAGTATTTTTCTATTAAAATAGATAATTTGATAACAATAAAATTATTAACTTGTTTATATAGATTCTATAATTAATGTAATTATAATTACTAAAATACAAACTAATAGTGTTATTAATATCCAAAATAAATACCACATTATAAATGTTATCCGTTTTGATATTTAATTATCAAAAATAATTTGTATTATATTACATATTCTTTTTAACAAAAGAATTAAACATGTTATAATAACACCAAATAGTATAAATAAATATTATTGATAATAATATTATTGTTATAATTAACATAAATTTTAAATTTACTCTACTTGAAGTAGCATCCCATATAGTTAAACTAGAATTAGGCATTTTAATTGATGGTATTATAAAAGGGAATATAGTAATACCTAAAGTTAATATAATACATATAATAGTAAATGAAGAAAAAATAAACGCCCATTTATTACATCTTGTGTAACTAAAAATTATAGTAAATAAAGGTAATAATATACCTAATAAAGGTACTATCAATAATAGAGGATAATTATAATAATTTATCATCCATGCTCCAGCATGATATTTTACTTCTTTATGTAAAATATTAGAATGAGCAGATTGATCAATAATTGAAGTAATAGTAAAACCATCAATTTTTTTCATTAAAATTATTATTAATAAAAATATTAAAATAGTTATTAATGTTGTTAATTTTGTTATATAAGATATTTGTATCTGCGAATTATTATTAGTGTGTATTTGAAGATAAGTACTTCCTTGAGTAAGGAACATTGCTAATGTAATAATAATTACTAAGAAGTTAAATATATTAAAAAATTGTAAAACATTACCTATATAATTGATACGCATATATACATCTATATAAAATGGTATACCTTGTAATAAATTACCAAAAATAATTCCAATAATTATCGGTGAAATAAAACTGCCAATAAATATACCCCAATCACATAAATTGTTCCATTGAACATTATTTATTTTTGATCGAAATTCAAATCCAATGGAACGAAAAAATAAAGAAATTAGTAATAAAATTATATATAAATAATATCCAGAAAATATTGTAGCATATACTATAGGCCAAATAGTAAATACAATTCCAACAACAGTTATTAACCAAACTTGATTACCATCCCAATGTGGAGCAATTGTATTAATCATTATTTTTTTTTCAATATTACTATAACAATAAAAGCGTATTAACATTCCAACGCCCATATCAAATCCTTCAGTTATAGTAAATCCTATTATAAATAAACCAATTAATAGCCACCAAAAAAAACGTAATAATTCATAATTAAACATATTTTTTAAAAATTATTTCTTAAAAAATATTTTTTTATCATATATATTATTAATATTAGGTCCTAAATATATAAATTTAAATAATAGATATATTTCTATTATTAATACTAATAGATACAATATACAAATAAATATTATAGAAATAAGAATATCAGTATAAGTAAGTGTTGAATGTGCTATTGTAGTAGGTAATATTTCATTTATAGCCCATGGTTGACGACCATATTCAGCAATAAACCAACCAGACTCTATAGCAATCCATGGTAATGGAATACTATATAATAGAATATAATGTAACCAACGATGTTTACCTATAGAATTATATAATATAGTTAAAAAACATAAAAATATTAATAAGAGCATTAATAATCCACTAATAACCATTAACCGAAAAGAAAAATAAATTGGTTTTACATAAGGAATAGAATTCTTAGTTGCTTCACGAATATATTGTTCATTACATTCAATAATATTTTTAGTATAACTTTTAAGTAACAATCCATAACCTAAATTATGTTTAA
The DNA here is from genome assembly GCF_900048045.1 of Candidatus Mikella endobia. Taxonomy (GTDB): domain Bacteria; phylum Pseudomonadota; class Gammaproteobacteria; order Enterobacterales; family Enterobacteriaceae; genus Mikella; species Mikella endobia. Next base: position 162,449 of record NZ_LN999831.1, on the reverse strand, counting down.
AATAATTAAATTCTTTATACAAAAAAAAATCTGTATTACCAGAACGTAATTGTTCTAACAAATTATATACTTTTATTCCATTACGAATACGAATTTCATATTGTGTCATTAAATCTTTCAGACCAATAATTTGACGATTTGTAGAACGAGTAACTATAATACCTAATATATAAGGAATTCGCATAGTTACTAAATTATTCATTTGTTTGTTTTGATTAGGAAAGCTAAATAATGTAAAAGATGCTGGTGCAGATTCTGTATTCCATACAGCTTCTATAGCTGCTAGTTTTGTTTTTTGTACTTCTCCCAATTTATAACCTGATTCATCTCCTAATATAATTACTAACAATACAAATATTATACCAAACAAAGTTGCAATTATAAATGATCTGTTTGCAAAATCGATATTACGTTTATTTAAGATATAATAAGAACTAATACTAAGTATAAATATAGCTCCAGTGCAATAACTTGCAGTTATCGTATGTAAAAATTTTACTTGAGCAACTGGATTAAGAATTAGATCAATAAAACTAATTATTTCCATACGCATCGTTTCATAATTAAAATATGATGCAATAGGATTTTGCATCCATCCATTAGCAATTAAAATCCATAAAGCTGATAAATTAGAACCAAGTGCTACTAACCAAGTAACACTCAGATGCTGAATTTTTCCCAGTTGATTCCAACCAAAAAGCAATAAACCAATAAAAGTAGATTCCAAAAAAAATGCCATTAAACTTTCAATAGCTAATGGGGCACCAAATATATCACCAATATAATGAGAAAAATATGACCAATTAGTTCCAAATTGGAATTCCATAATAATTCCTGTAGCAATACCCAAAGTAAAATTAATAGCAAATAATTTTCCCCAATATTTAGTCATATCTTTATATATTTTTTTATTTAAAATAACATAAATTGTTTCCATTATAGCTATTAACAATGCCATACCAATAGTTAATGGTACAAACAAAAAATGATACATAGCTGTTAATGCAAACTGTAATCTTGATAAAAGAACAATATTAGACATAAGAACTTTTTGTACTTCTCCTTTTTACTTATTTGATATTATTTTTTATGAAAATAATGTACAGAGAATAATTACTATTAAGTAATAATGTTCATTATTATATTAAGTAGGAAGTGCTAAAGTTATTTTTTCTAAAATTTTTATTTTTTATTAAAATTAATAGCTAATTTATATTTTTAGAGGAAAAACTTTTTTAAAGTATTACCTATATCAGTGATATTACGTACAATGGTAACTCCTGCAGATTCTAAAGCTTTAAATTTTGCATTTGCTGTACCTTTTCCTCCAGCAATAATAGCTCCAGCATGACCCATATGTTTTCCTTTTGGAGCGGTTACTCCAGCAATATAACTAATTACTGGTTTATGTATATTATTTTTAATATAAAGAGCTGCTTCTTCTTCTGCATTGCCTCCAATTTCACCTATTAACAAAATAGCTTTTGTTTGTTGATCAGCTTCAAAAAGTTTTAATATATCAATAAAATTTGATCCTGTGATTGAATCTCCACCTATACCTACACAAGTAGATTGTCCCAAACCAGCTTCAGTAGTTTGTTTTACAGCTTCATAAGTTAATGTTCCCGAACGAGATACAATACCTATTAATCCAGGATTATGAATATCTTCTGGCATAATACCAATTTTACATTCTCCAGGAGTAATTATACCTGGAGAATTTGGTCCTATCATAAATATCTTACTTTTTTCTAGTTGTGCTTTTATTATTAACATATCTAAAACAGGAATACCTTCAGTAATACAAACAATTAATTCAATACCAGCATCTATTGCTTCTAAGATAGAATCTTTACAAAATGGTGCTGGAACATAAATAACAGATGTTGTTGCACAAGTTTTATTAACTGCTTCATGTACAGTATTAAAAACTGGTAATCCAAGATGTTTAGTTCCACCTTTATTTGGTGTAACTCCCCCTACTAATTTAGTACCGTAAATTAATGCTTTTTTAGAATGAAAAGTACCTTGATTACCAGTGAACCCCTGACAGATAACTTTAGTATTTTTATTAATTAATATAGACATTATTTATCCTTTACTACAGCAATAACTTGTTTAACTGCATCAATTAAATTATTAGCGGCAATAATATTTAACATACTATTAGCTAATAGCTTTATCCCTTGTGGAGCATTATTACCTTCTAAACGAACTATAACAGGAATATTAATATTTATCTTAGATAAAGCACTGATGATACCATCAGCAATTAAATCACAACGAACGATACCGCCAAAAATATTAACTAATATTGCTTTAACTTTTTTATTTAATAAAATAAGTTTAAAAGCTTCTGTTACACGTTCTTTAGTAGCTCCCCCTCCAATATCAAGGAAATTAGCTGGTTGGCCGCCATATAATTTAATTATATCCATTGTTCCCATAGCTAATCCAGCACCATTTACCATACAACCAATATTACCATCTTCTAAAGCTATATAATTTAACTGCAACTTAACAGCATTTTTTTCAGATTTTTCTTTATAACTATTATTATAAATATTACGTAATTCTGATTGACGAAATAATGCATTGTTATCAACGCTAAGTTTACTATCAAGACATATAAGATCATTATTATTAGTAATTACTAGAGGATTAATTTCTACAAGATCTAAATCTCGTTCTAAAAATAAAGTTGCTAATCCCATAAAAATTTTAATAAAATGACTAACTTGCTTGCCAGATAGTCCTAATTGAAATGCTAATTTACGACCTTGATAAAATTGTGGACCCATTAATTGATCTAATTTAATTTTATGAATTAAATGTGGAGTTTTTTCTGCTATTTGTTCAATTTCTATCCCTCCTTCAGTTGAAGCTAGAAATACTATACTAGAAATACTACGATCAATTACTACCCCTAAATATAGCTCTTTACTTATATAAGTAGCTGTTTCTACTAAAATAGAATTTACTATCTGACCTATAGTATCTGTTTGAGAAGTAATTAGTCGCTTACCCAACCATTGTTTTGCGAAACAAATTAGTTCTTCTTTAGATTTTATTACTTTCACTCCTCCAGCTTTCCCCCGACCTCCTGCATAAATTTGGCATTTTGCAATCCAATTACCAAAAATAATTTTAGAAGATAATTCTTCTACTTCAATAAGTGAATTACAAATGTAACCTATTGGGATAGGTAATCCATATTTAGTAAAAAGTTGTTTTGATTGATATTCATATAAATTCATAATATTATTTATCTTTCCATATTTATTTTGATAAGTATCAGTAGTACTGTATTATATAGATACATTATAATTCTGTATAAAATAAATTATTCAAATATAAATTTATTGTAAAAAATTTTATTTCAATAAATAATTCATGTTACTAAATTTCTAATTTTTAAGGATATTCCATTTAATAGCATTTTTATATATATAAAATTAATTTTTAAAATTATAGTTTTATATTCATTAAATTATTTATGTATATCAGTAATTATTATTAACAACTAATTTTAGTAAGAACTCAAATATGGCAGAAAAACGCAATATATTTTTAATTGGACCTATAGGTGCAGGTAAAAGCACTATTGGACGTAAATTAGCTGAACAGCTAAATTTAGAATTTTTTGATTCTGATAAAGAAATTGAGCAACGTACTGGCGCTGATTTAAGTTGGGTATTTGATGTAGAAGGAGAAGATGGATTTCGTTATCGAGAAGAAAAAGTTATTAATGAACTTACTAAAAAACAAGGTATAGTTTTAGCTACTGGAGGTGGTTCTGTAAAATCTTCAAAAATAAGTAACATATTATCTTCTCGGGGAATTGTTATTTATTTAAAAACCACTATTGATAAACAGTTATATCGTACATATCGTGATAAAAAACGTCCATTATTACAAGTAGAAAACACACAACGTGAAATATTAACAATTTTAGCTAAAGAAAGAAATCCACTTTATGAAAAAATAGCAAATATTACTATTTGTACTGATGAACAAAGTGTTTATATGGTTGCTAATAAAATTATTAATATATTAAAAAATAATTAAAAATATTTGAAATATTTAATAATAAAAATTAATTTTATTTCTCCTTCAGAATCTCATTAATATGAGTAAATTTATATGAGTAAACCTATTGTATTTAGTGGAGCACAACCATCAGGTGAATTAACTATTGGCAATTATATAGGAGCACTAAGTCAATGGGTTAATATGCAAAATGATTATAATTGTATTTATTGTATCGTTGATTTACATGCTATAACTACTCGTCAAAATATTCAGCATCTACGTAAAACAATACTAGATTTTATTGCTCTTTATCTTGCATGTGGGATAGATCCATCAAAAAGTACAATTTTTATACAATCACATGTACCTGAGCATAGCCAAATGAGTTGGTTACTTAATTGTTATACATATTTTGGTGAACTTAAAAGAATGACTCAATTTAAAGATAAATCAGCTCAATATTCTAAAAATATAAATTCTGGATTATTTAATTATCCAGTATTAATGGCAGCAGATATTTTACTTTATCAAACTAATAAAGTACCCATTGGAGAAGATCAAAAACAACATTTAGAATTAAGTCGTAATCTTGCTAAAAGGTTTAATACTTTATATGGTGATATATTTGTAATACCTGAGCCGTTTATTTCTAATAATAATATGCGAATAATGTCATTACTGAATCCTAAGAAAAAAATGTCAAAATCAGATATTAATAATCAAAATATTATTTCTCTTTTAGAAAAACCTAAATCTTTAATTAACAAATTAAAGGGAGCTATAACTGATTCAGATAATCCACCAATAATACGTTATGATCCTATAGATAAACCAGGAATATCTAATTTACTTAATATTCTTTCTAAAATTACAAATACCCCTATAACTAAATTAGAAAAAAATTTTACTGGAAAAATGTATGGTTATTTAAAAAATACAGTTACTGATGCTTTATTAGAAATGTTAACTTCATTACAAAATCGTTATTATGCTTTACGTGCTGATGAAACTTATTTAAATACCATTTTAAAAGAAGGAGCCCAAAAAGCTAAAATTCAAGCAAATTTAACTTTAACTAAAAGTTATAAAGCTATTGGTTTTATTACTGAATTATAATTTATTTTTAATATTTTAACTTTAAAAACTATTGTTTTGAATAAAATATAGATTATTATCTAAAATAATAAGTATTATATATTTATATATATAAGTTATATTAAAAATATTTAATGCCCGAACTTGGAATCGAACCAAGGACACGGGGATCTTCAATCCCCTGCTCTACCAACTGAGCTATCCGGGCAATAATAATTATTATATATATTAGAAGTTTTCAACTTTCAATAAAATTTTTTATTTTAAATAAAATATTTATTGTTAGAATTAAATATTCAGCTTAAAATAAAACTATATGATTAGTTATCATTTCAAAATTGAAATGTGAAGTTATTAAAAAATAACTTTAAAAAAGTTTTTTTTATGATAAATAAATTGATAATTATCAGTTTAAATACTCAATTATTTTCTTATATAATAACATTATTACCTAATATATCTTATGAATTAGTATCTATTACTAATAATGTAATAGGTTTCATATTTTTTTATTTACTAATTAGTAGTAGTAAATTTTTACTATCTAATTATTTTTTATCTAGTAAATGTTTAGCTATTCCTGATAATTTAACTTCTAAAATAAAAAATTACCATTAATATTAGCTATTTTAATATTAATTTCAGGTAGTATTGAATTGCTTAATAAAAACATTGGAATTAGTATTTCTCTAATAATTTTTGAATATGGAATATCAGCATTGCTAGTAACATAAAATTTAATAGTATAAAAAAAATATGTTTTACATTGAAAATTTATTCAATACTTATTATAAATATTATACATAATATGTATTACTACTATTTCAATAATTATTTTAATTTTATTATTAATAGGTTATATAGCATTCGCTCGTTTTTTAACTTATGAACTTATTTGGATAATTATAGTTTTATCTATTATTTATTTATTGAATAATTTTTTAATATATATATTTGATAATTTATTAACTCCTAATCCTATTATAGGAATGCGTATTAAATATATATTTAATTTTCATAATTGTCATTTATTATAATTAAATACTGTAAATTTAGATATTAGTAAAATATTATTAATTATATTTGGTATAATAGCATTAATTAATGGTAATTTTGGATCGATAACATTATTATCATTAATATATAATATTTTTGGTATTAAAATTGAAAATTTTCAAATTATTTATGCTAATATACTACATACTATAATTTGTTTATTTATTACAATATATATATTATGTTTAATTAAACATTGGTTAGAAACAAATTTATTAACAAAAACTATGATCAAACCTGAAATACGTATTTTTATAAAAACATTATTTATTCATATAGGATATATGTTAATACTTTTATTAATATTATCTATTTTAGGTATTCAATGGAATAATTTATCTTGGATTTTTAGTGCGTTAACAGTAGGAATTAGTTTTATTTTACAAGAAATTGTAAAAAATTATATTTCAGGAATAATTTTATTGATAGAAAAACCTATTAAAATAGGAGATTTTATTAGTATTAATGGTATAGAAGGAGATATACGTTGTATTAATGTACGTGCTACAGAAATTCAATTAGAAGATCAATCAATAGTAATAATTCCTAATTATCAGTTAATATCTCAAAATGTACGAAATGCTACTATAAATAATATTCAAGGTATAGTTACTATTGTATTAACATTTTCATTAGAAAATAATTTAGAAAAAGTATGTTTACTTTTATTAGAAATTTATAAAAAACATAAAGAAATTCAAATAACACCAATTCCTTTTATAAATTTAAATCAGTTAACTTCTTCTGGTATAGAATTAAGTATAACAGGTTTTGTTAAAAATCCACGTATAGTAAATTCTATTAAAAATGAATTAATATTTGAGATACTCAACATGATACGTTCTAATGAATTTAAATTGTTATAAACATAAATAATAAAAAAATTTTAATGAATTTTTTGGAATATAAAATATATTAATGAATAATAATTATTTTGATGAATTGTGGATGAATCAAGCTTTAAAACTAACTGAACGTGCTAAAAATAAAGGAGAAGTACCAGTAGGTGCAATATTAATATTAAATAATAGTATTATAGGAGAAGGGTGGAATAGTTCTATAGAATATAATGATCCCACAGCTCATGCTGAAATTATAGCTTTACGTCAAGGAGGACAAAGAATTGGTAATTATAGATTAATAAAAACAACCATGTATGTTACATTAGAACCATGTTTAATGTGTGTTGGGGCAATGATACATGCTAGAATTAATCGTTTAGTATTTGGTGCTTCATATAAAAAAAATAAAACAAAAGAACATCTTAAAAAAATATTTAAAGACCAATATATAAATCATAAAATAATATTAAATAGTGGTATACAAGAACAACAATGTTCATTACAACTTAGTAATTTTTTTAAAAATTGTAGAATTAATAAAAAAAAGAATTCTAAATGTTACTAATTAATATCTAATATATATTAGTGGAGCTGGCGGGATTTGAACCCGCGTCCGAAATTATTACTCCTTCAGTACTACATGCTTAGTACAGTATTTTATTTTACTTATTAGTGATTAACTGACATAATTTACTAATAAATTAGTCTGATTATATTTCACGTTTTAGTTTTCAGACAAAACTTTTAACGCTATCTCTTTAAATTTAACCTCTATATAATCAATATTAAGAGAAAATTTTTGAAATAGAGGGAATCTTCAGTTTTTTAAGCTGATTAAGCTGCTAAAGCAGATTCAAATTGCAATTGATTTGCATTTATTTTGTAAGGTTTTTTAACGAGGCAAACCTTACCTCGGCATGCACCTTAGGGTTCATTAATTTCGTCAAATCCATAAATCAGCCCCATAAAAAATTTTTTATTTTGTATTAAACTTTATAAGACGATTTTTGTCAAGTTTCCATTCTCTTTTTTTAATATCTAGACGTTTATCATGTTCTTTTTTACCTTTAGCTATTCCTATTTTTATTTTTAACCAAGATTTATTCCAATAAATAGATAAAGGAATTATTGTATAATTATTATGTTTAACTTTATTAAATAAGAATTTTAATTCATGTTTATTTAATAATAATTTACGAATTCTCATTTTATCATTTTTTATATACGAAAAAGAAAGAATTAATGGTTGAAAAATAGCACCAAAAAGGTAAGCTTCACCATTTTTTAGTATAATATAACTATTGTTAATATTAAATTTATTAGCACGTAATGCTTTAACTTCCCATCCTTGTAATGAAAGTCCAGCATTTAATTCTTTTTCAATAAAATATTTATATTTTATATTTTTATTTTGCCAAATATTAGTAATTAAACATGATTGATATTTTTTATTCATATAGTATATTTTATATTTTTGATACAATGAAAAATATATATAATATATATTGTATATATATTAATATTTAATAAATAAAAATTTTTTAAAAAATAACCTTAAAAAATTTTTTCTTTTATAAATTTCATTTATGTGCTAACACTTGAATATTATATATTTATCCCCATATACAACATCCAAACTAGCATGCTAAACCTTGGAGAAAACTCATAATGAGTGATAAAGAACAAAATACCCCCACTAATGAGCAAATCTCAAAAGAAAATAAAATAGAAGAACAAAACAAAAAACAAACAGATAATTCTAATCAAATGAATGTTTTAGATTCACGAGATAAACGTATCATAGAACTTGAGGAAGAATTAATTAAGGTTCAACAAAAAGAACATGATAATATATTACGTGCTAAAGCAGAAATTGAAAATATACGTCGACGTAGTGAACAAAATATTGAAAAAGCACATAAATTTGCATTAGAACGTTTTACTGAGGAACTATTACCTGTTATTGATAATTTAGAACGTACACTAGATATGTCAGATAAAAAAAATAGTATGTTAGCATCAATTATTGAAGGAATAGAATTAACACTAAAATCATTATTAGATACTGTAAGTAAATTTGGTCTTAATGTTGTTGGAGATTCTCCAGTACCATTTAATCCTGAGTTACATCAAGCTATGAATTTAATAGAATCTGATGAATATGAACCTAATCAAGTAATTATGATTATGCAAAAAGGGTATACTCTTAATGGACGACTTATTCGTCCTGCAATGGTAACAGTATCAAAAGCAAAACCTAAATAACAATTTTCCCGTCATTTATGACGGGAAAAATTCATAAAAATTTTATTTGATAATATTAAAAAATTCAATTTTATATAAAATATCTATTTTTTTAAAAAATAGATAATTAATAAATAATTAACAATTAATTTTAATATATTATAATATATATTAAATTATTTTAATATTTATCTATAAATTCATAATTTTTGATTTAAATAATGAAAAAAAAAATTCATAAAATTATTACAAAAATATCTACTATTCAAGAAATGTTCTTTTGGACTGTTAATCAATTTAATTCTGCACATATTTATTATGGTCATGGTACCGACAATTCTTGGGATGAAGCATTACAATTAATATTACCTAGTTTATTTTTACCATTAAATTTTCCTATAAATAAATATAATCTTATATTAACTTTTAGAGAACGTATAATTTTAGTAAATTTAGTTCTTCGTAGAATTAAAAAAAGAATTCCTGTTCCATACTTAACGCATAAGTCTTGGTTTTGTGGTTTAGAGTTTTATGTAGATAAAAGAGTATTAATTCCGCGTTCACCTATTAGTGAATTAATTAATAATCGTTTTAAAAATATATTATCTTTTTCACCTACACGTATTCTTGATATGTGTACTGGAAATGGATGTATTGCTATTGCTTGTGCGTATACTTATTTAAAAACGCATATAGATGCCGTTGATATTTCACCTAGTGTATTAAAAGTTACAAAAAAAAATATACAATTACATAAAGTTAAAAATAGAGTTAACGTTATTTGTTCAGATTTATTTTGTAATGTACCTCCAATACATTATGATTTAATTATTACTAATCCTCCATATGTAAATAAAAATGATATAAATTCTATGCCTAAAGAATTCCATGCTGAACCTAAATTAGGATTAATAGCTGGTAATGATGGTCTTAAATTTGTAAAACGTATTTTAGCTTGTGCTTTTAAATATCTTTCAGAAGAAGGCATTCTAATTTGTGAAGTAGGTAATAGTATGAAACAATTAATAAAAAAATATCCACAAATACCATTTAAATGGTTAAAACTTAATCATGGAGGTATAGGTATTTTTATGTTAACTTGGAAACAATTAATTAGATATAAAAATTTTTTTTAATTATTTTATAATTAAATATAGATGATTTTTAATATCTTTAAAGCAGATAGATTTTTATAAAAAAAAATTGATTTTTATATCAAATAAATTTTTATAAATAAAATTTATATCAGAAATTTATTTCTTTATTAAAAAATTTAAATATCTACTAAAATTAGAGAATTTATATTCCATATAAATCATATATCATATTATATAATTTTAAATATAACATATTTAATAAAAATTTCAATAATATTATTATATTAATAATAGGTATTAAATGAAACGTGTTGTAATTACTGGTTTAGGAATTTTATCTAGTATTGGTAATAAAAAACAAGAAATATTATCATCATTAAAAAATGGACAATCTGGAATTACTTTTTCTCAAGAATTTAAAAATTCAGGTATGCGTAGTTATGTGTGGGGAAATATTAAAATTGATATTAAAGGATTAATTAATAAAAAAATAGCACGGTTTATGAATGATGCTTCTATTTATGCTTTTTTAGCTATGGAACAAGCTATTATTGATTCTAAATTAACTTCTAAAATGGTATCTAATAATCGTACTGGATTAATAGTAGGATCGAGTAGTGGTTCTTCGTATAATCAATTTATTGGTACTAGTAATATGCTTACACGTGGAATACGTAGTGTAGGACCTTATATGGTAACTAAATCCATGACTTCTGGAATATCTGCATGTTTAGCAACATTTTTTAAAATACGAGGTATTAATTATTCTATTAATTCAGCTTGTTGTACTTCTGCACATTGTATAGGTAATGCTATGGAAATTATTCAATTTGGTAAACAAGATATAATATTTGCTGGAGGTGGTGAAGAATTATGTTGGGAAATAGCTTGTAAATTCGATGCTATGGGGGTGTTATCTACTCATTATAATGAAACTCCATCAAAAGCATCGCGTACTTATGATATTAATCGTGATGGTTTTGTTATTTCTGGAGGAAGTGGGATTCTAGTAATAGAAGAATTAGAACATGCGTTAAAACGTGGAGCTTATATTTATGCTGAAATTATCGGTTATGGTGCTACTTCTGACGGAGTCAATATAGTAACCCCTTCTGGAGAAGGAGCTATTCGTTGTATGAAAATGGCATTAAAAACTGTTGATACATCAATAGATTATCTTAACGTTCATGGAACTTCTACTTTAATTGGAGATATTAAAGAATTGTGGGCTATACGTAAAACTTTTGGTAAATACCAACCAGCATTTTCTTCAACTAAAGCTATGACTGGACATTCTTTAGGAGTTTCAGGTGTACATGAAATTATATTTACATTATTAATGTTAGAACATAATTTTATAGCTCCTAGTATAAATATAGAAAATTTAGATCCACAAGCAAAAAATATGAACATAATTACGAAAATCAAAAAAAAAAAATTACTCACTGTTATGAGTAATAATTTTGGTTTTGGTGGAACCAATACAACAATCATCATGAGGAAATATAAATAAAGTATCTAATATATTAAAATTATTTAAATAAATAATAGAGGTTTCAAATATATGAAATATATTATAATTAATATTATTAGTATAGGATTAATTTTAATGATTTTTTATCGATAAAATTTATTTTAAAATAAAATAACTGATATTTTATTTATATTTCAAATTTTATGGCCCTTGCTGGATTTGAACCAGCGACCAAGCGATTATGAGTCGCCTGCTCTAACCACTGAGCTAAAGGGCCTCAAAATATTATTATATAAATAATTAAAAAAAACAAGATTTATAAATAATTTATTGTTTGATATAAATCATCTTATATTATAAATATAAGTAATTTATCTTAAAATATAAAAATATATTTTTAAATATTTTATAATTTTTAAAAATTAATCTTCTAAAAAACTACGTAAAATTTCAGATCTACTAGGATGACGTAGTTTTCGTAATGCTTTTGCTTCAATTTGACGAATTCTTTCACGAGTAACATCAAATTGTTTGCCAACTTCTTCTAAAGTATGATCTGTATGCATATCAATACCAAATCGCATACGCAAAACTTTAGCTTCACGTACAGTAAGTCCAGAAAGAATATCATTAGTTGCAGCACGTAAACTTTCAGAAGTTGCTGAATCTAATGGAAGTTCTAGTGTAGTATCTTCAATAAAATCTCCTAAATGTGCGTCTTCATCTTCACCAATAGGTGTCTCCATAGAAATAGGTTCTTTAGCAATTTTCATTACTTTACGTATTTTATCTTCTGGTATAAGCATATATTCAGCAAGTTCTTCTGGTGTAGGTTCTCTTCCTATTTCTTGTAAAATTTGTCTAGATATACGATTTAATTTATTAATAGTTTCAATCATATGTACTGGAATACGAATAGTGCGTGCTTGATCAGCAATAGAACGAGTAATAGCCTGACGTATCCACCATGTGGCATAAGTAGAAAATTTATAACCTCTACGATATTCAAATTTATCTACTGCTTTCATTAAACCTATATTTCCTTCCTGAATTAAATCTAAAAATTGTAATCCACGATTAGTGTATTTTTTAGCTATAGAAATAACTAGACGTAAATTTGCTTCTATCATTTCTTTTTTAGCTCTTCGTGCTTTAGCTTCACCAATAGACATACGGCGATTAATATCTTTTACTTGATTAATAGTTAAACCAGTTTCTTGTTCAATTTGTCGTAATTTATATATACTTTGATGTATATCATTATTAACTTCATGTAAATTTTTTGACCATGGTTTATTCATCTCCAATGCAATTTTTAACCAATGAAAATTGGTTTCATTACCAGAAAATAACGTAATAAAATTTTTTTTAGGCATCTTGCAAATTTCAACACAAAGCTTCATAATAATACGTTCTTGAGTACGCACACGTTCCATCATAGTGCGCATATTATTTACTAAATAATTAAACTGTTTAGGTACTAATCTAAATTGTTTAAAAACCTCAGAAAGATTGATAATTTCTATTATTGATTTTTGATGATTACGTCCATAATTTTTTATTATTTTACTAGTAATTTCATATTGCTCACGTAATTTTATAAATTTTTGTTTGGCAATTTCAGGATCAATATTATTATCAAAATCTGTATTATAAACATCTACTTCTTCTTTAAGATTTTCTTCCTCAAGTATTTCATTACTTATTAATTTAGAGTCAACATTAAGAGTGTTTAAAGAAATATAATCTTCAGCATTAGGATCAATAAATCCAGTGATAATATCAGATAAACGAGCATCACCTACTTCAATACGACTATACTGTTTTAATAAATAAATTATATTTTCAGGATACTCAGCAACAGAGCATTGAACTTGATTTATACCCTCTTCTATACGTTTAGCAATATCAATTTCACCTTCTTTAGTAAGTAATTCAACGGTACCCATTTCACGCATATACATACGTACAGGATCACTAGTATGTCCCATTTCTGATTCAATATTAGATACAACTTGTGTTGTAGTTTCTACTGTATCTTCATCAGTATCAGTAGTAGTTTCTACTAATAATATATCATCAACTTCAGGTGTTTCTTCCATTACTTGTATACCCATATTATTTATCATCTGAATAATATCTTCTATCTGATCAGAATCAACCATATCATCAGAAAGATAGTCGTTAACCTCTGTAAAAGTTAAATAACCTTGCTCTTTACCACGTGTTACAAGTAGCTTAAGTTGTGACTGCGAATTTTGCTTCATAAAATGTATCCACAAAATTAATATTAGTAAAATTAGATGTATAATTATACTATAAAATTTATTTTACATTTAAATAATAGTCTAACTATTAATTATAGTTTTCTCTAATTAAGAAGTAAACTATTCTTAATTAGTTAATTTCTTTTAGCTAAAGCTTGATTTAACGACCAAAGTTCAAGTCTTTCTTTATCTGTTAATCCTTGATAACGAGCTATTGCTATAAGTTTTTCTTGACGTTTTTCAAGTATAGAATCGTAAAAATTTTTTAGAATATCAATAAACATTGATTCAATCATTTGATCATTTATTAAATAGTTACAATTTGCTAAAGTTTTAATATAATGATAATATTTACTATCTCTATAAAATTCTAATAATTGTCCAGTATTAATTTTAGGATATAATATACATATTTTAACTAATTCAATAAATAATGGTACTCCAGGATAAATTATATTTTCTAATCCATGAACTATTGGTACTACATTAGATAATCGAGGATATTGTATTAATAAACTTATCAAATTCCGTATAGGTGTTTTTTTTATTCCTTGATTCGTAGATAATCTATTTAATTTTTGTGATGTATGTAATAATAGTTTATTAAATTGATTATCGTCTAAAATACCTATTTTTATACCTAATTGTTGACGTAAATAAATACGTAATGTAAATCCGGGAATTTTTTCTATTAAAGGTAATGCTAACTGACTTAGTTTAGCTTTTCCATCGGGACTACTTAAATCTACTTTTTGCATCAATGTTTCAAATAAAAATGTAGACATTGGATATGCTTGTTTAATTTGTTGTTCAAAAGCTTCTTTACCAATTTTTCTTATTAGTTGATCAGGATCTTCACCTTCTTTTAGAAACATAAAACGTAGCTGTCGACCATCATTTAAATATGGAATAGTTTTTTCTAATGTACGCCAAGCAGCTTTACGTCCAGCTAAATCACCATCATAACAACAGATTACTAAATCTGTAGTACGATATAATAATTGAATATGTTCAGTAGTAATAGAAGTACCTAGTAAAGCTACAGCATAATCTATATTAAATTGTGCTAAAGTTATAACATCCATATATCCTTCAACAACTAATAGTTGTGATAATTCTAAATGTTGTTGTTTAGCTTCATATATACCGTATAAATGACGTCCTTTATGAAAAATTTCTGTTTCTGGAGAATTTATATATTTTGGATGACTATCATCTAACAAACGTCCTCCAAAACCAATAATGCGATTCTGTGTGTCGCGAATGGGAAATATAATACGTTCTCGAAATCGATCATAGGATTTATTATTATTATTGACTATTATCATGCCAGATTTTTTAAGTAAGGATTGATCTTCTTTTGAAGATCCAAAACGTTGAAGAATATTATTCCAACCAGATGGTGCAAATCCTATACTAAATTTAGTAATAATTTTTTTGCTTAATCCTCGTTGTTGTTGTAAATAATAACAAGCTTTTACTGCTGTTTGTTCTTTGAGAACTTGTTGGTAAAAATTATTTAATTTATTCATTAATTGATATAAATTTTTTCTAGAATTAAGTTCCTTTTTATTATCAACATTTAATTTTTTGATATATGGGATTTCTATACCTTGAGAAGCTGCAAGTTCTTCAATAGTTTCGATAAACTCTAATCGATCGTAATTAATTAAAAAATCAATAGCATTTCCATGTGCACCACAACCAAAACAATGATAAAACTGTTTTTCACTATTAACAACAAAAGAAGGAATCTTCTCATAATGAAATGGACAACAAGCATAAAAATTTTTGTGTTGTGGTTTTAATTTTAGACGTGTGTTAATTAATTTAACAATATCAGTACGTGCCAATAAATTTTTAATAAAAATACGTGGAATATATCCAGCCATAATATTTGTTAAAAAAATACTTAAAATAAAAATTTTTAATAATAATCATGAATAACAAAAGTTATTAATATGTAATAGTCTTTAGTAATTTAACTAAAATTAATATATACGAACTCGATATGTATTATCACGAGATAATTTTTTTAAATGACGTTTGATAGCAAATATTTTAGCACGTTTACGCTCTGTAGTTGGTTTTTCATAAAACTCACGACGACGAACTTCAGCTAAAATTCCTGCTTTTTCACAAGAACGTTTAAAACGACGCAATGCTATATCAAATGGTTCATTTTCACGTACTTTAATTATTGGCATATTATTAATTCCTTCTATAAAATTTATATTTTATAATAATATTTTTTAATATATTAAATTTTTATATATATTTAAATATTCTTTGATAGATATTATCTATATAGTATATTTTTAAATATAAACTATTTATATTTACAGTATACATTTTTATTTTATATTACCAATATAAAAATATATTAATTAATTTTGAATTGAATTCAATATATATTTAAAATGTTTTAAATATAATAATTTGTATTTATTACATAAAATAATCATGTATGTATATATGCGTATATTAGGTATTGAAACATCATGTGATGAAACTGGTGTAGCTATTTACGATAAAAAACTAGGTTTATTAGTTAATAAACTTTATAGTCAAGTAAAATTGCATGCAAATTATGGCGGTGTTGTACCAGAATTAGCTTCTAGAAATCATATTCTAAAAACATTACCGTTAATTCAAGCAGCGTTAACACAAGCTAATATGCAAGGATCTGATCTTAACGGTATAGCTTATACTGCAGGTCCTGGATTAGTAGGTGCATTAATGGTTGGGGCTACTATTGGTCGTGCACTTGCTTATTCTTTGCAAATCCCAGCTATTGCTGTTCACCATATGGAGGGACATTTATTAACTCCTATGTTAGAAATAAATCCCCCAAAATTTCCTTTTGTTGCTTTGCTAATTTCTGGTAGTCATACACAACTTATTTCGGTAACAAGTATTGGAAGATATAAAATTATAGGAGACTCTCTTGATGATGCTGTAGGTGAAGCATTCGATAAAATAGCTAAACTTTTAGGATTAGATTATCCTGGTGGGGCAAGGTTAGCACGCTTAGCACAAAAAGGAGTACCTGGTAGATATATTTTTCCCCGTCCCATGACTAATAAACCTGGACTTGAATTTAGTTTCTCTGGTCTCAAAACTTTTGTTGCAAAAACAATTCTTACTAATAAAAATGATTTACAAACACGTTCTGATATTGCACGAGCATTTGAAGATGCAATTGTGGAAACTTTAATGATAAAATGCCGACGTGCTCTTGATCTAACTGGATTCAATAGGTTAGTGATAGCTGGTGGTGTTAGTGCTAATAAATCTCTACGTTATCACTTAAATAAAATGTTACAACAACGAGGAGGAAAAATATTTTTTGCTCGTCCTGAATTATGCACAGATAATGGCGCCATGATTGCTTATACAGGTATGATACGATTTAAAAATGATAATAAATCAGATTTATCGATATTAGTTCGTCCTCATTGGACATTAGAAGAATTATCTATATTAGATTAACATTCTTTGGTAAAAATTCTTTTAAGAAATTATAATTCATTAAAATGAATGTTTCAAATTAAACAGTTTAAATAGTATTAATAGTTATTTGTTAGTTATGTATGTATATATTATAAAATAACAATATTTAAAATATTTTTAATTAAAAAATTGGTGACAGTGATATAATTAATAAATATTAATTATTATAAAATGATTTTTTACAATTATATTTAAAATAATATAATAAATAATCTATATTATTATTTATTTTTTATAATTATTGTTTAGGTAACAATACCTTATTGATTAAATATTTATTTAGATTAGATATCTTTTTAAAAAATTTTTATCTATCTATAAGATGAATATTAATATTTTTTTTCCATTTTAATAGTGCTAACCGACGTTGCTTATTTAATTCATTACTAATTTGTACCCCAATAAATCCTTTCTTAATGATATCATGTGCAGTTACCGAAGATGCTACACGTAACGCTTCACGTAAGAAGTCTCTTTGAGGATAAGTATTATTTTCAAATCCAATATGACCCCGAAAATTTGCTTCATTAGCAATAATAATTTGTTCTAAACGTTCTGATTTACGCCAAACATTAATAGCATTAAATAATTTTATTAATTTTTTGGGTGTTAAAATATAAGCGTTGTAGAGTAACTCATTATATTGAGTTATAATTTTTGCTAAATTACGTAATAATTTTGGTACTTTTAAACGTTGACATAGTTCTTCTACTAACTTACTACCTATGAAACCATGTTCATGATGATAAGGCCATTGTTCTCGAGGAGTAATGGCTTTGCCAATATCGTGACAAAGCATGGAGAAACGTACTGCTATATCATTAGATAATTTTGCTGCCATAGAAACAGTCATTAAAGTATGAATTCCTGTATCTATCTCTGGATGCCATTTTTCTATTGATGGAATTCCAAATAAAGCATCTATTTCTGGAAATAATATTTTTAAGGCACCACATTCACGCAATATTTTAAAATAAACTTGAGGATTACGAGTAGATAGAGCTCTATAAGTTTCTTTCCATACCCGCTCAGGAGTTAATAATAATAGTTTATCAGTCATATGCTGCATAAGCAATAATGTTTCAGGAGCAATACGAAAATTTAAATGTGCTAAACTTGCAGCAAAACGAGTAACCCGCAATACTCGTAAAGGATCTTCAATAAAAGCATCAGAAACATGACGTAAACATCGTTGACAAATATCTTTATATCCTTGATAAGGATCAATTAAATTCCCATCCTCATCGCGAGCAATAGCATTAATAGTCAGGTCACGACGACGTAAATCTTCCTCTAATGTAACTTCTGGAGAAGAATAACAGATAAAACTTTTATGTCCTTGACCTCCTGATTTACGCTCTGTACGAGCTAATGCATATTCTTCGTGGCTATTAGGATGTAAAAAAACTGGAAAGTCTTTACCTACTTGTTTATAACCTTGTGCTATCATTTCTTGGGGTGTTGTACCAACTACAACCCAATCCCTTTCTGTTACTGGAATTTTTAATATACTGTCACGTACAGCTCCACCAACTAGATATTTTTTCAAATTTATCTCCTAGTAACATCAGTTTTATTTTTTATAAAAATTTTCTAAATTTAGAAATAATTTTTAAAAAATTAATTTTCTATATGAGAAATATATTTCTTTCAAATATTAAATGATAATCCACAACTGCATGTATTTTTAGTTTTAAGATTAATAATTCTAAAACTAGATCCTTCTATACTTTCGCTATAATCTACTGAACTACCTGCAAGATATAATAGGCTTATATTGTCAATAAGCAAAGAGACACCTTGTTTTTTAATAACTATATCTTTTTTATTTATTTTTTCATCAAGAGTAAAACCATATTGGAAACCATTACAACCACCTCCTATAATATATACTCTTAATTTTAGATGAGGATTATTTTCATTAGCGATAATCTTTTTAACTTGATTTACTGCTGAATCATTAAATTGTAATGGAAATATTTCTTTATTACTCATAATTATATTCTCATATTATTTATCTAAAATTTAATTTGGGTGATTAGTTTTATTAAATAGTTTTTAACTATCTAAGAATTTTAAAGTTACATATAATATATTAGTTATTAACATATTATATTTATATTGAATTAATATTCACAGTAGAATATAAATATATATTCAATCATTATTAATCATTTTAAAATAATAAATATAAAATTAGTAGAATAAATTAATTGATTTAATCTCAATATTATTATTTAAAATTATTTTATAATTAATATTAAAAAATTTTTAATAAAAATAATAATTATATTAAATAATATATTTAAATTTAATTATAAAATTAAAATTATCTATAATTTATTAAATATTATTAATAGCATTAATTAGTGTAGATTTGTATCTTTTATAAAGGAGAATAAAATGCCAGAAAATAACAAAAAATCTTTTTTAAGTATTCTTAATAATGCTGGAGTTGAAGCATATCAACCAAAATTTGGTGAAAAATATATGAATAAAACACAACTTATTCATTTTAAACGTATTCTTGAATCCTGGCGTCATCAACTTAGAATGGAAATAGGTCGTACTGTTTCCAATATGCAACAGGATGAAGCTACTAATTATCCTGATCCAATAGATCGTGCTGTACAAGAAGAAGAATTTAATTTTCAACTACGTCATCGTGATCGAGAACATAAACTTATTACAAAAATTGAAAAAACACTTAAAAAAATAGAAGATAATAGTTTTGGTTTTTGTGATTTATGTGGAGTAGAAATTGGTATTCGACGTTTAGAAGCACGTCCTACAGCTAATTTATGTATTGACTGTAAAACTATGGATGAAATTCGTAAAAAACAGATAGCTATGTAAGTATTTATTACATAACTTTATAAAAATTAATAATTAACTAATTAAAATTTATTCAATATTTATTTAAGTAAATATTATTTAAAATTTATAATTATAAATTTTTTAAACTAAAATAATTAGAAACATATTTATATTTTATAATTTATAGTTTTTTATTTTATAAATAATTTAATTATGACATAATGGAAAATACACTAAAAAATTACTATCAATTAAAAATTATTCCACGTACTAAACATTCTATTTCTCGCAAAAAAATTAGTAACAATACTTTAAAAGTACTTTATAGTTTAAAAAAAGCAGGATATGAAGCTTATTTAGTTGGCGGTAGCATTCGTGATATGTTATTGGGTAAACAACCTAAAGACTTTGATATAACAACTAATGCAACACCAGAAAAAATGCGAAAACTATTTCGTAATTGTATATTAGTGGGTCGACGGTTTCGTCTAGCTAGGATTATTTTTTTTTCAGAAATTATTGAAGTTGCAACATTTAGAGGTAATAATTTCACATTTGAATCAAACAAAAACATAAAAGATACTTCTATTATTAGCAAGCATGGTATGCTTTTACAAGATAATATCTTTGGGTCTATTGAAGAAGATGCACAACGTCGAGATTTTTCGATTAATAGTATATATTATAATATAGTTGATTTTTCATTACGTGATTATACAGAAGGAATAAAAGATTTACAACAAGGTACTATTCGTTTGATTGGAGATCCAGAAACTCGTTATCGAGAAGATCCTGTAAGAATGCTACGTGCTATACGTTTTGCTGCTAAGTTAAATATGACTATTAGCTATGAAACTGAAGAACCTATTTTCAGATTATCTATCTTATTAAATAACGTCGCTCCAACACGTTTATTTGAAGAAACACTTAAACTTCTATATGGAGGATATGGTAAAGCTACTTACAAATTATTACGAAAATACAAAATATTTCAATTAATTTTTCCTTTAATAAGGAATCATATTACTAATTCTAATGAAAGTTATATTGAATTAATAATAAATAAAGAATTATGTCATATTGATCAACAATTACAGAAAAATATAAAAGTTAATCCTGCTTTTTTATTTGCAGCTATACTATGGTATCCTTTGTTAGAAGATACAAAAAAATTAATTTTTGAAAAAAAAATATCTTATTCTAATGCTTTTTTTCTATCAATAAATAATATTATTAATAAACAATGTCATACTTTAGCAATTCCAAAAAAAATAATTTTTTACATCAAAGAAATATGGAAACTTCAATTAAGTATGAATTACTATTCAAGTAAAAACAATTCTAATTTAATAGAACATCCAAAATTTTATATTGATTATGATTTTTTAAATTTACGTGCTAAAGTAGCAAATAATATTGAAGTTCAACAACTTAGTAAGTTATAAAAATATTTTATATAATTACAATAAAATTATCAATAAACAATTCTACTAATCATATATTAAAATAAAATTAATTAATTATTTAAAAAATATTTATAAAAATGAATTGATTAAATATTTAAATTAGAAAATTATTTCTATTTATAAAAGTAAATAGAGAAAGTTTAATTATTTTAATAAATATTAATTTATAATTAATATTATTATTTATATAAAATATTTATTTATTTTAATTTATTAAAAATTGAATTATCTTTAATTTTAAATTATGAATTTCATTTAATTTATTATAATATATATATAAATATTATTGTTTTAATAAAAATATAACTATAATAATAATATTATTATTTATTAATAATTATTAATTATGTCTATTAGAATTTTAGCTATTGATACTACTACTGAAGCGTGTTCTGTTGCTTTAATGCTTAATAAAAATATTATATTTAATAATTTTATTAT
This sequence comes from Candidatus Mikella endobia, assembly GCF_900048045.1. Lineage (GTDB taxonomy): Bacteria > Pseudomonadota > Gammaproteobacteria > Enterobacterales > Enterobacteriaceae > Mikella > Mikella endobia. The sequence goes on along the minus strand of NZ_LN999831.1, from coordinate 140,105 downwards.
AGCACCTAAAAAACATACACAACATATTCTACCTATGATAGATAAATTATTATCTAAAGCAGGTATTACATTAAAAAATATTAATGCTTTAGCATTTAATTATGGACCAGGTAATTTTACAGGTATACGTATTAGTATTGGTATTATACAAGGATTAGCTTTAGGAGCAAATTTACCAATTATTGGAGTTTCTTCTTTAGAAATTCTAGCTGAAGGAGCTTGGCGCCATACTAATATTAGTAATATATTAACAGCTATCAATGTACATATGCAAAAAGTATATTGGGCACCTTATCAACGTAAAGAATCAGGTATTTGGATGGGAAATAAATTGGAAAAATTTACAGAAATTTTAAAATTTAAAACTCATCTAAATAATTTTCAAGGATGTTGGGCTATTGCTGGTACAGGATGGAAACTTATTAAGTTAAATTCTATTAAAAATAAAAATTTACATTTTATAAATGGAAAAATTTTATTACCTAATGCACAGGATATATTACCATTAGCACTTAATTACTATAAAGTTGGTAACTTTAAGCCAATAACATTAATTAAACCTCATTATTTACAATATATATCATGGAAAAAATAAATTTATATTCAATAATAATTTCTTTAAAGAATTTTTATAAAATTAATTTTTACATATAGTTTATAATTATATTTGATATATCTCATTCTTAATTATTAAAAATTCTTTTTATAATAAGAAATACATTCTATACCTAAAATTAGAATAGCGATTATTAAATAAAAACTAAAAATAATAATCATTATTGGTGGCAATTTCAATGAAACAAAATACCATTGTTGAATATTACAATAATTACTATTATTAATAGTAATTATTGATGATAATAATTTATTTAATGGTATCCAATTTGAATACTTTGTAAAAGATTCACAATTAATAATTTTAGAGGTACTAAGTTGCATATTAGTATGTTTTATGGCAAAAAATAAACCTTGCACAGAACTATAAATCCAAATTATTAAGCTAGACAAACGTAACATTATATTTTTTGGTGCAATGATACCAATAAAACTTGCAATTAATAATCCATATAAAGTATAACGTTGATATATACATAATAAACATGGTTTTAATAATATTATATATTGCATATATAGTGCAATACTTTCTAAGATTAAAGTAATTATTGCTAATACTAACCAACTTATTCTACGTTGAAAATAATGATATATTATATGTATCATATACTTTATTTAATTAATATTAATATCTATTATCTAGATAATTTTTAAAATTTATAATTTTTATAAAATAAATAATTAATTTATTTCTAAATATCAAAATCTGTCCAAACAGGTGCATGATCTGAAGGATGATTCATAGCACGAATATTATAATCTATTCCTGTATTTTTAATCATTGTTGCCAATTTTAATGAAGCTAGTAAAACATCAATGCGAAGTCCTAAGTTTTTAGAAAATGCATGTGAACGATAATCAAACCAAGAATAATATTTATTATTAGTAGGATTTATTTTACGATAAGTATCTATCATTCCCCAATCTAATAATCGTTGCATCCAAGTTCTTTCTTCAGAAAGAAATGAACATTTTCCTGTATTAAACCATTTAATATAACTTTTTTTATCAATACCAATATCTAAATCAGTAAAACTAATATTTATATCTCCCATAATAAGAAGTAAAGATTTATAATTATAATTTTGTTCTATATATAATTGTAAATTACGAAAAAAATATTTTTTTTCTAAAAATTTTTTTGAATTTCTATTTTCTCCATTAGGAAAATATCCATTTATAACAGTTAATATACCTTTAGATGTAATAAAATCAGCCATAATAATTCTTCGGGGAGATTTATTATTATCAGTACAAAATCCCCGACGAATATTAAAAGGTTTTTTACGGCTAAGTAATGCTACTCCATAATGAATTTTTTGTCCATAATAATAAACATTATAACCATAACTTAATATTTCTTTAAAAGGAAACATATTATCATGAACTTTTGTTTCTTGTAATCCTATTACATCTGGGTTTAATGTATTAATAATTTCTTTAAGTTGATGTATTCTAGCACGTAGTCCATTTATATTAAAAGAAACAAATTTCATTTGTATAAAAGTTATATTTTTATCTATTAATATTTCTTATTATAAATATTAATTTATATTTTGAATTCATAAAAATTATTTTTAATTATTAAAAATAATATTAATTATTAATAGTTAATTTTTTATTTATTTAAGAAAAAATATTTTTATTTAAAATATTTTATATATTTTTTAATAATAAAAAATCATCTAATATTTTATCTTTATTATTAATAGCATTTTTAATAACTGATGGAGTGCGACCTTGTCCGGTCCAAGTTTTTAAATTACCATTTTTATCAATATATTGATATTTTGCGGGACGAGCAATACGTTTAATTTTTCCTATAATTTTAGAAGAATTTGTAGTAAATAATAATTCATTTGGATCAATACCATCAGCAATTAACATTTCACGATATTGTTGTAACTTACGTGTACGTTCTTTAATTTCAACTTGAGCTTGACTATTTTCTTCACGTCTTTCATTTATAATAACTTCTAATTTTTCTAACATTTCTTCTAAAGTTTCTAAAGTACATTCTTTAGTTTGTGCTCGTAAAGTACGTATATTATTAAGAATTTTAAGTGCTTCACTCATTAACTTAATCTCAATTAAATTTATAATATTAATTACATTAATAGTAAAACGCTAATTTTTTTTCTGCAATACTAAATTAATAATTAATGTAAAATTAAATATAAGAAATTTATCTCATCTTAAAATATAAGATATAATATAAATTATAATAATTTTTTAAAAATTTTAAATTAAATATAAAAGATATATTTTATATATATAATTATTATAATAATGGACTAAGTAAATAAAATAATTTTTCAATAATACGTTGCCAATATGGTCGTTGTGACCATATTTTAGCCTCTATAATACTTGAATGTGTAAGATAATTATTTTGTATTTTTGAAAGAGCATTACTAAAATTAATATCATCAATAACTAATGTTATTTCAAAATTTAACCATAAACTACGCATATCTAAATTTACTGTACCTATCAAACTTAATTGTTCATCTATTAAAACACTTTTTGTATGTAATAAACCATTTTCGAATTGATATATTTGCACACCAGCTTCAAGAAGTTCTGTAAAAAAAGCTCTACTAGCCCAAGTTACTAATAATGAATCATTATTACGAGGAATTATAATATACACTTTTACTCCTCTTTGTGCTGCAGTACAAAGAGCATAAAGTAAATCATCACTGGGAACTAAATAAGGTGTAGTAATAAATATTTTTTTACGTGCTGCATAAATAGATATCAGCAATGCTTGATGGATAAATCCTTCAGGAAAACCAGGACCTGAAGCTATTATTTGAATAATATATTTTGAATTTGTTGAAAATGGTATAAGATTTACATCTTGGGGAGGTGGTAAAATATGTTCCCCAGTTTCTATTTCCCAATCACATGAAAAAATCATACCCATAGCAGTAGCTATAGGTCCTTCCATACGTGTCATAATATCTATCCATTGACCAATACCTACATTTTTTTTAAAAAAATGTGGATCTACCATATTCATACTTCCAGTATATGCAATATAGTTATCAATTAATATCATTTTACGATGTTGTCGTAAATCCATACGACGTATAAATATATGTAAAATATTTACATTTAATGCTTCTACTATATTAATTCCAGCAGCACGCATTATTGATGGATAAGAACTATGAAAAAAATTCATACTTCCGGCAGAATCTAGTATTAACCTACAAGATACTCCACGCCGTGCTGCAATAATTAATGCTTCTGTTACTTTATCTACTAACCCCCCAGATTGCCAAATATAAAAAATTATTTCAATATTATTTTTTGCTTGATAAATATCATTAATTAGCATTTTAAATGCATCATCTGTATTAGTTAATAATTGTATGTTATTAACTTTAATACCCTTAAAACCTTGTCTATGTTCACATAATTTAAATAAAGATTTAGCTAATTCACTATTTTGACTAGCAAAAATACATTGATATGTTTTAAGATTTTCAATCCATTTAGTAGTAGATTGCCATATAGCTTTACTACGTTGTTTACGATTTTTATCTAAATTAAATTCACCGAATAATAAATATATTATAATACCAAATATTGGTAATATATAAATTACTAATAACCAAGACATAGCAGCAGGTACTGCACGACGTTTCATTATTACCCGTAAAGTTACGCCTGCAATTAACAACCAATAACATAATATTGATAGCCAATTTATTATTATACAAAGCGTAATGATAAAAATCATAGGTAATAAATTCCTTGAATTATATATATAATTTGATACTTTTTAACGTAAAATATTAATTTTTATTAATATAAATATTATTATTTGAACATAAAATTTCTTTTTTAAGAAAAATATTCAATTAAATTTATTTAAATGTTTAATATATATATAAAATATAATTATATATATATAATTTACATTGTAAATTTTTACTTGAATAAAAAAGATTAAAGATATATAAAAATTTATTAATTAATAATTATTATATATAGTATGAATTTATAGTAATAATTATATTACTAATAGTTAAAATACTATTTATTATTAATATATAATTTAATTTATTTTTTATAAATTAAATAAAAATAAAAAGCTTTATTAAATATTGTTAATCAATATAATATAAAATATTAATAAATATTTATTTCATAAAAAAGTTGCAGCTTTCATTTCAAAAACATATTTAAATAATGTTTTCAACATAAAAGGAATATTCTCTAAATTTTTTTCAAGAATATTAATTATTGCTGATCCAACTATAACACCTGTTATTCCAGATTGTAATGAAGTACGTACTTGTATTGGTTCAGAAATTCCGAAACCCTGTAATATAGGTGCTGCATTATATGTTTGTAACGTATTAATTAATTTAATTAATGGTATATTAGCTCTTTTTTCACTTCCAGTAACACCAGAACGTGAAATTAAATAAATATATGCTCTACTATATAAAGATATATTTTTTAAAAGTTTATTATCAGCATTAGGTGGACAAATAAAAATAGGAGATATCTTATGTTGAAGAGCATAGTTTCTAAATAAAAAACTTTCTAATAAAGGTACATCTGCTATCAGTACCGAGTCAATACCTACTTTAGCACAAAGAGAATAAAAAATATCTAATCCATGATTAAATACTAAATTAGCATAGGTTAATAACCCAATAGGTATCCATGTATATTTTTTACGAATAGTAGCTAACATTTCAAAACAATAATTAATTGTAACTCCTGAATTAAATGCACGTAAATTAGCTTTTTGAATCGTAGGTCCATCTGCCAGAGGATCAGAAAAAGGAATACCTAATTCAAGAGCATCAGCTCCAGCATTAATTAGTGTATCAATTATTTGTAAAGAAATTATAGGATTAGGATCTCCTAATATCACAAATGGAACAAAAGCACCTTCCTTACGAATAATTAATTCATTAAATAATTTTGTATATCGTTCCATTATATTTTTCCTTGTGAAGATAAAATGTTATAAACAGTAAAAATATCTTTATCTCCGCGACCAGATAAATTTACTACTAAAATTTGTTTTTTATCTGGTTCTAATTTAATCATTTTTAATGCATATGCAAGTGCATGGGAAGATTCAAGTGCAGGTATAATTCCTTCGGATCTAGAAAGAAGTTTAAAGGTATCTAAGGCTTCATTATCAGTTATAGATACATATTCTGCTCGTCCTATACTATTGAGATAAGCATGTTGAGGACCAACAGATGGAAAATCTAAACCAGCAGAAATAGAATAAGATTCTTTAATTTGTCCTTCAGATGATTGTAACATTGGTGATTTCATACCAAAATAAATTCCCGTTCGTCCATGCTTTAAAGAAGCTCCATGTTTTCCTGTTTCAATACCTAAACCTCCAGGTTCTACTCCTATTAAACGAACTTGGGGTTCATTAATAAATTCAGAAAATATTCCAATAGCATTAGAACCACCTCCCACACATGCAATAATTGCATCTGGTAAACAATGTTCTTCTTCATACATTTGGACTCTGGTTTCTTCTCCTATAATTTTTTGAAATTCTCTTACTATAGTAGGAAATGGATGGGGACCAGCAGCAGTACCTAACATATAATGTGCTTTTTCATAATTTTCAGACCAATCTCGTAATGCTTCATTACAAGCATCTTTTAAAGTTGAAGATCCTCCATATACTGGAATAACTTCAGCACCCATCAATTTCATACGAAATACATTTGGTGATTGACGTTCTATATCTTTAGCACCCATATAAATACGACATTTTAATTGCAGAAGTGCAGAAGATAAAGCAGAAGCTACACCATGTTGACCTGCTCCAGTTTCAGCAATAATTTCTGTTTTTCCCATACTTTTAGCTAATAATGCTTGACCTAATACTTGATTTGTTTTATGAGCCCCTCCATGAAGAAGATCTTCTCTTTTTAAATATAATTTAGTATTAGTACCTCTAGTTAAATTATGGCACTTTGTTATTGGAGTTGGACGTCCAGCATATTTAGTAAGCATCTTTTTAAATTCTATATGAAATTTAGAATCATTTTGTGCATTTATAAATGCTTCTTCTAATTGCAGAAGCGCGGGAATTAATATTTCTGGTACATACATACCACCAAATTCACCAAAATATGGATTAAGTTTTGTCATATTGGTTATAATTCTCTTTATTTTCAAAAAGTTAATTACAGCTCTTAATTTAAGAAGCACGTAATATATTAAATATTGTAGTTATTTTATGATGATCTTTAATACCTAGTTCAATTTCTACTTTTGAATTAAAATCAATTCCAATACATCCGAGACGAGCTGCAGCTACACAATTATCTATTGTTAATCCACCAGCTAATATAATATTATTTAATGTTATTTTATTTAATAATAACCAATTAAAAGACTGTCCACTTCCACCACCATTATCAAGTATATAGTTATTTATTTTATCTAAAATATTTTCTGTAAATTGAATTTGATATATATCGAATGCTTTCCATATGTAACAAATAGGTATTAAATATTGATTTAGTACATTAATATAATTTTTATTTTCATTGCCATGTAATTGTAGAACTGACAGAGCTAATTTAGTAGCAAGAGTTATTACATTTTTTATTGAAGTATTACGAAATACTCCTACATAATGTAGTGCTGCACTAGAAATAATATTTTGTGCTGTTTCTTCATTTATAAATCTTGGAGTATCTGGAATAAAAATAAGTCCACCATAAATAGCTCCAGCTTCTATAATAGCTCTTGCATCCATAACACGAGTTATACCACAAATTTTCTTTATACCTAATAAAGTATTTAAAATAGCAGTTATTAATTCTGATTCAGCCATCAAAGTACTACCAATTAAAAATCCATTAGTATTATTACTAATTTTACGTATTTGACCATAATTATTAATGCCAGATTCGCTAATAATAGTTACCTTGGCTGGTAATTTAGGACTTAAAATGAAAACTCTATTTAAATTTATAGATAAATCGATTAAATTTCTATTATTTACACCTATTACTTTGGCTTTTAATAAAATTGCACGATGATATTCTTCATCATTAATAACTTCAGTTAAAATTCCCATATTTAAATTATGTGCAATTGTAGATAATTGATAGTAATTATCTTCATTAAGAATGGATAACATCAGTAGAACTGCATCTGCTTGATATAAACGAGCTAAATAAATTTGCCAAGGATCAATAATAAAATCTTTGCATAAAACTGGTTGGTTAACTACATTACTGACTTGTTGTAAGAAATGAAAATTTCCTTGAAAATATTTTTCTTCTGTTAGCACAGAAATAACTGAAGCATAATACCGATAATTACTAGCAATAGTAGTGGGATTAAAATTTAAGCAAATAATACCTTTAGAAGGTGATGCTTTTTTACATTCTAGTATAAATGATGTTTGATTAATATCAGAAAGTGCATGATAAAAATTACGGGTACTAGGAAAAATTTTATGATAAAAATTTTTTAATGGATATAATTGTTTATATTTATTTATCCATGCAGATTTATCTGCAATAATTTTTGCAAGTACTGTATTTTTCATCGATTTTAAAATCCTTTTAAAGCTTATTTATTAGATATTTAGTTATCAATTATTAAAAATTTAATTTTTTAAAATTATTTCATATTTAATGAAAAAATAAATTTTATCGTAATTTGTTATAGAAATCTTTTTAAGAAAGAGCCCACAAAATAGTTTTATTTAATAATTCAGCTCCTTGAGTAGTTAAAATAGATTCAGGATGAAATTGAAAACCACAGATTTTATCTGTATTATTACGTATTGCCATAACTATATTATTATAATTAGCATTAATAGTAAGAGAAGATGGTATATTACTTCCTATAAGAGAATGATATCGTGCTACTAAAAGCGGATTAGACATATCAGCAAACATATATTGATTATCGTGATCAATTAAAGAAGCTTTACCATGTATAATTTCTGTTGCTTGAATAATATCTCCACCATAAGAGATAATTAACGCTTGATGTCCTAAACAAATACCTATAATAGGTATTTTACTACGAAAAAAATTAATTAATTCTAACATACAACCAGCTCTAGAAGGTATTCCGGGTCCTGGAGATAATATTAAAATTGGATTTTTCATTTTTAAAATTTCTTTTATGAGAAAAGAAACAGGAAGTTGATTTCGATAAACTATTACTCTATGATTATAAGTACGTAATTGATCTACTAAATTATAGGTAAATGAATCAATATTATCAAGTAAGAAAATATCTGCTGCCATTAAAAAATCTCCTTTGCATTATGTGCCATAGCAATAGCACGTAAAACAGCACGAGCTTTATTAATACTTTCATTAACTTCATTTTTTGGAATTGAATCTAGTACTATACCAGCACCTGCTTGTATAGTAGCAATTTTATTTTCAACATAAGCAGAACGTATAACAATACAAGTATCTAATATTCCTGTAGCAGTAAAATAACCAATGGCACCACCATAACTACCTCTACGTTCTCCTTCTACATCAGATATAAGTTGCATGGCTCGTATTTTGGGTGCTCCACTAAGTGTCCCCATATTCATACAAGCAATATATGCATGTAATATATCTAAATTAGATCGTAACTTACCAACTACTCTAGAAACTAAATGCATAACAAAAGAATAACGATCAACTTTAATTAAATCTGCTACATATCTAGTACCTGGATCACAAATACGAGCTAAATCATTACGTGCAAGATCTACTAACATTAAATGTTCAGCTAATTCTTTAGGATCAAAACGCATATTTAATTCAATACGACTATCAAGATCAACATCTAATGTTCCATCAATACGATAACTACGTGTCCTAGTTCCAGCAATAGGGCATATTTCAATTTGTCTTGTATTAGGATCATATTTTAAAGAACTTTCTGGTGACGCTCCAAATAAAGTAAATTCATTATCTTGCATAAAAAACATATATGGACTAGGATTAGTTTTCTTTAACAGATGATAAGCAGCAAGTGTTGAAGGACAAGGAAGAAAAAATTTTCGTGATGGTACTACTTGAAAAATTTCTCCTTGTTTAATTTCTTGTTGCATACGACATATAATTTTACTATAAGCTTCATCACTCTGATTAGAGGTTAATTTCATACTATTAATAATTTGATGTTGTATTAATTCTGGTGATTGAGTAAGTTGAAATTTTATTTGTTTAAGTCGATATTGCAAACGATGTTTTTCTATTACATTGTTGCTAAAAAGACTACATTGTAATTCACAATTTTGTTGCTGATGATTAATAGTTAATAATGTTTCCGCAAGATAAAAACAATAATCTGGACAACGCTGTCCTTTTTGTAAAATGGGTATATCTTCAAATCTTGATATAAGATCGTAAGAAAATAATCCTCCAAAAAACATAGCTTTAGGCATATTGGGTGGTTGAATTACTAATGTTAGTAATGAGCGTAAACAATCAAATACTGATAGAGAACGTAATCTAGCATCTTCATCAAGAGTTAGATCAATTATCGGAAATATTAATTCACGACTAAAATGATGAGGAATTATTTTTACTGTTTTAGGTAAAACATAATCTAATTGTAATAATAATGCATAACCATTAGTACTTATAGCTTTAATGATAACTGTTTGGCCAATAGATATAATACGTAAAGCACTATCAATTATTATCATACTTTCAAGATCATGTTTTTTATCAATTTCTGCTGATTCTAATAAAAGTGTTGCAGGACGTGTACCACATAATTGATTAAATATAGTTGTTGGAGGATTAATATTATAATTAAATTTTGTATAGAATACTTTTATTTCATTTTTTTTAATTGTCATGAATATTATTATCCTATTGATAATAGATAAGTATCTCTTCGTGTATATCAAAGATAATATAGAAAATTCTTTTCTTAAAAAAGAATTTTTATTCATTTTTATCACAAATATTTAAGGTTTTTTCTTTATGAATGAAAAACTACAAAAAGTATTAGCTCGTTTTGGTTATGGTTCTCGTAGAAATATTGAAAAAATTATTAAACAGAGACGTATTAATGTTAATGGTCAAATAGCTAATTTAGGTGATCGTATTGAAATTAATAATTTTACTAAAATTAGTATAGATAATAAAATTATAACTACTTCTTTAACTAAAAAAATAGTTTGTCGTGTAATATGTTATTATAAATCAGAAGGAGAAATTTGTACATCTTATGATCCTTATGGAAGGAAAAATATTTTTAATAAATTACCAAATATAAATAATGCTCGTTGGATCAATATTGGTAGATTAGATCTGAATACTTCAGGATTATTATTATTTACTAATGATGGAGAGTTAGCTAATCGTTTAATGCATCCTAGTTTTCAAATAGAACGCGAATATACAGTATGTATCTTAGGAAATTTAAATAAAGAAAAAAAACGTCACTTAATAAGTGGGGTACAACTTAAAGACGGTAAAGCAGCATTTAAGAAAGTAATATTTCAAAAAAGTTATGGTTTGAATAAATGGTATAATGTTATAATAACAGAAGGTCGTAATCATGAAGTTCGTAGAATATGGGCAGCATTAGGGATAAAAATAAATAAACTCATACGAGTACGTTATGGTAATATCACTTTACCTAAAAATTTATCTATTGGTAATTGGATAGAATTATCATTTAAACAAATTAATTATCTTCGTAAAAAAGTAAAATTATCAATAGTATAAATTTTATATTTTAAATTAATTTAATAGTGATTAATTTAAAACAATATAATATAAATTATAATATATTTCAATAAATTAAAATATATAGTAAAATATATAATATTTATTTATAATAAAACTTAATTAAGTAAAAATTATTAACAATAAATATTTATTTGGTTACTTATATTAAGTAATAAAAAAAATAATAATTTAGCATGTAAATAAAATTTACAGTAAATTATTATTATATTGAAAATAAATTTCAATATTATAAATAATATTTATTATTTTATTTTTTATAAAATTATATTACAAATTTAATTCATTCATTGCAACTATATTAAAACCTCCATCTACATGTATTATTTCTCCAGTTATTCCAGATGATAAATCAGAACATAAAAAAGCAGCAGTATTACCAATGTCATCAATAGTAATTAAACGTCTCATAGGTATTACTGATTTATAGTAAGATATTATTTTTTTAAAATTTTTTATACCTAAAGCAGCTAAAGTTTTAATAGGACCTGCAGAAATAGCATTAACTCTAATTTTCTGGGGACCCATAGCATTAGCCATATAGCGTGTATTAGCTTCTAAAGAAGCTTTAGCTAAACCCATAACATTATAGTTAAATATAGCACGTTCAGCTCCTATATAAGTTAATGTTACTAAAGAAGCTTTAGGATTCAACATATATCTACTAGCTTTAGCCATAGCTACAAAACTATAAGAACTGATATCATGTGCAATAGTAAAACTTTTACGATTAATAACATTGATAAAATCACCTTTGAATTGTTTTTTAGGAGCATAAGCAATAGAATGTATAAATCCATCAAATTTAATCCAAATTTTAGCTAAACTATTAAATAATTCTTTAATACTAGTATCTTTTGTAACATCACATGGTAATACTATGTTAGAATTAAAATTCTTAGCAAACTTTTCTAATCTTAATTTATTTTTTTTATTTTGATAAGAAAATGCCAGTTCTGCACCGGCACGATGCAAAGCTTGAGCAATACCATATGCAATTGAATGATTATTAGCAATTCCAGTAACAAGAATACGCTTACCAGTAAGAAAATTCATATTTTTTCCTTAATTTTAGCTATAAAATAAAAAATACATTTTAAAATTTAAATTAATAAATATTATTTATTTTATATTAATATTTAATTACAATATTTATTATTTAAATTTATTATTTATTTTAATATAAAATTAATTATTAATTTAATTAATAAATAATTATTTAAAATTATCAATTCAGAACAATTATTATAATAATAATAAATATTATATATAAAAATATTTTATTAAAAAATAACTTGCCATTATTTACAAATTATGTGATAACGCAATTGAGTAAAACTCAATATAATTTTTATATAAAATTTTTTAAATATTTTAAATAAAATAATAAATATTAGTTTTCTCTTTCTTGCAAAAGAAGATTTAAATACTCCAAAGGAAATATGCAAAATGGCAAAAATTAAAGGTCAAGTAAAATGGTTTAACGAATCCAAAGGTTTTGGATTTATTACTCCAACTGATGGTAGTAAAGATGTATTTGTTCATTTTTCTGCTATTCAAGGTAATGGATTTAAAACATTAGTTGAAGGTCAAAATGTAGAATTTGAAATTCAGGATGGTCAAAAAGGTCCTTCAGCAATTAACGTTATTGCAATTTAGTAATTAAAAATTTTAATTAATATTTTTATTTAAAGTCTCCCTGCAGGCTTTTAGCCAGCAGGGAACCTTTTAAAAATTTTTAAAGATATTTTTTCATAAATACTTTTTTTAAAAAAAAGTGATATTTTAAAAGTATTAGTTTATTTTAGAATTAGTTTCTAAAAAATTTTTTAGTTCTTTACATAAAATTTCAATTCCAATATTATTAGTAGCAGATATAAAAAACACTTTTTCTTTCCAATTAAAAGTTTGTAATATATTTTTATTCATCTTGATAAGATCTTTTGTATTTAAAAGATCTATTTTATTAAAAATTAACCAATGAGGTTTAGATGCTAATTTTTTGCTATATATTTTTAGTTCTGTAAAAATAATTTTAGCATTTTCAACAGGATCTGATTGATCTAATGGTGATATATCAATAAAATGTAATAAAATTTTACACCGATTTAAATGTTTTAGAAATCTGATCCCTAATCCAGCACCATTAGCAGCACCTTTTATTAAACCTGGAATATCTGCTACAATAAAACTTTTTTTATTATTTATATTAACTACACCCAGATTTGGTGTTAATGTTGTAAATGGATAATCTGCTATTTTAGGTTTAGCTGCAGATACAGCACTAATAAATGTTGATTTACCAGCATTTGGTAATCCTAATAAACCTACATCTGCTAACAACATTAATTCTAACTGTAGTTCACGAATTTCTCCTTTACTACCTTCTGTTTTTTTTCTAGGAGTTTGATTAAGTGATGATTTAAAACGAACATTACCTAATCCATGAAAACCACCTTTAGCTACCATTATTTTTTGATGATGTTTAATCATATCATCAATTACTTCATTGGTTTTTAAATCTACTATTCTAGTACCTACAGGAACTAAAATAATACAGTTTTTACCTTTTTTTCCAGTACAATTATATCGCTGACCATTACCACCATTTTCTGCATAAAATTTTTTCTTAAAACGATAATCAATAAGAGTATTAATATTTTCATCAGCTAAAATCCATATATCTCCACCATCTCCACCATCTCCACCATCAGGTCCTCCGTGTAGAATATATTTTTCTTTATGAAAACTAATACAACCATTTCCACCATTACCTGCAGTAACTAAAATTTTTACTTCATCAATAAATTTCATTAAAAATTCTTTTTATAAATTTTAAAAGAAGATAAATAACTTATTTATATGTTTGTCTAAAAATTAATTATTAATTAATTATATTAACAAATTTACGACCTTTGCGGCCTTTTATTTGAAATTGAATTTTACCTGAAATTAAAGCAAATAAAGTATAATCTCTTCCGTATCCTACATTTTTTCCTGGATGAAAATGAGTTCCACGTTGACGAACAATAATATTACCAGCATTTACAGTCTCACCACCAAAACATTTAATTCCTAAACGTTTACTTTCTGAATCACGTCCATTACGTGTAGACCCACCAGCTTTTTTATGTGCCATAAAATTATTCTCTTATAAAAGATAAGATTATTTTAAGAATTAATAATTATATCTAAGATTTTAATACTAGTAAATAATTGACGATGACCCATATGTTTACGAAAATGTTTACGACGATTAAATTTAATAATTTTGATTTTATCACTTTGTTTATGAGCAACTATTTGAGCTGTAATTTTACAATTTTCTATAAAAGGATGACCTACATAAAGATGATTATTATCATTAATCATACTAATTTTGGTAAATTCAATAATATTATTTATTGAAATATTTAATTTTTCAATTTTAATAATTTGATTTTTAATTACTCGGTGTTGTTTTCCACCAGTTTGGAAAACTGCGTACATAAAATCCCCATTATTTAATAAATACTATATTTAATATATTCTTAGTAGATTATTATCTATTTCTTTAAATTGTCAATAATTAAGAAATTTTTTAAAAATATTAAATATAATAATATTATTTAAATTTTAATTTTTCCTTTTTGTAATAAAAATTGATAAGGAAGAGATTTAATATCTTTTGCTAAAAGAGTATGAGTCATAAAATGACAAAATAGAGGAATATCTCTAATAGTAGCTATATCATCAGTAATTATAAGTAAAGTTTCTCCATTAATCATAAAACGTATAGTTTTACGTATTATCATTAATGGTTCTGGACAAAATAACCCACAAACATTTAAATGTTTATCTGCAAAAGAAAAAATATTAACCATAATTAAATTAATTAATCATAAATATCTATGATAGAAAATATTAAAATTTATTTTTATTTCAAAAATTTTTGAAATATATAAAATATTAAATTTTAATGGTAATTAATATTATTAAATATATTAATATTATATATTTTTATAAATTACAATATATAAATAATATTTATTAATAAATAATTGAATTTTTTTAAAAAATATTTTAATTTTAATTAAATTATTCTATTTAATAAAATAAAATATTAAAATGATTCTAAATTATTGTATGATGGTAAATAGTCCAGCTTATGGGAAACAACAAACTAAAACGGCATTACAATTTGCTAAAACATTATTAAAATGTAATCATCATATAAATACTATATTTTTTTATCAAGATGGAGTAACTAATGCTAATTGTTTACATACTTCAGCTAGCGATGAAATTAATATAGTACTTGCTTGGTGTCAACTGGCACAAAAATTTAAAATAAAATTAAATATTTGTGTTTCTGCTTCTATACGACGCGGAATTATTAATACAGAACAAACAAAATTATTTAATATAAAAAATACTTCTTCTGGTAATATTCAACCAGATTTTAATTTAGTTGGATTAGGTTCTTTTGCACAAGAATTATTTATCTGTAATCGTTTTATCCAATTTTAATTAATTATGAATAATAATAATATAGCTTTTATTTTTAGTCATGGACCATATGGAAATGAATCTAGTCGTGAAGGACTAGATTTATTATTAGCAACTTCAGTATATTCTAATAATATTGGTGTATTTTTTATTTCTGATGGAGTATTTTTATTATTATTACAGCAACAACCATCAAAAATTTTATCTAAGAATTTTATTCCTGCATTTGGTATATTATCAATTTATGATATTAATCAAATTTATATTTGTGCTCATTCAGCACAAGAACGTGGTATAAATAATAATATTGAATTGATTTTAGAATCTAAATGGTTAATGCCTAAATATTGGTATCAATATTTAGCTAAATATAATATTATTTTAAAATTTTAATATATTTAAAAAAAATTTTATAAATTATGTTATATATTTTAAATTATTCTCCTTATTTATGTGATTTTGCAGCAATATTGCGTACTACTAGTATTAATGATACATTATTATTAATATCTGATGGAGTTATTGCTGGATTAAATAATTCATTAGCATTAAATGCTATTAATGCTTATTCATTAAAAATATATGCATTAAAAAATGATATTGAAGCTCGAGGAATATTTCCTTTTTATTTTCCTAAAATTAAAATAATTAGTTATATAGAATTTGTTAAATTAACGGAAAATAATTTCCAACAAATAACATGGTAATTAAAATTACTTAATAATTTTATTTATTTTAAAATATTCAGTAAATATCTTAAATATATAAATAAAATTGAGGAATTTCATTAAATGACAACAATTAATCAATTAGTAAGGAAACCACGTTCTATAAAAATTACTAAAAGTAATGTTCCAGCATTAAATAATTGTCCGCAAAAACGCGGTGTATGTACTCGTGTATATACCACTACTCCTAAAAAACCCAATTCTGCTATGAGGAAAGTTTGTCGTGTTCGATTAACTAATGGTTTTGAAGTAACTTCATATATTAGTGGTGAAGGTCATAATCTTCAAGAACATTCTGTAATTTTAATTCGGGGAGGACGAGTAAAAGATTTACCCGGTGTACGGTATCATACTATTCGGGGTTCTCTTGATTGTTCTGGTGTTAAAAACCGTAAACAAGGACGTTCTAAATATGGTGTAAAAAAGATAAAAAATTAATAATAAATAGTTTTATATTTAATTTTATTTAAAAAATAAAATATTTATCAGGAGATAATATGCCTCGTCGTCATTTAATTGGTCCCCGAAAAATTGTACCAGATTTAATTTTTGGATCTGAAATTTTAGCAAAATTTATTAATATTATTATGATTGATGGTAAAAAAGCTAATGCAGAAGCTATAGTTTATACTGCATTAAAAATTTTAACGCAAGTAACTAAAATAAAAAATCAACTAGAAGCTTTTGAAACAGCTATAAATAATGTACGTCCAATTGTTGAAGTAAGATCACGTCGTGTTGGTGGTTCTACATATCAAATACCAATAGAAGTTCGTCCTATTCGTCGTAATACTTTAGCAATACGTTGGATTGTTGAAGCTGCTCGTAAACGTAATGAGAAATCTATGGCTTTACGTTTAGCACAAGAACTTTTTGATGCTACTGAAAATAAAGGTGCTGCTGTAAAAAAACGTGAATCTGTTCATCGTATGGCAGATGCTAATAAAGCATTTGCTCACTATCGTTGGTAATTTAAAGATATCATCTCAAAATTTATATTTTTAATAAAAAATTTTTTATCATTAATTTTAAATAATTGATAATAATCATTAAGGATTTTAATGGCTCGTATAACACCCATTACACTTTATAGAAATATTGGTATTAGTGCTCATATTGATGCAGGTAAAACCACTACTACAGAACGTATTTTATTTTATGCAGGTGTTAACCATAAAATTGGTGAGGTTCATAATGGAGCAGCAACAATGGATTGGATGGTACAAGAGCAAGAACGTGGTATTACCATAACATCTGCTGCTACAACTTGTTTTTGGTCTGGAATGGCTAAACAATTTGATTCACATCGTATTAATATTATAGATACTCCAGGACATGTTGATTTTACTATTGAAGTTGAACGTTCAATGCGTATACTTGATGGTGTTATTATGATTTATTGTGCTGTAGGAGGTGTACAACCACAATCAGAAACCGTTTGGCGTCAAGCAAATAAATATAAAGTACCACGTATTGCATTTATTAATAAAATGGATCGTGTAGGTGCTAATTATTTAAGAGTAGTTGATCAATTAAAAAATCGTTTAGATATTCTACCTGTTCCAATTCAATTAGCTATTGGTGCTGAAGAAAAATTTACTGGTATTATAGATTTAATTAAAATGAAAGCAATAAATTGGAATGAAAAAGATCAAGGTGTAACTTTTATATATGAAGATATTCCTAATAATTTACTTGAATTAGCTAATCAATGGCATCAACATTTAGTTGAATCTGCAGCAGAAGCATCTGATTATCTTATGGATAAATACTTAAGTGGTAAAAAATTAACTGAAATAGAAATTAAAAATGGTTTACGTCAACGTGTTCTAAATAATGAAATTATTTTAGTTACTTGTGGTTCTGCTTTTAAAAATAAAGGTGTACAAGCTTTACTTGATGCAGTAATTGAATATTTACCTGCTCCAACTGATATTTCTGCTATTAATGGGGTACTTCTTGATAGTAAAACTCATACGAAACGTTATTCTAGTGATGAGGAACCTTTTTCCGCTTTAGCGTTTAAAATTGCTAATGATCCATTTGTTGGTAATCTAACCTTTTTTCGTGTTTATTCTGGTGTTATAAATTCTGGAGATATAGTATTAAATTCAGTAAAAAATAAAAAAGAACGTTTTGGCCGTATTGTACAAATGCACGCTAATAAACGTGAAGAAATTAAAGAAGTAAGAGCTGGAGATATAGCTGCAGCTATAGGATTAAAAGATGTAACTACAGGAGATACTTTATGTGATCCATATATACCAATTATTCTTGAAAAAATGAAATTTCCTGAACCAGTTATCTCTGTTGCTGTAGAACCCAAAACAAAAATAGATCAAGAAAAAATGGGGTTAGCTTTATATCGTTTAGAACAAGAAGATCCTTCTTTTAAAGTTTGGACAGATGAAGAATCTGGACAAACTATAATTGCTGGTATGGGAGAATTACATCTTGAAATACTTGTAGATCGTATGCATCGTGAATTTAATGTCAAAGCTAATATTGGTAAACCCCAAGTAGCATATCGTGAAACAATTAGATCTACTGTAAAACAAGAAGGTAAATTTATTCGTCAATCTGGAGGTAAAGGTCAGTTTGGTCATGTATGGTTACGTATTGAACCAATTGAAACAAATGGAAAAAATTATGAATTTTTAAATGAAATAGTTGGTGGTGTAGTACCTAAAGAATTTATTCCAGCAATAGATAAAGGTATTCAAGAACAATTAAAAAATGGTATTTTAGCTGGTTACCCTATTGTAGGTGTTCGTGTAGCAGTTTTTGATGGTTCATATCATGAAGTTGATTCATCAGAAATGGCATTTAAAATAGCTAGTTCTTTAGCTTTTAAAGAAGGTTTTTTAAAAGCAAAACCAGTTCTTTTAGAACCTATAATGAAAGTAGAAATTGAAACAAATCAAGAATATATGGGAGAAGTTATAGGTGATTTAAATCGTCGTCGGGGTGTAATTGAAAGTATAGAAGATCATGTAAATGGTAAAATTATTTATGCACAAGTTCCTTTATCTGAAATGTTTGGTTATGCAACTGAATTACGTTCAAAAACTCAAGGCCGTGCTTCTTATTCTATGGAATTTTTAAAATATAATGAAACACCAAATAATATTGCTCAAGATATTATAAATAATAAAAAAAAATAAATTTTTCAAATTAAAAAAATTCAATTATAAAATAGATATTATCTCATAAATTTTAGATTCTATTCTCGAATAGAAAATTAATTTTATTAATTGTTTTAGATTTAAAAGAAATAGATGAATATATAAAGAAAAATTTTTAAGTATAAAACCTCATGATAGGTATCATTGGATATGTATCCTATAGAAAAATTTTTCACTGCTTGCTATGCTATCTAATAGATATGGTGATAAAAAACGTATTTGTGAACAAATTTATAATGCTCAAGAAGAAAAACTTCGAGAAATTATTATCAATACTTCACATGTTGAATAGGATTCATACTATAAATCTTCATTTTGCACATGTAGATTGTCCAGTATATGCTGATATGATTCCAGTAGCTGCTCAAATAAATAGTGCTATTTTATTGATGGTCTTCAGATACTTTTGGCTCGTAGTGTATTCATGAATAAATATAATTGAATTAATGATGCATAATTATTCTAAATGGTAGAAATGAAAGTACGATAATTATTATCTCAATACTATTTTCTTGGAGAGAATACACTTATTATTCTAGGTTATGCATTAAAAGCACTAGAAAAAAAATGAAATATGGACATCAAAATTATTAAAATAGTCTAAACACTAGATACATCCAAAACTAAATATTAATAAACTATTTTTATTATCCATTAAAGATATATTTTCTATTTATGGACGTGGTACAGTAATAATTTGTCGTATAGAAAGAGATATAATTAAAGTGAGTGATGAAATAGAAATAATAGAAATTAAAAATTCTACTAAAAATTTTTATACGGGTGTTGAAATATTTCCTAAATTATTAGATGAAAGATGTGCTGGAGATCATATAGGTACTCTGAGATACTAAACGTGAAGATGTAGAACGGGGTTAAATTTTAGCAAAACGAGGATCAATTAAATTATATATCAAATTTTAATCAGAATTTTATCTTTGAAATAAAGAATAAAGCGGATATCATACACCTTTTTTTTAAAGAATATCGTCCTGAATATGATTTTCATCCTATTGATATAAATAGTATAATAAAATTCCCAGACACTATTAAAATAGTTATGCATGATAATAAGATTAAGATGATTGTTAATTTATAATCTACTATTGTTATAAATAATAGGTTTACTTTTTGATATACTTAAAGGTAGTAATACTATTAGTGCAGGAATTATTATTAAAATTATTAATTAAATTAAAATATTCATATATTATATAGTTTAAAATTAATATTTTTCATATATATATATTATATTAATAATTTTTATTGTTACTATTATTAATTATGATATAATTATATTTGTGAAAGATAAATCTATTATTTTTTTTATATTTAAAGTATATATTGAATTACGTCAGATAATTTGGCCTAAATGTCAAGAAACATTACAAATGACATTAATAGTAACTATAGTTACTACTATATTATCATTTATTTTATGGGGATTAGATAGTATTATAATCTATATCATATCATTTATTACAGGTTTGAGGTTTTAATAATAAAATGTCCCAATCGTTCCAAAAACGTTGGTATGTTATTCAAACGTTTTCTGGTTTTGAAGGACGTGTAGTTCTCTCTATCAGAGAACATATCAAGCTTCAAAATATGGAAAATTTATTTGGAAATATTTTGATTCCTAAAGAAGAAATAATTGAAATTCGTGGTAGTCAGCGACGAAAAAGCGAAAGAAAATTTTTTCCTGGTTATGTTTTAATACAAATGGTAATGAATGATACTAGTTGGTATTTAGTACGTAATATACCACATGTTATGGGGTTTGTTGGAGGAACTTCAGATCATCCTGCACCTATAAGTAATAAAGAAATTGACATAATAATTAATAGATTAAAAAAAATTGGTAATAAACCAATACCCAAAATTATTTTTTATCCTGGTGAATTAATACGTGTTAAAGATGGACCATTCTCTGATTTTAACTGTATAGTAGAAGAAGTTGACTATGAAAAAAATCGCTTAAAAGTATCAGTTTCTATTTTTGGTCGTGCTACTTCAGTTGATTTAGATTTTCATCAAGTTGAAAAAAATTAAAATTATTAATAATAATTACTAATATTAAAAAAGTAATTTTTAATTAAAAGTAACTTTTAAGGAAAAATATATGGCGAAAAAAATACAAGCCTATGTAAAACTTCAAGTTGCTGCAGGTATGGCAAATCCCAGTCCCCCAATAGGACCATCTTTAGGTCAGCATGGAATTAATATAATGGAATTTTGTAAAGTTTTTAATGCTAAAACAGATAGTATTGAAAAAGGGTTACCTATTCCAGTTATTATTACTGTATATTCTGATCGTTCTTTTACTTTTATTATTAAAAGTTCTCCAGCAGCTATATTATTAAAAAAAGCAGCAGAAATAACAACTGGTTCTAGTAAACCCAATAAAGATAAAGTGGGTAAAATTACTACTACACAAATTCTTGAAATAGCTAAAATAAAAGCCGCTGATATGACTGGTGCTGATATAGCAGCAATATCCCGTTCTATAGTAGGTACAGCAAATTCTATAGGATTATTAGTAGAGAGTTAAAAATATATGATTAAGCTTACCAAACGTATACGTTTTATACAAGATAAAGTAATTATTAGTAAGCAACAATATGCTATTAATTCTGCTTTAAGTTTATTAAAAGAATTAACTACAGCTAATTTTATTGAAAGTGTTGATGTTGCTATTCAACTTAATATAGATACACGTAACTCAGATAAAAATATTTATGGTACAGTAATACTTCCTCACGGAAGGGGACGTAATATTCGTGTAGCAGTTTTTACTCAAGGTGTTAATGTTCAAAAAGCTATATCTGCAGGTGCAGATATAGTGGATATTAATAAGTTAACTTCTCAGATTAAAGAAGGTAATTTTAATTTTGATATAATTATTGCTTCTCCAGATACAATGCATATTGTTAGTGAGTTAGGAAAAATTTTAGTACCTAGAAATTTAATGCCTAACCCAAAACTAGGTACTGTTACAACAAATATTGCTGAAGCAGTTAAAAACATTAAATTAGGTCAAATTCAGTATCGTACTGAAAAAGAAGGTATAGTACATACTACTATTGGTAAAATAAATTTTGATTCTTATAAATTAAAAGAAAATTTAGAAGCATTAATTACTGCACTAAAAAAAGATAAACCAATTTATATCAAAGGTAAATATATTAAACAAATTAGTATTTCTACTACAATGGGAGTAGGAATATTAGTGAATTTAGATTCATTATTTAAATAAATAATAATTATCTATATGAAATTTTGATTTAGTAAATAAATTTATTTAATTAATTTTAATTAAAATTAGGAATATTTTTCTATGGTATTAAATATTCAAGATAAAAAAAATATTATTTATAAATTAAAAACAATACTTATGAATGCAATATCTGCTGTTATTGTAGATTTTAGTGGAATTACAGTAAATCAAATAACTGAAATACGTAAACTTGGTCGTGAATATGGTGTTCAAATACATATAGTTCGTAATACATTAATGCGAAATGTAATTAATGATACTTCTTTTGAATGTTTAAAAGATCTATTTATTGGTCCGAATCTTATTGCATTTTCTAATAAAAATCCTAACGCACCAGCTCGTTTATTAACTTTTTTTGCTAAAAAAAATACTAATCTTAAAATTAAAGCTGCAGCTTTTGAAGGAAAAATTATACCAGTTTCTCAAATTGAGAATTTAGTAAATATGCCCAATTATGAAGAATCAGTAATGTTTCTCATATCAACTATAAAAGAAATTTCTATATGTAAATTATTACGTACACTAATAGCAGTGCATAATAATAAAAAACAAGTATAATTTAATGTTGAATTAACATATTTTTTAATATATTGAAAATATTTACAAATACATAAATAATTTTAACAGTTTAGGAATATTTAAAAAATGTTTATAACTAAAGATCAAATTATTGATGCTGTTGCTAAAATGTCTGTAATAGATGTAGTTGAATTAATATCTATGATGGAAAAAAAATTTGGAGTTTCCTCTACTACTACATCATCTATAACAAATACAGAAAAAGTATCAACTGAAAACATAGAAGAAAAAACAGAATTTGATGTAATTTTAAATGAAATTGGTACTAATAAAATTGCTGTTATTAAAGCAGTACGTGGAGCTACTGGATTAGGATTAAAAGAATCAAAAGATTTAGTTGAATCAGCACCTACTACTATTAAAATAGGTTTAAATAAAAATGATGCTGAAAATTTAAAAAACTTACTAGAAGAAATAGGAGCTTCTATTCAAATTAAATAATTTAACATATTAAAGTTTCAAACATTAAATATCTATTTTAGAATATTAAATAAATATTTTTAAAATTATAATCAATAACATTGTTGTTATTAAATGGAGGAACCCTATGGTTTACTCTTATACTGAAAAAAAACGTATTCGTAAAGATTTTGGAAAACGTCCGCAAATTTTAGAGATTCCTTATCTTCTTTCTATTCAGCTAGATTCATTTCAGAAATTTATCGAGCAAGATTCAGAAGGTTTATATGGTCTAGAAGCAGCATTTCGTTCTGTATTTCCTATACAAAGTTATAATGGTAATTCTGAACTACAATATATTAGTTATCGTTTAGGAGATCCTCTGTTTGATATTAAAGAATGTCAAATAAGAGGGATAACTTTTTCTGCACCTTTACGTGTCAAACTTCGTCTTGTTATTTATGAACGTGAAATAACAGAAGTTACAATAAAGAATATAAAAGAGCAAGAAGTATATATGGGTGAAATACCTCTTATGACAGATAATGGTACTTTTATTATTAATGGTACTGAACGTGTTATTGTTTCTCAATTACACCGGAGTCCAGGAGTATTTTTTGATAGTGATAAAGGTAAGAATCATTCTTCTGGAAAAATATTATATAACGCTCGTATTATTCCTTATCATGGTTCATGGTTAGATTTTGAATTTGACTTAAAAGATAATTTATTTTTTCGTATTGATAGACGTCGTAAATTACCAGTAACTATTCTTTTACGAGCATTAAATTATGATAAAAATCAAATTTTAGATATATTTTTTAATAAAATAATTTATGAATTTAATGATAAAAATTTACAAATGAAATTGATTCCTGAGTGTTTACGTGGAGAAACTGCTTTATTTGATATAAAAGAAAATAATATTATTTATGTTGAAAAAGGTCGTCGAATCACTAATCGTCATATTGATCATTTAAAAAAAGATAATATTAAACAAATTAATGTTCCTATAGAATATATAGTAGGAAAAATAGTAGCAAAAGATTATTTTGATGAAAAAACGAATGATATTATCATTTCTGCTAATCAAGAATTAACAATTGATATAATTAATAAATTAATAAATAAAGGACATACATTTATTGAAACACTGTTTACAAATGACTTAGATAACGGTGCTTATATTTCTGAAACATTACGTATTGATCCAACTAACGATAGATTAAGCGCACTTTTAGAAATATATCGTATGATGCGTCCTGGAGAACCTCCTACTCATGAAGCAGCTGAAAATTTATTTCATAATATATTTTTTTCAGAAGAACGTTATGATTTATCAGCGGTAGGTAGGATGAAATTTAATTCATCATTGTTACGTAATGAAAGTGAAGGTTCTAATATTTTAGATCCTAAAGATATTATTGATGTTATTAAAAAACTTATTGATATACGTAATGGTAAAAGTGAAATTGATGATATTGATCATTTAGGTAATCGTAGAATTCGTGCTGTAGGTGAAATGGCAGAGAATCAATTTCGTGTAGGATTAATACGTGTCGAACGTACAGTAAAAGAACGTCTTTCTTTAGCAGAGATGGATACTCTCATGCCACAAGACATTATTAATATTAAACCAATTTCAGCAGCAGTAAAAGAATTTTTTAGTTCTAGTCAACTATCACAATTTATGGATCAAAATAATCCTCTTTCAGAAATTACACATAAAAGACGTATTTCTGCATTAGGTCCTGGGGGACTTACTCGTGAACGTGCCGGTTTTGAAGTCCGTGATGTACATCCCACTCATTATGGTCGTGTATGTTCTATTGAAACTCCAGAAGGACCAAATATTGGTTTAATAAATTCATTATCTGTATATGCACAGACTAATGAATATGGTTTTTTAGAAACTCCTTATCGTCTTGTACAAAATAGTGTTGTTACTGATGAAATACATTATCTTTCAGCAATTGAAGAAGGTAATTTTGTTATTGCACAAGCAAATACTAATTTTAATAAAGAAGGTTATTTTATAGATGAATTTATAACGTGTCGTTATAAAGGAGAATCAAGTTTATTTCATAGACAACAAGTTAATTATATGGATGTTTCTACTCAACAAATAGTTTCAGTAGGTGCTTCACTTATTCCATTTTTAGAGCATAATGATGCTAATCGTGCATTAATGGGTGCCAATATGCAACGTCAAGCAATACCTACTCTAATTAATGAGAAACCATTAGTTGGTACTGGTATGGAGCGAATTGTTGCTGTTGATTCAGGTGTTATTATTTTAGCCAAAAGAGGTGGTAAAGTGCAATATGTGGATGCATCTCGTATTGTTATAAATGTTAATTCTGATGAAACAGTTTCAGGAGAAGCTGGTATTGATATTTATAATTTAACGAAATTTATCCGTTCTAATCAAAATACTTGCATTAATCAGAAACCTTGTGTTTGTTTAGATGAATTAGTTGATAAAGGCGATGTAATAGCTGATGGTCCATCTACAGATTTAGGTGAACTAGCTCTAGGTCAAAATATGCGTATTGCTTTCATGCCTTGGAATGGTTATAATTTTGAAGATTCTATGTTAATATCTGAACGTGTAGTACAAGAAGATCGTTTTACTACTATTCATATACAAGAAATGACTTGTATATCTCGCGATACTAAATTAGGTTCTGAAGAAATTACTGCTGATATTCCTAATGTAGGAGAAGCTGCACTTTCAAAATTAGATGAATCAGGTATTGTATATATTGGTGCTGAAGTCAGTGATGGTGATATTTTAGTAGGTAAAGTAACACCAAAAGGTGAAAGTCAATTAACACCAGAAGAAAAATTATTACGAGCTATTTTTGGTGAAAAAGCTTCTGATGTAAAAGATTCATCATTACGTGTTCCCAATGGGATTTCTGGTATTGTCATTGATGTTCAAATTTTTACTAGAGATGGAGTAAAAAAAGACAAACGTGCATTAGAAATAGAAGAAATACAACTTCAACAAGCTAAAAAAGACCTTACTGAAGAATTACAAATTTTTGAAATAGGATTATTTGCACGTATTCGTAATCTTCTTCTTGAAAATGGAATAGAAAAATCAAAAATAGATAATTTAACACCCAAAAATTGGTTAGAATTAGATATTTCTGATAAAACTATTAAAAATCAATTAGATAAATTAATTGAACAATATCAAGAATTGAATTCTGAATTTCAAAAAAAATTAGAAACTAAAAAAAATAAAATTATTATAAATGATAATTTAGCACCAGGTATATTAAAAGTTATTAAAATATCTTTAGCAGTAAAACGTCAAATTCAACCTGGTGATAAAATGGCAGGACGTCATGGTAATAAAGGTGTCATTTCTAAAATTAATCCTATTGAAGATATGCCTTATGATGAAAATGGAGTACCTGTAGATATAGTTTTAAATCCTTTAGGTGTTCCTTCCCGTATGAATATTGGGCAAATTTTAGAAACACATTTAGGTATGGCAGCAAAAGGTATTGGTAATAAAATTACTGATATGTTAAATCAGCATGAAAATATTAATAAATTGCGTGAATTTCTTCAAAAAGCTTATAATATAGGTAATAATTTACGTCAAAAAATAAATTTTTCTTCATTTTCTAATGAAGAAATATTACTTTTAGCAAAAAATTTAAAAAAAGGAATGCCAATTGCTACACCTGTTTTTGATGGTGCAAAAGAGCAAGAAATTAAAGATTTATTAAATCTTGGAGGGTTACCTAGCTCTGGTCAAATAACTTTATTTGATGGCAGAACAGGAGAAAAATTTGAACGTCCAGTTACTGTAGGATATATGTATATGTTAAAACTTAATCATTTAGTTGATGACAAAATGCATGCTCGTTCTACCGGTTCATATAGTTTAGTTACTCAACAACCATTAGGAGGTAAAGCTCAATTTGGTGGACAACGTTTTGGAGAAATGGAAGTATGGGCTTTAGAAGCTTATGGTGCAGCTTATTCTTTACAAGAAATGCTTACTATTAAATCAGATGATGTTAATGGTAGAACTAAAATATATAAAAATATTATTGATGGGAATCAAATAATGGAACCAAGTATGCCAGAATCTTTTAATGTTTTATTAAAAGAAATTCAATCTTTAGGTATAAATGTTGAATTTGAAAAAAAATAATTTGTATATAATATACATATGGTTCTTTAATTTTTTAAAGATTATTTCAATAAAAATTATTTTTAATATTTTTAAAGGTCTCTAACTTCCATAGGAACCGATTTGTGAAAGATTTACTTATATCATTAAAAACAAACAATAAAATAGAAGAATTTGATACAATCAAAATTTCATTAGCATCCCCAGACATTATTCGTTCTTGGTCTTTTGGTGAAGTAAAAAAAGCAGAAACAATTAATTATCGTACTTTTAAACCTGAGAGAGATGGTTTATTTTGTGCACGTATTTTTGGACCTGTAAAAGATTATGAATGTTTATGTGGTAAGTATAAAAGATTAAAACATAAAGGTATAATTTGTGAAAAATGTGGAGTAGAAATAACACAAACTAAAGTTCGACGTGAACGTATGGGTCATATTGAATTAGCTGCACCTATTGCACATATTTGGTTTTTAAAATCTTTACCTTCTCGTATTGGATTATTATTAGATATGTCATTACGTGACATAGAACGTGTATTATATTTTGAGTCTTATATTGTAATTGATAGCGGTATGACTAATCTTGAATGTAGACAAATTTTAACTGAAGATCAATATTTAGATGCTTTAGAAGAATTTGGTGATGAATTTGAAGCACAAATGGGTGCTGAATCAATCTATAATATATTAAAAAATATGGATTTAAAAAATGAATGTAATAACTTACGAGAAGAATTAGAAAATTCTAATTTTGAAACTAAACGTAAAAAATTAACTAAGCGTTTAAAATTATTAGAATCTTTTATAGAATCAGGCAATAAACCAGAATGGATGATATTAACAGTATTGCCAGTATTGCCACCAGATTTACGACCTTTAGTACCTTTAGAAGGTGGTAGATTTGCTACTTCAGATCTAAATGATCTATATCGTCGTGTAATTAATCGTAATAATAGGTTAAAACGTTTATTAGATTTATCTGCCCCTGATATTATTGTACGTAATGAAAAACGAATGTTACAAGAAGCTGTTGATGCATTAATAGATAATGGTCGTAGAGGACGTGCTATTACTGGTTCTAATAAACGACCCCTAAAATCAATGGCAGATATGATTAAAGGAAAACAAGGTCGTTTTAGACAAAATTTATTAGGTAAACGTGTTGATTATTCAGGACGTTCGGTTATCACTGTAGGTCCATATTTACGTCTTCATCAATGTGGTTTACCCAAAAAAATGGCATTAGAATTATTTAAACCATTTATTTATGGAAAATTAGAACTGCGTGGTTTTGCAACAACAATTAAAGCAGCAAAAAAAATGGTTGAACGTGAAGAAACTATAGTATGGGATATTTTAGATGAAATTATACATGAACACCCAGTAATGTTAAATAGAGCACCTACATTACATCGGTTAGGTATACAAGCATTTGAACCAGTACTTATTGAAGGTAAAGCAATTCAATTACACCCCCTAGTATGTGCAGCATATAATGCTGATTTTGATGGAGATCAAATGGCAGTACATGTTCCATTAACATTAGAAGCACAAATTGAAGCACGTACATTAATGATGTCTACAAATAATATATTATCTCCTGCAAATGGAGAACCTATTATTGTTCCATCTCAAGATGTAGTTTTAGGTTTATACTATATGACTCGTGATCGTATTAATGCTAAAGGCGAAGGTATGATATTAACTGGACCTAAAGAAGCTGAACATATTTATAGTCTGGGTATAGCAGAATTACACGCTAAAGTTAAAGTACGTATTACTGAATATGAAAAAATCAATAATAATGAATGGATAGAAAAAACTAATATAGTAAATACTACTGTGGGACGTGCTATTTTATGGCTTATAATTCCTAAAGGATTACCTTTTTCATTAATAAATCAAGTATTAGGTAAAAAATTAATTTCTAAAATGCTTAATACTTGCTATAGGGTATTAGGATTAAAGCAAACTGTTATTTTTGCAGATCAAATTATGTATACTGGATTTTATTATGCGGCTCGTTCAGGAGCCTCAGTTGGTATAGATGATATGGTAATTCCCACAAATAAAAGAGAAATTTTAAATGAAGCAGAAACAGAAGTTGCAGAAATACAAGAGCAATTTCAATCAGGTCTTGTTACTGCTGGTGAACGTTATAACAAAGTTATTGATATATGGGCTGCAGCTAATGAACGTATTGCTAAAGCTATGATGGATAATATATCTACTGAAATTGTAATTAATAGCAATGGTACAAAAGAAAGTCAAGTATCTTTTAATAGTATTTTTATGATGGCTGATTCTGGAGCTCGGGGTTCTGCAGTACAAATACGTCAATTAGCAGGTATGCGTGGGTTGATGGCAAAACCTGATGGTTCGATTATTGAAACTCCTATTACTGCAAATTTTCGTGAAGGTTTAAATGTACTTCAATATTTTATTTCTACACATGGGGCACGTAAAGGATTAGCTGATACTGCATTAAAAACTGCTAATTCTGGATATTTAACTCGTCGTTTAGTTGATGTAGCACAAGATCTTGTAATAACTGAAAAAGATTGCGGTACCTTTTCAGGTATATTAATGACTCCTGTTATTGAAGGAGGAGAGGTTAAAGAACCACTTCGAGAAAAAGTCTTAGGACGTGTTACAGCAGAAAATATTTTTAAACCAGGTACAAAAAATATTTTATTAGAAAGAAATACATTATTGAATGAACAATGTTGTGATATTTTAGAAAATAATTCAGTTGATAGTATTAAAGTACGTTCAGTAGTAACTTGTAATACTGATTTTGGAGTTTGTGCTAATTGTTATGGTCGTGATTTATCTAGAGGAAATTTAGTAAATGAAGGAGAAGCTATTGGTGTAATAGCAGCTCAATCTATAGGGGAACCAGGAACACAACTTACTATGCGTACATTTCATATTGGTGGTGCTGCTTCTCGTGTTGCTGCAGAATCTAGTATTCAAGTAAAAAATACAGGAATAATTCGTTTAAATAACGCAAAATTTGTATTTAATTGTAATGGTAAATTAGTTATTACTTCACGTAATACTGAACTAAAATTAATTGATAAATTTGGAAGAATTAAAGAAAGTTATAAAGTTCCTTATGGAGCTATTATGGAAAAAGGGGATTTATCAGAAATAATTAGTGGAGAAATTATTGCTAATTGGGATCCTCATACTATGCCTATTATTACTGAAGTTAATGGTTTTGTTCGTTTTACTGATATGATTGAAGGACAAACTATTATTCGTCAAACAGATGAACTTACAGGTTTATCTTCTATAGTAGTTCTTGATACTGCTGAACGTACTAGTAGTGGTAAAGATTTACGTCCTGCATTACATATAGTTGATATTGAAGGTCAAGATGTTTTATTACCAGGAACAGATATTCCTGCACAATATTTTTTACCAGGGAAAACTATTATCCATCTTGTAGATGGTGCTAAAATTACTTGTGGTGATACATTAGCACGTTTACCACAAGAAACTAGTGGTATTAAAGATATTACTGGGGGTTTACCTCGTGTAGCTGATTTATTTGAAGCTCGTAGTCCTAAAGAACCTGCTATTTTAGCTGAAATAAGTGGTATAATTACTTTCGGTAAAGAAACTAAAGGAAAACGTCGCCTTATTATTTTACCTTTAGATGAAAATCATGAATCTTATGAAGAAATGATTCCCAAATGGCGTCATCTTAATGTATTTGAAGGTGAACATGTAGAACGAGGAGATGTTATTTCTGATGGTCCAGAATCTCCACATGATATTTTACGATTACGGGGTATACATGAAGTCACTCGTTATATTGTAAATGAAGTTCAAGAAGTTTATCGATTACAAGGAGTAAAAATAAATGATAAACATATAGAGATTATTGTTCGCCAAATGTTACGTAAAGTTACTATTACTAATAGTAACCATCCAGAATTTTTAGAAGGTGAACAAGTAGAATATTCTCATATTAAAATTGCTAATAGACAACTAGAAAAAAATGGCAAAAAAATAATAGAATATATTCCTAATTTACTAGGAATTACTAAAGCTTCTCTTGCAACAGATTCTTTTATCTCAGCAGCATCATTTCAAGAAACTACACGTGTGTTAACAGAAGCTGCTGTAGCAGGAAAATGTGATGAATTACGTGGTTTAAAAGAAAATGTTATAGTTGGAAGATTAATACCAGCAGGTACTGGTTATAAATATCATAAGAATCGTAATTCTTGTAAAAAAAATAATATATCTAATAAAGCACCTATTATTACTACAGATAAAGCTGAAGCTAATTTAGCAGAACTTTTAAAATCTAGTATTACAAATGATTAATAAGTAAATTACTACTTTTATTGTATATCGTTTAAGATATATTATAAATTTAAAATAAGAAATAAATTAATAATTATTTAAATATTTTATACCAAATATATTTTTAAGTATTTTATAGTATAAAATACTTAATAGTAAATATTATTTATTTATGAATTCTTCTTAATAAGAAGAATATTATTGATATAATAAAAAAATTAATTTGTTAGTTTTAAACTAAATTAAATAAAATATATAGTTTATAATTATAAATAAAATCTTTTTTGTAAGAAAAAGATATTAATATTTTTTAAAAATATTGAATAAAACTAGATTTTTAATAAATAAAATTATAAAATATATTTTAATAAAAATAGTTATTTCAATATTTAAAATTGTTTACATTTATATTTTTTAGATATCTCTCAAATAGAGATTCTTATTTAAAAAAAGATATATTATCATTTAATTATTAAATATTATTTAAAATATTTAATTATTTTTACTATAAATTAAAAATAAATAGTGTTAATTAATAGCCGGTATAACTCAATTGGTAGAGTAACTGATTTGTAATCAGTAGGTTGAGGGTTCGATTCCTTCTACCGGCACCCAAATTTGGTGGGGTTCCCGAGTGGCTAAAGGGAGCAGACTGTAAATCTGCCGTCAGAGACTTCGAAGGTTCGAATCCTTCCCCCACCACCAGATATTATTAAATAATAAATTTAAATTTTAAATTATATTAAAAAAATTTAAATTTTCTAAATGCGAGCATCGTATAATGGTTATTACCTCAGCCTTCCAAGCTGAAGATGTGGGTTCGATTCCCACTGTTCGCTCCAAATACGCTGATATAGCTTAGTTGGTAGAGCACACCCTTGGTAAGGGTGAGGTCGGCAGTTCAAATCTGCCTATCAGCATCATTTATTTTGTCTATACTTAGAGTTGCTTTGAACTTATTAATATGGCATATATAAATATATATATACATAGGTACATTATACTAGAGGAATATATTTGTGTCTAAAGAAAAATTTCAACGTACAAAACCGCACGTTAATATAGGTACTATTGGACATGTCGATCATGGAAAAACAACTTTAACTGCTGCTATTACCACTGTTTTAGCTAAAACTTATGGTGGCAATGCACGTGCTTGTGAACAAATTGATAATACCCCCGAAGAAAAACTTCGAGGTATTACTATAAATGCTTCACATGTTGAATATGATACTTTAAATCGTCATTATGCACATGTAGATTGTCCAGGACATGCTGATTATGTAAAAAATATGATTACTGGAGCTGCTCAAATGGATGGTGCCATTTTAGTAGTTGCAGCTACTGATGGTCCTATGCCGCAGACTAGAGAGCATATACTTTTGGCTCGTCAAGTAGGTGTACCTTATATAATAGTATTCATGAATAAATGTGATTTAGTTAATGATGCAGAATTATTAGAACTTGTAGAAATGGAAGTACGTGAATTATTATCACAGTACGATTTTCCTGGAGAAAATACACCTATTATTCGAGGTTCCGCATTAAAAGCACTAGAAGAGAATGATGAAATATGGACACCAAAAATTATTGAATTAGCAAAAACACTAGATACATACATTCCTGAACCTAAGCGAAATATTGATCAACCATTCTTATTACCAATTGAAGATGTATTTTCTATTTCTGGACGTGGTACAGTAGTAACTGGTCGTATAGAAAGAGGTATAATTAAAGTGAGTGATGAAATAGAAATAGTAGGAATTAAAAATACTACTAAAACTATTTGTACTGGTGTTGAAATGTTTCGTAAATTATTAGATGAAGGACGTGCTGGGGATAATGTAGGAATATTACTCAGAGGTACTAAACGTGAAGATGTAGAACGAGGTCAAGTTTTAGCAAAAATAGGATCAATTAAACCATATACAAAATTTGAATCAGAAGTTTATATTTTAAATAAAGAAGAAGGCGGACGTCATACACCTTTTTTTAAAGGATATCGTCCCCAATTTTATTTTCGTACTACTGATGTAACTGGTATCATAGAATTACCAGAAAATATTGAAATGGTTATGCCGGGTGATAATATTAAGATGATTGTTAATTTATTATCTCCTATTGCTATGGATAATGGTTTACGTTTTGCTATTCGTGAAGGTGGTCATACTATTGGTGCAGGAATTGTTACTAAAATTTTTGAATAAATAATATATTATAAAAAAATCTCTCTGTATAACAGAGAGATATTTTTTAACATGGAGTTTTAATTTTAATTTAAAAAATTATATTAATTAAAATTTATATATTAAATATATTATATATAAAATATTAATTAAAACCTACAAATAACATCCCAAATAAAGGGATAAAACATGAACAAAATTATATTATATATTAAATAATAATAAAGTAATTTTATATTCATAAATTATAAATAAAATAATTGGAGTTTGGGTCTAATGCAGAACCAAAGAATCCGTATACGTTTAAAAGCTTTTGATTATCGTTTAATTGATCAATCAACACTAGAAATAGTTGAAACCGCTAAACGTACTGGTGCTCAAGTACGTGGTCCAATTCCTCTACCTACTTGTAAAGAACGCTTTACTATTTTGATTTCTCCGCATGTAAATAAAGATGCACGAGATCAATATGAAATCCGTACTCATAAACGTTTAATTGATATTGTTGAACCAACTAAAAAAACTGTTGATGCACTTATGCGTTTAGATTTAGCTGCTGGGGTAGATGTACAGATTAGTTTAGGTTAATTAAATTGTTGAAAATAAAGAGATTTAAATAATGAAAGGTTTAATAGGAAGTAAAGTAGGCATGACTCGTATTTTTACGAAAGAAGGGATTTCTATTCCAATAACAGTTATTGAAATTAAAGAAAACCGTATAATACAGATTAAAAATATTAAAAATGATGGATATAATGCTATACAAATTACTTCTGGTGTTAAAAAAATTAATAAAATAATTAAACCTGAAGCCGGACATTTTGCCAAAGCAGGTGTTAAAGTAGGATGTGGTCTATGGGAATTTAACATGGAAAATATTGAAGGAATTACTGTTGGTCAAAATATTTCTCTAGAAATATTCGTTAATGTAAAAAAAGTTGATATTATTGGTACTTCTAAAGGTAAAGGATTTTCTGGTACTGTAAAACGTTGGAATTTTCATACTCAAGATTCTAGCCATGGTAATTCATTATCTCATCGCGCTCCAGGTTCTATAGGTCAAAATCAAACTCCAGGGAAAGTATTCAAAGGAAAAAAAATGTCAGGACATCTAGGTAATGAAAGAGTTACAATTCAAAATCTAGAAATAATACGTATTGATATAAAACGCAATTTATTATTAATAAAAGGTGCGGTTCCTGGAGTAATTGGTAATAAATTGATAATTAAACCAGCTATTAAAGCATAATAGCGAGGATATATGAATGGAATTAATACTAAAAAATACATTAAATAAAACATTAACTGTTTCTGAAAAAATATTTGGATGTACTTTTAATAAAGCATTAATTCATCAAGTTCTTGTAGCTTATGCTGCAGAAGCTCGTCAGGGAACTTGTTGTCAGAAAAATCGTGCAGAAGTTATTGGTTCGGGTAAAAAACCTTGGCGGCAAAAAGGAACAGGTAGAGCACGTTCAGGTAGCGTTAAAAGTCCTATTTGGCGTTCTGGTGGTGTTACTTTTGCAGCTAAACCGCAAGATTATAGTAAAAAAATCAATAAAAAAATGTATCGCGGAGCTATAAAAAGTATTATATCAGAATTGATACGCCAAAATCGTTTAATTATTGTTGAATATTTTTCTATACAAGCACCTAAAACAAAATTATTAGTACAAAAATTACAAGAATTTTTCTTAAATGATGTTTTAATAATTACAGATAATTTAGAAATAAATTTATTTTTTGCTGCACGTAATCTTTATAAAGTAAAAGTAAGTAATACTAAAAGTATTAACCCAATTAATCTTATTTCTTTTGAAAAGGTAATTATAACAGTTAATGCTATTAAACAAATTGAGGATATGTTGGTATGATTTGTGAAGAATATTTATTAAAATTATTACGTACTCCACATATTTCTGAAAAAGTATCTACATCAATAAAAAAATATAACACTATTGTTTTTAATGTAACTAAAAATAGTAATAAAATAGAAATTAAATCTGCTATACAAAAAATTTTTAAAGTAAAAGTACATAAAATACATACACTTATAGTTAAAGGAAAACGTAAACGTCACAAACAATATATGGGTTATCGTAGTAATTGGAAAAAAGCTTATATACTTTTAAAACAAGATCAAAAAATAGAATCTATTGGAAAATCAGAATTATTTTAGTGAGTATGATAAGGAATCATAATAATGTCACTTGTTAAGTGTAAACCCACATCTCCAGGTCGTCGCCATGTTTTTAAAATAATAAATTCTAATATTCACAAAGGGAAACCTTATTCTAAATTATTAACATCTCTTCCTAAATCAGGGGGACGTAATAATAATGGTCGTATCACTATGCGACATATTGGTGGGGGTCATAAAAAAAAATATCGTTTAATAGATTTTAAACGTAATAAAGATGGTATTCAAGCAACAATAGAACGATTTGAATATGATCCTAACAGATCTGCGAATATTATCTTAGTTAAATATAAAGATGGTGAACGTCGTTATATACTTGCACCCAAAGGATTAAATATTGGTGATAAAATTGAATCTGGTGTTGATGCAGCAATTAAAATAGGTAATGCTCTTCCTATGAAAAATATCCCCATTGGTTCTATTGTACATAATGTAGAAATGAAACTAAACAAAGGTGGTCAATTAGCACGTTCTGCTGGTACTTCTATTCAAATAATAGCTCGTGATAAGAATCATGTTACTTTACGTTTACGTTCTGGTGAAATACGTAAGATTAATTCTGAATGTCGTGCTACTTTAGGTGAAATAGATAATGCAGAACATATGTTACGTTTGTTAGGTAAAGCTGGTGCTAAAAGATGGTTAGGTATACGTTCTACTGTTAGAGGTACAGCAATGAATCCCATTGACCATCCGCACGGTGGTGGTGAAGGACGTAATTTTGGTAAACATCCTGTATCTCCATGGGGTCTTCATACTAAAGGTAAAAAAACTCGCAGTAATAAACGTACTGATAAATTTATTGTATGTCATCGTAAATAATATTAGAGGATAAATTATGCCCCGTTCTCTTAAAAAAGGTCCATTTATTGACTTACATTTATTAAAAAAAATAGAGAAAGCCATTGAAACAAATGACAAAAAACCTATTCGTACTTGGTCACGTCGTTCAACAATATTTCCAGCAATGATAGGTTTAACTATTGCTATTCATAATGGAAGACAGCATATTCCTGTTTTTGTTATAGATGAAATGGTTGGTCACAAATTAGGAGAATTTGCTCCCACACGTACTTATCGTGGGCATGCAGTCGACAAAACTACTAAAAAATGCTAAATTTAGGAACCAATAGATGAAAACTATTGCTAGATATCGCTATGCTAGTTCTTCTGCTCAAAAAGTTAGATTAGTAGCTAATCAAATTCGTGGTAAAAAAGTTTTACAAGCTATGAAAGAGTTAACTTTTTCTAAAAAGAAAGCTGCTAATATAATCAAAAAAATACTAAAATCTGCTATTGCTAATGCTGAACACAATGATGGTGCAGATGAAATTAATAACTTTAAAATTTCAAAAATTTTTGTTGATACTGGTCCAAGTATTAAACGTATTATGCCCAGAGCTAAAGGTCGTGCAGACCGTATATTAAAGCGTACAAATCATATTACGATAATTATATCTGTATAATCGATAAAAATTTTGGAGATTATAAATAATGGGTCATAAAGTAAATCCTAATGGAATTCGTTTAGGTATTATTAAACCATGGAATTCTATTTGGTATGCAAATAAAAAAGAATTTGCTAATAATATAGATAACGATTTTAAAATTCGTCAATTCTTAATTAAAGAACTATCAAAATCTTCAATTTCTCGTATAATAATAGATCGTCCAACAAATAATATTTGCATTACAATACATACAGCTCGTCCAGGTATAGTAATAGGAAAAAAAGGAGAAGATCTTGAAAAATTACGTAAAACTATATCTAATATAGCACAATTACCAGCAAAAATTAATATTGTTGAAATTCGTAAACCTGAACTAGACGCTAAATTAGTTGCTGAAAATATTGCTTCGCAACTTGAACGTCGTATTCTTTTTCGAAGAGCTATGAAACGTGCTGTTCAAAGTGCTATACGTAGCGGAGCTAAAGGAATTAAAATTGAAGTTAGTGGACGTTTAGGAGGAGCTGAAATAGCACGTACTGAATGGTATAGAGAGGGTCGTGTACCCCTACATACGTTGCGTGCAGATATCGATTATAATACTTCTGAAGCATATACAGTTTATGGTGTCATAGGATTAAAAGTATGGATTTTTAAAGGTGAAATTTTAGGAAGTACTAATATTAATAATGAACCTTCAAAACAAAATATTAAACTTAAAAAACAGCAATCTAATATTAAAAAACAAAAAAATAAAAGTAGTATTGTTGTAAATAAAACTAATATAAGTAAAAGTAAGGAGAACTTTTGATGCTACAACCAAAGCGTACAAAATTCCGTAAAATGCATAAAGGTCGTAATCGGGGACTAGCAGTAAGTACGGATATTAAATTCGGTACTTTTGGTTTAAAATCTATTGAACGTGGTCGTTTAACTTCTTCTCAAATTGAAGCAGCACGTCGTGCTATAACACACGAAATTAAGCATCAAGGTAAAGTATGGATTCGTATTTTTCCTGATAAACCTATTACTAAAAAACCGCTTGAAGTACGTATGGGAAA
Organism: Candidatus Mikella endobia; assembly: GCF_900048045.1. Taxonomy (GTDB): domain Bacteria; phylum Pseudomonadota; class Gammaproteobacteria; order Enterobacterales; family Enterobacteriaceae; genus Mikella; species Mikella endobia. The sequence continues at coordinate 100,716 of NZ_LN999831.1, read as the reverse complement.
AGGTAAAGGAAATGTAGAATATTGGGTTGCTTTAATTCAACCTGGGAAGATATTATATGAAATAGATGGTATTTCAGAAACATTAGCCTATGAAGCATTCAAGTTAGCATCAGCAAAACTACCAATCAAAACTATATTTATAAATAAAAAGGTAATATCATATATATGATGAATATACATAAAGAAAATATTCAAACTTTAAATAAAAAATTATCTTCTTTATTCAGAGAACAATTTTATTTACGTATGCAAGCTTCTAATGGAAAATTACATAAATATCATCTTTTTAAAAAAGTACGATATAATATTGCCCGTATTAAAACATTATTAACTGAAATCACTAAAATAAAAGGTACTTAATGAATTCTAAAATACGTACTTTACAAGGTTGTGTAGTTAGCAATAAAATGGAAAAATCTATTATTGTAATAATAGAACGTTTAGTAAAACATCCAAAATACGGTAAATTTATTAAACGTACTACTAAACTTCATGTACATGATGAAACTAATGAGAGTAATATCGGTGATATAGTTGAAATAACTGAATGTCGTCCTCTTTCTAAATTAAAATCTTGGAAATTAATTCGTATTATTAAAAAATATTTTTAATAATATATATCTTCATTAATTTTTAATTAATAAAAATTATTTTTTAAAATATTTTTTATAAAAATAAAATTTTTGTAAAAATATTAAAATTATATCATAATGGAGGATCCATATGATTCAAGAACAAACTATACTTTCAGTAGCTGATAACTCTGGAGCACGTCGTGTAATGTGTATTAAAGTATTAGGTGGTTCACATCGTAGATATGCAAATATTGGAAATATAATTAAAATTGCTATTAAAGAAGCAATTCCTCGTGGAAAAGTTAAAAAAGGTGATGTTCTAAAAGCAGTTATAGTACGTACTAAAAAAGGGATTCGTCGTTCTGATAATTCTGTAATTCGATTTGATAGTAATGCTTGTGTTTTACTAAATAATAATAATGATCAACCTATTGGTACACGTATTTTTGGACCTATAACTCGTGAATTACGTATTGAAAAATTTATGAAAATTATTTCTTTAGCACCGGAAGTACTATAAAATTATAAATTATAATTTTTTATATTTCATAAGGAATAAAAAATAATATGGCAGCTAAAATATGTGTTAATGATGAAGTAATTGTTCTAGCAGGAAAAGATAAAAATAAAATAGGTAAAGTAAAAACTATTTTTTCTAATGGAAAAAGTATTATTACTGGTATAAATTTAATTAAAAAACATCAAAAACCCATGCCTACATTAAATAAATTAGGTGGTATTCTTCAAAAAGAAGCAAAAATAGATATTTCTAATATTGCAATTTTTAATGTAATTACAAATAAAGCAGATCGGATAGGATTTAAAATTGAAAATAATAAGAAAAAAGTAAGATTTTTAAAATCTAATGGTAAAATTATTAATTAAATTAGAGTAAACTAATGGCAAAATTATACGATTACTATAAAAATGAAGTTGTAGTTCAATTAATGAAAGATTTTAAGTATCATTCTATTATGCAAGTTCCTCAATTTAATAAGATTACTTTAAATATGGGTGTAGGAAAATCAATTTTAAATAAAAAAATATTAGATTCTGCTAAAGAAGATTTAACTTTAATTTCAGGTCAAAAACCAATTATAACTAAAGCACGTAAATCTATTGCTGGATTTAAAATCCGTCAAGGATATCCTATTGGATGTAAAGTAACTTTACGTGGACAACGTATGTGGGAATTCTTAGAAAGATTGCTTTTTATTGCTATTCCACGTATCCGTGATTTTCGAGGTTTATCTATTAAGTCATTTGATGGTCATGGAAATTATAGCATAGGAATACATGAACATATTATTTTTCCAGAAATAAATTATGAAAAAGCAGATCATGTTTGTGGATTAGATATTACTATTACTACTACTGCAAAATCAGATAATGAAGGTTGTAAGCTATTAACTGCTTTTAATTTCCCCTTTCGTAAAGAAGGTAAATAATGGCTAAAAAATCTATAAAAGCACGAGAAATAAAAAGAATAAAATTATCTAAAAAATTTTTTAAAAAACGTACTGAACTGAAAACTATTATTTCTAGTATAAATGTTACTGATGAAGATCGTTGGAATGCTGTTATAAAACTGCAAACTTTACCAAGAGATTCTAGTCCATCTAGAAAACGTAATAGATGTCGTCAAACTGGACGTCCACACGCTTATTTACGAAAATTTGGATTAAGTCGTATTAAAGTACGTGAAGCTGCTATGCGTGGGGAAATTCCAGGTTTGAGAAAAGCTAGTTGGTAATTATTTACTATTGATAAATAATAGGAGTTATAAATAAATGAGCATGCAAGATCCAATTGCTGATATGCTAACTAGCATTCGAAATGGTCAAAATGCTAATAAAGATATAGTTTATATACCTAATTCGAAAGTTAAAGTAGCAATTGTTACTTTACTAAAAGAAGAAGGTTTTATTCAAAATTATAAAATATTAGGTAATACTAATAGTATAATTAAAATTATACTAAAATATTTTAATGGAAAACCAGTATTAGAAAATATACAACGTATTAGTCGTCCAGGTTGTCGTGTTTATAAGAAAAAACATGCCTTACCCAAAGTAATGTCAGGTATGGGTATAGCAATTATTTCTACTTCTTTAGGTATGATAACTGATAGTACTGCGCGTAAATTAGGTATTGGTGGTGAAATTATTTGTTATATAGCATAATAATGGTGATAAAATGTCTCGTGTTGCTAAAACACCTATAAAAATTCCTGCAGGAGTAGAGATAACCTTTCAAGGAAAAAATATTTTAATTAAAGGTAATAAAGGTGAGTTAATTGGCACTATTAATGAATATATTAACGTTCAGTATGATAATAATCAATTATTTTTTGCTCCGAATAGAAAAACAGATACTAATAGCTGGGCAATAGCAGGCACTACACGAGCGTTAATAAACGGAATGGTAATTGGTGTAACACATGGATTTATTAAAAAATTACAATTAGTAGGTGTAGGTTATCGTGTAACAATTAAAGATAATATAGTTAATTTATCTTTAGGATTTTCTCATCTTATAAATTATAATTTACCTGTAGGTATTACAGCAGAATGTCCTATTCAAACTGAAATTATTATTAAAGGAGCTAATAAACAACTTGTTGGTCAAGTTGCTGCAGATTTACGTAATTTTCGTCGTCCTGAACCTTATAAAGGTAAAGGTATTCGTTATGCTGATGAAATTGTACGTATTAAAGAGACCAAAAAAAAGTAAAATATAAAGGTAATAATTATGAATAAAAAATTAGCTAGGATTCGACGTTCTATAACAACCAGATGTAAAATAAAAAAATTAAAAACTATTCGTTTAGTTATACACCGTACATCACGTCATATTTATGCACAAATTTTTGAACCTAATAATTCTAAAGTTTTAGTAGCTGCTTCTACTTTAGAAAAAAATATCATAGATAGATTAAATTTTTTAGGTATTATTAATACTAGTAATAAATCTGCAGCTTCAGAAATAGGTAAAATTATCGCTATACGAGCTTTAGAAAAAGGAATCAAGAATGTTTCTTTTGATCGTTCTGGTTTTAAATATCATGGTCGAGTTCAAGCATTAGCAAATGCTGCTCGTATAGCTGGTCTTCAGTTTTAAGGTAAATTTATAAAATGATACATATTGAAAAACAAGTTAGTATATTACAAGAAAAATTAATTACAGTAAATAGAGTATCTAAAACAGTAAAAGGGGGTCGTATTTTTAGTTTTACAGCAATGATGGTTGTTGGTAATGGTAATGGTAAAGTTGGATTTGGTTATGGTAAAGCAAAAGAAGTTCCTTCTGCAATACAAAAAGCAATAGAAAAAGCACGTAAAAATATGATACATATCGTAATAAAAAGCGGTACTTTACAACATCCAATTAAAGGAATATATACTGGATCTTTAGTTTTTATGAAACCAGCATTTCAAGGAACTGGTATTATAGCTGGAGGTGCTATGCGTGCTGTTTTAGAAGTTGCAGGAATTCATAATGTATTAGCTAAAGCATATGGATCAACTAATCCAATAAATGTTATTCGTGCCACTATTGAAGCTCTGAGTAAGATGAATTCTCCTGAAATAATTGCTGCTAAACGTGGTAAATCTATTAAAGAAATTTTGAAGTAATTTATTATTATGAAACAAAAAATTAAAATAATTCAAATTCGTAGTTCTATTGGTTGTTTACCCAAACATAAAGCAACTTTAATTGGTTTAGGTTTGCGTTATATTGGTCATACTATAATATGTGAGGATACTCCTGCTATCCGAGGGATGATTAATTTAATTTCTTATATGGTTAAAATTAAGGAATAGTTATATATGTTTTTAAATACTTTTTCTCCAGCTAAGGGTTCTAAACATGCATGTAAACGTTTAGGACGAGGTATTGGTTCTGGTTTAGGAAAAACTAGCGGTAGAGGTCATAAAGGTCAAAAATCTCGTTCTGGAGGTAATATACGTCGCGGATTTGAAGGAGGTCAAATGCCTTTATACCGTAGATTACCAAAATTTGGATTTAATTCATATAAATCAATATTAACACAAGAAATACGTTTGTCTGATTTACAATTATTAAATAATAATTTAATTGATTTTCAAATGTTAAAAACAGCAAAAATTATTAACATAAAAACTAAATTTGCCAAAATTATACTATCAGGTAAAATTAAACGTGCAGTTACAATAATAACTTCTACTGATATTCGTATCAGTAAAGGTGCACGTTATGCAATAGAAGCTGTAGGTGGGAAAATTGAGGAAAAAATAACATAAATAATATATATGGTTAAAAATAAAGCATTAAGTTTTAAATATCTTATAAAAGTAATAAATGAATTAAAATATAGAATTTTATTTCTTATAAATTCAATTATAATTTTTCGTATTGGTTCTTGTATTCCTATTCCTGGAATAAATAATATTATACTTACAACAGTTTTAAAAAAAAAACATGATACTATTTTTGAAATGTTTAATATATTTTCTAGAGCTAAATTTAATAATGCTTCTATTTTTACTTTAGGAATTATGCCATATATTTCTTCATCTATTATAATACAATTATTAACTGTAATTTATCCTTATTTTTACTTTTGTAAAAAAGAGGTAAAAGATGAACCCCAAAAAATTATTAAATATAAATATTATTGTACATTAATATTAGCTATAATTCAAGCAATTAGTATTATTACTGGATTATTAAATATTCCTAAAAAACAATGTGTAGTAATAATTCCAGGAATTTATTTTTATTTAACTACAATAGTAAGTTTAGTTTGCGGAACAATATTTCTTATGTGGCTCAGTGAACAAATTACTGAGCGTGGTATTGGTAATGGAATATCTATTTTTCTATTTATAGGTATTGTAGCAGATTTACCTAATGTTATTAATAATATTATTAAAAAAACTATAATAAGAAATTTAAATCTTTTATATTTACTTTTAATTGTAATTAAAATTTTTTTTATTACATATTTTGTTGTATTTATTGAACGTGGTCAACGTCGGATAATTATTAATTATACCAATAGTCAACAAGGACGTTATATTTATTTAACAAATAATACATATTTACCATTAAAAATAAATATGGTTGGAGTGATTCCAGCAATTTTTGCTTCCAGTATAATTATTTTTATAAAAATAATTATATCTGGATTTAAAATCGATATTTATTATAAATGGTTACAAACCATTTCACTTTATTTACAACCTGGTCAACCAATTTATATATTAATATATATATTTGCTATTGTATTTTTTTGTTGTTTTTATACCAGATTAATTTTAAATTCTAGAAAAACAGCAGATTATATTAAGAAAAGTGGAGCATTTATTCCTGGTATTCGTCCTGGAGAACAAACAGCAAGATATCTTGATAAAGTAATAAATTGTTTAACATTAATTAATACAATGTATATAACATTTATATGTTTAATATCTGAATTTATACGTTACATCATGAAAGTTTCATTTTCTTTAAATGGGACATCTTTATTAATTGTAGTTATAGTTATAATGGATTTTATAAATCAAGTAAAAACTTTAATTATATCAACTCAATACAAATCTCTTTTTAAAAGATGAATTGTAAAAAATAATTACTAATTTTTAGTATTTATGGTAGGTATAAAGTATGGTAAACTTTAAGAAGTTACGGAGAGTAATATGAAAGTTCGTGCTTCAATCAAAAAATTATGTCATAAATGTAAAATAATTAAGCGTAATGGTATTATTTGCGTTATTTGTAATGCTGATCCTAAACATAAACAACGTCAAAGATAAATAATATCTTATCAAGAGATAAATATTACTCAATTAGTTATTTGTTTAAAACAATCTCATTAATTAGATAAATTAATATTTAAGGAGAACATATAGATTGACACGTATAGCAGGTATTAATATTCCTGATAACAAACATACAGTTATTGCACTAACTTCAATTTACGGTATTGGAAAATCCTGTTCACAACATATTTGTGCTGCTACAGGTATTGCTGAAAATATCAAGATTAATAATTTATCTGAATATCAATTAGAAAAGTTACGTGACGCAGTTTCTAAATTTGTTGTAGAAGGAGATCTACGTCGTGAAGTTACTCTTAATATTAAGAGACTTATAGATCTTAATACTTATCGAGGGTTACGTCACCGTAGGAAACTTCCAGTTCATGGTCAACGTACTAAAACTAATGCTCGTACTTGTAAAGGTACTCGTAAAGTAAATAAATGAAAAATTAAGTTATTAAAAGGTAATTAAATAATGAATAAAACACCTACACGTAAGCGTATTAAAAAACAAGTTTTAGATGGTGTAGCACATATCTATGCGTCTTTTAATAATACTATAATAACTATTACTGATCGTCAGGGGAATACATTAGGTTGGGCAACATCAGGTGGTTCTGGTTTTAGAGGTTCTAGAAAATCTACTCCTTTCGCTTCACAAGTTGCAGCAGAACGTTGTACTGAAGCTATAAAAGAATATGGTATTAAGAATCTTGAAGTTATGGTTAAAGGTCCAGGTCCAGGTCGTGAATCTACTATTCGTGCTTTAAATGCAGCTGGTTTTAACATCACTAATATTACTGATGTTACTCCAATTCCTCATAACGGTTGTCGTCCTCCTAAAAAGCGCCGTGTATAGTAGCGCTTATTTTTAGGTAAATTGGAGAAAAAATGGCAAGATATTTGGGTCCTAAACTTAAGCTTAGCCGTCGTGAGAACACAGACTTATTCTTAAAATCTGGTGTTCAAGCAATTGATTCCAAGTGCAAAATTGAACAACTACCAGGTCAGCACGGCACGCGTAAACTACGTTTATCTGAATATGGTATACAGTTACGTGAAAAACAAAAAGTACGTCGTATTTACGGTGTACTAGAACGTCAATTTCATAATTACTATAAAAAAGCAGTACGTAAAAAAGGTAATACTGGTGAAAATCTGCTTTTTTTGCTAGAAAGTCGTCTTGATAATGTTGTTTATCGTATTGGATTTGGTGCTACTCGTGCTGAATCACGTCAATTAGTTAGTCATAAAGCAATTCTAGTAAACGGTAAAATTATAAATATTGCTTCTTACCAAGTTACTAAAAATGATATTATCAGTGTTCATGAAAAAGCTAAAAAACAATCCCGTATTCATGCTTCATTAGAACTATCTAATCAACGCGAAAAACCTACCTGGATTGAAATTAATCCTGTTAAGATGGAAGGTATATTTAAAAAAAATCCAGAACGTACTGATTTATCTGCTGATATTAATGAACACCTTATAGTAGAGTTTTATTCTAAATAGGGTATCTAAAAGAGAGGATATAATAATGCAGAGTTCTATAACAGATTTGTTAAAACCTAGATTAGTAGATATCGAACAAATAAGTTCAACACACGCTAAAGTAACACTTGAGCCATTAGAACGTGGTTTTGGTCATACTTTAGGAAATGCATTACGTCGTATTTTACTTTCATCAATCCCTGGTTATGCAGTTACTGAAGTTAAAATTGATGGTATATTACACGAATATAGTAGTAAAGAAGGTGTCCAAGAAGATATAATAGAAATTTTGCTTAATTTAAAAGGTTTAGCAGTAAAAGTTAAAGGTAAAAATGATGTTTTATTAACTCTAAATAAAACAGGTATTGGTCCAGTAATAGCAGCTGATATTACTTATAATAGAGATATAGAAATTATTAAACCTAAACATATTTTATGTCATTTAACTGATAAAAATACTTCTATAAATATGCAAATAAAGATTGAAATGGGACGAGGTTATATTCCTGCTTCTACTAGAATTAATTCATATGAACACCGTCCTATTGGACTACTGATGGTAGATGCATGTTATAGCCCTATAGAGCGTATTTCTTATAATGTAGAAGCAGCACGTGTAAAACAGCGTACTGATCTAGATAAATTAATTATTGATATAGAAACTAATGGTACTCTTGATCCAGAAGAAGCAATACGTAGTTCAGCAACGATTTTAGCAGAACAATTAGAAGCTTTTGTTGACTTACGTGATATCAGTCATCCAGAAATTAAAGAAGAAAAACCAGAATTTGATCCTATTTTGTTACGTCCTGTTGATGATTTAGAATTAACAGTACGTTCTGCTAATTGTTTGAAAGCAGAAGCTATTCATTATATAGGTGATCTTGTTCAACGTACTGAAGTAGAATTATTAAAAACACCTAATCTAGGTAAAAAATCTCTTACTGAAATTAAAGACGTGTTGGCTATACATGGATTATCTTTAGGAAAATCTATTAATAACTGGCCTCCAATAAATATTGCTGATGAATAATAAATTGTCTATAAAATTATAAAAGGAAATAATATAAATTATGCACCATCGTAAAATTGGTCGTCAATTAAATAAAAATAGCAGTCATCTTAAAGCTATGTTTCGTAATATGATTAGTTCTTTAGTTTCTTATGAAATTATAAAGACAACTTTACCTAAAGCTAAAGAGTTGCGTCGTTTTGTAGAACCGTTAATTACACTAGCTAAAAATGATAGTATTGCAAATAGGCGTCTGGCATTTTCTCGTACTTTAGATAATAAAATTGTAAAAAAATTATTTAATGAACTTGGACCTCGTTTTAAACATTGTGCTGGGGGTTATACTAGAGTTTTAAAATGTGGGTTTCGTATAGGAGATAAAGCTCCTATGGCATATATAGAATTTATTAATCGTACTAAAAAATAATCATTTTAATAATCAAATATAAATTTACTTTATTTATTTTAGATAGATAGATATGAAGATGATTAAATATTTTATTCATTAACTAACAAAAGAGAATTTAAAAATAAATTTTTTATCTATTGGCACGTTTACGTTCAGTTTCCGTTAAATAACGTTTACGCAAACGTATAGATTTTGGTGTTACTTCAACCAATTCATCATCATTAATAAATTCTAATGCTTGTTCTAAAGACATCTTAATGATTGGTATTAAATGAGTATCTTCATCTGTACCTGATGCACGTATATTAGTTAGTTTTTTACTAATTAAACAATTTACAGTTAAATCATTAGATCTATTATGAATTCCAATAATTTGTCCTTGATAAACTTCAGTACCGTGACCTAAAAATAAACGACCTCTATCTTGCAAACTATATAAAGCATAAGCTACTGTTTTACCTTGACCATTAGAAATCAACACGCCATATTGGCGGTGACCTATTTTTCCTGGAAGCACATTATCATAATGACTGAAAGTAGAGTGTAATAAACCAGTACCAGAAGTAATTGTAAGAAAATCTGTACGAAAACCTAATAATCCTCTACTAGGAATTATATAATTTAAACGAATACGTCCTTTACTATCAGGAAACATATCACAGATTTCTCCTTTACGTATACCTATAGCTTTCATAACTTGACCTTGATGCTGTTCTTCTATGTCTACAGTTAATAATTCAAATGGTTCTTGTTTAATACCATTTACCATACGAAAAATTACTTTGGGCCTAGAAACGGCAATTTCAAATCCTTCTCTACGCATATTTTCAATAAGAACTGAAAGATGTAGCTCTCCGCGTCCAGAAACACAAAAAGTATCAGAATCATCTGATTCTTCTACACGTAATGCTACATTATGTACTAGTTCTTTATTCAAACGATCTAAAATTTGTCTAGATGTAATATATTTTCCTTCTCTACCGCAAAATGGTGATGTATTCACTCCGAAAAACATAGATACTGTAGGTTCATCAATAATTAAAGGAGGTAGTGCTTCTATTTTAGCTGGATCACAGATAGTGTCAGAAATATTTAATTTTCCTAATCCCGTAATTGCTATAATATCACCTGCTTCTGCTAAAAGAACTTCTATACGTTGTAATCCCATATAACTTAATATCTGACCTACTTTTCCATTGCGTCGATTACCATCTTTATCCAAGATAATAACTGGTTGATTTTTTTTTACAGATCCGCGTTTTATACGACCGATACCTATAACACCAACATAACTGTTATAATCAAGTTGAGAAATTTGCATTTGAAATAAACCATTAGTTTCAATTTTAGGTGCATCTACATATTTTACTATAGATTCAAATAATGGAGTCATATCATTATACATGTTATCATATTCTAAACCAGCAACACCATTCAGCGCTGATGTATATATTATAGGAAAATCTAATTGTTCATCGGTAGCACCTAAGTTAACAAATAAATCAAAAACTTGATTTATTACCCATTCAGGACGAGATCCAGGTCTATCAATTTTATTAATGACTACTATAGGTTTTAAATTATGTGAGAATGCTTTTTTTGTTACAAAACGTGTTTGCGGCATAGGACCATCTATAGCATCTACTAATAATAATACAGAGTCAACCATTGACATAACACGTTCTACTTCACCTCCAAAATCAGAATGTCCTGGAGTATCAACAATATTGATACGATAATCGTGCCAGTTAATTGCAGTATTTTTAGCAAAAATAGTTATTCCACGCTCTTTTTCTAATTCATTAGAATCCATAACACGTTCAATAGTATAACTACGGTCATTAAGTGTACCAGATTGTTGTAACATTTTATCAACTAAAGTAGTTTTTCCATGATCAACATGTGCGATGATTGCAATATTACGCAATTTTTTAATCATAAATTAATCTCAGTTATAATTAACTAATTCGTTATTTTTTTATATTTTATTTTAAGAATTAGTAAAATTTTAAGTAAGTAGTAATTCTTGTTAAGATAACAATTATATAGATTATTATTTTAATTTCTAGTATTGTATTAGAAATTTATATTTTCAAATGATCTGAGATGTAATAAGATTACATCTTATTTTAGATTATAGCTAAAAAATTAAATATTAAAATATTTTTATGAAAAAATTATTGTTATAAATAATAGCTATTTATTATTTTTATTAAAAATTATTAAGAGAAAAAATATCTTTGAAAAAAGATTTTAATTATTTCAGTACTTATTTTTTATTTAGTATATCAAATATTCATTTATTGTCAGTAAATAAAGGTATTGAAATAGCATTTACAGGCTATTCTAATTCTGGAAAATCTAGTGCTATTAATATATTAACTAATAATAAAAACTTAGCTAAAACAAGTAAAACACCAGGAAGTACTCAAGTTATAAATTTTTTTGAAGTTAAACCTGATTTTCGTTTAGTAGATCTACCAGGATATGGATATGCTAAAGTTCCTAAAAAAATAAAATATCAATTGCAAAATACTATTAGTGAATATTTGCAAGAACGTGAAATCCTTAAAGGATTAGTAATAGTCATGGATATTCGTCATCCAATGAAAAATATTGATCAAAAAATAATTAAATTGGCGACTACATATTTAAATCTTCCTATTCTTATATTATTAACTAAATCAGATAAAATAACTTACCAAGAACGTTATTCTCAATTAAATAAAGTACGTAAACAAATAACAACTTTATTTAAAGGTGATATACAAATTGAAATTTTTTCATCAATAAAAAAATATGGAGTTGAAAAACTTAGAAAACAACTTAATATATGGTTTTCTGTAAATAATTAAATTGTAATAAAATATTATTTATTATTAATAAAATTACTAAAAAGTTAACTTATTAACATAAGTTACAAACTTTAAAGAAATTAGTATTACTAGTAGCTAATTTAAGTAAATAACTATATGAAAAATTTCTAAAATAGCTATACAATAATTAACGTTTCTAATATTTTTATATTATCAATTATTTAAGAATTTTATTTTTAATATTTTGTAGTAATTTATTTTGTTCAATATTTTTAATCCAATATTTAAATTCATAATGCTGAAACAATAGTTTTAAAATGTTTTTATTAGGTATTTTCAATGTCAATTTGTCATAAGATAAATTTAGTGCTACATTTGTTTTAATTTTAACTAATTGGTAAGAAATAAAAATTATTTCACGATATTGTTTAAGCTTAGTCTCTATAATTTTAGCACTCCTAAATTTAATATTTTTAATTTTATCTAGCTGTTGATAAATATTTTTTAATCCTCCTAATTTATGTAATAAAATTAATGTAGTTTTTTTTCCTATTCCAGGTACACCCATAATATTATCTGATTTATCACCTATTAACGTAAAATAATCTATGATAAGATTGGGTGGAACACCAAACTTTAATTGTACTTCTTTAGGACCCAGAATAGTATTTGATATAGTATTAATAATTTTAATATTAGTAGAAACTAACTGAGTTAGATCTTTATCACCAGTAATTATCAGTACTTTTCTACCATCATTTGCTGCAGTAAGTGCTAAGGTACCAATAACATCATCTGCCTCAACACCACTAATAACTAACAATGGTAATCCCATAGCTTTAATAATATTATACATAGGTATTATTTGATTACATAAATCATGGGGCATAGGTAATCTATGGGATTTATAATACTTAAATAAGTTATTTCTAAATGTTTTACCTTGAGCGTCAAAAACTATAGCAAAATATTTAAAATTATATTGTAATAATATACTTTTAAGCATATTTATGACGCCATAAATTCCCCCCGTAGGTTCACCTAAACTATTAGTTAACAGCGGAAGAGCTTTATAGGCACGATAAAGATAATAAGAACCATCAATTAATATTAACAATTTTTTATTTTATCCAAAAAATATGATTAATATAAATAATTTGATTTATAATTTTAATAACTAAAATCTAAAAAGAAAATATTGTTTCTAATAATTAGAAAATTCTGTATGTAGTAGATAATTATCTACTATTGTTAATTTTTACTATTACTAGTAGTAATACTACTACATTTTTTATAATATCTAAAATTATTAAAAATAATAAGAATCCCTACATTATTTTTTATATCTAATTTTGATTAGAAAATTTCTAGTAAGCAACTAAATAAAAATTTAATGAAGGTTACCTAAAAATATTAGTAGTAATTATAATCAATAATTGAGAAATAAATTCTAGACCCCTAACATATTTTAGCCATTTAGATGAAAAACTGAAACTGTTGTTTACTATTATTAGAACCCCATTATCTAATTTCATAAATACAAATTTTAAATAAGTGATCTGCAAAATAAATTACTGGAATATTCATTAATAATATTGTTATTGCTAATGTGATCAGTATTATTATCCGCCGTCTTTATTTTAGACGGCGGATAATTCTTAGTTATCTCTTCGGAACTACTAATAGTCCTAGCTTTATGAGCTTGAGAATTATTATTCTCTACATCTGTTAATTCATAATTTTTATTATAAATTTTTTTATTATGACGACGATTACCACGTTGATATTGTTGTGTTTGACGACGACACTGAGTTTCTCTTTTAACTACTGAAGTTTCTACTATTAATAGTTCAGCAGGGTTAGGTTTTCGCTGTGGTAGTAAAAAAGTATAAATAATAGATTTCAATTTAGTAATTATACGTCTAAAAAAGCTATTAGAAATAGATGCTTTCTTAAAAGAAGAAGTGTCTAGATAATCTTTAATATTTTTCACAATGTTCTGATTCCACTCAGGTAAATCAGGCATTACAAAAGACGTTAGTGTCGACTGCTCTTTTTTATTATATATTCTAGCTGATTCTTCATGGAGAATATTTTCTTCATATAAATGCGGAATTAAATAATTTAAAGAAGGTACTTCTTCTCCTTTACGTATCCTAGAAACCGTATAATGTGGAGTTTTAATTTTATCGCTGGGGATGATAATAGCTCGCATACCACCCTGAAGTTTCTCAATAGCGTTGAGTGCTCCGCGTTTTTCGTTTAATAAATAGGATGCAATGGAAACAGGTACTATAGCACGTACTTCTTGTGTATTTTCTTTTAATGCTTCTTCTTCAATTAAACGTAATATAGAAAGAGAAAGAGATTCAGTATCACGAATAGTCCCAGTACCTTCGCACCTGGGACAAACATGATGACTTGATTCACCTAATGATGTACTCAGTCGTTGACGAGAAAGTTCTAACAGACCGAAACGAGAAATACGTCCTATTTGAATACGAGCACGATCCTGACGAACTAATTCTCGAAGAGAATTTTCTACTGTTCGCTGATGGTTCATAGGAGCCATATCGATAAAATCAATAACAATTAAACCCCCTAAGTCACGTAATCTCAATTGACGAGCAATTTCATCAGCTGCTTCCAGATTAGTATTCAAAGCTGTTTCTTCAATATCTACTCCACGTGTTGAACGTGATGAGTTAATATCAATGGCAGTCAATGCTTCTGTAGTATCTATAACAATAGAACCTCCAGAAGGCAATCGTACTTTATGCTGAAATGCAGATTCAATCTGCGATTCAATTTGATAATAACTAAATAAAGGAATTTCTCCGCTATATAATTTAATTTTATCAAGAATAGATTGACGACCAAGAGATATAATATGCTCTATTGCTAATTCCATAATTTGAGAATTATCTATTAAAATTTCACTAATATCAGATCTTAAATAATCACGAAAAGCACGAACAATCACATTACTTTCTTGATGAATCAAAAAAGGAGCGGGTCTTTCTTTAGCTACCTTTTTTATAGTTTGCCAATGTTTAAGACAAGATATTAAATCTAACTGTAAAGTATCAGCAGATTTTCCTAATCCAGCAGTACGTACAATAAGACCCATCCCTTCTGGGAGCTCTAAAGAAGATAAAGTAGCTTTTAATTCAATACGATTTTCACCTTCAATATGGCGCGAAATACCTCCAGCTCGGGGATTATTAGGCATCAGCACTAAATAACTACCTGCTAGATTTATAAAAGTAGTTAGCGCTGCTCCTTTATTACCTCTTTCTTCTTTATCTATTTGTACGATAATTTCCTGACCTTCCTGTAATAAATCCTTAATATTATATTTTTCAGATGAATAATAATAAGAAGAAAAATATTCACAAGAAATCTCTTTTAGAGGAAGAAAACCATGGCGTTCTGCACCATAATCAACAAATACTGCCTCTAAACTTGGTTCAATGCGGATAATTTTACCTTTATATATATTTGCTTTTTTCTGTTCATGCCCGGTGCTCTCAATATTTAGGTCATACAGTCTTTGTCCATCTACTAGAGCTATACGCAATTCTTCCTTTTGATTGGCATTAATTAACATTCTTTTCATTGTATACTCTTTTCTATATATTAACATTAAAGTTGCAAGAAAAAATAATAATTATTATTGTTAAAATAGATTCTTCAGCAGCCAGAGAAATCTTCTTTTAACTATTACATCTAATTTTATGTAATAATTGTATTTAGAATAAATAAATGAAAAATTCATAATTAAATTGATAATTTATTTTTAGCAAATTTATTGAAAATAAATGTATTATTCCACTACTAATATATATTCAGACGATTTTATTTATTGATAATAATTTTAATATTTATGGAAATGGTTTTCCTATATTTATCTATTGTTTAGAGAAACATAATAACTAAAAAAAGAATTAATAATTTTAAATTATGAATATACAAAATAAATTTGTACATTTTATCACTATTTCAGCAGATGAAGCTGGTCAGAGAATAGATAATTTTTTACATAAGTATCTTAAAGGAATGCCCCAAAGTATGATTTATCGCATAGTGCGTAAAGGTGAAGTACGAGTAAATAAAAAAAGAATAAAACATACATATAAAATAAAAAATAATGATCAAGTACGCATTCCTCCAATTATGTTATTAAAGAAAAATTCCCTCTCTATTTCCAAAAAATTGAATAAAATGGCTGCATTAAATGATGCTATAATCTATGAAGATGATTATCTGCTGGTTTTAAATAAGCCCACTGGCATTGCTGTACATGGTGGCAGTAATATAAATTTTGGTGTTATTGAAAGTTTACGTCTTCTGCGCCCCTCAGAGCATTTTTTAGAATTAGTTCACCGATTAGATAGAGAAACTTCTGGAGTACTTTTAGTAGCTAAAAAACGTTCTGCTTTACGTATACTACATGAGCAATTACGTACTAAAAATATGCAAAAATATTATTTAGCACTAGTGCGCGGTCAGTGGCAGTTACACCTGAAAAAGATTGCAGAACCGCTATTAAAAAATACTCAGGCTAACAAAGAGCGTATAGTTATAGTTACTAACAATGGTAAACCATCAGAAACTAGTTTTCAAGTAAAAGAACAATTTCAATGTGCCACATTAGTATTAGCTAGTCCAATAACAGGACGCACCCATCAAATTAGGGTACATGCTCAATATGCAGGCCATCCTATTGCGTTAGATAGACGATATGGGGATAGTATATTCGATCAACAATTAAAAAAAATTTGTGGTTTACATCGTTTATTTTTACATGCAACGGCACTGCAATTTATTCATCCAGGTAACGGTGAAATATTGCGTATAGAAGCTCCATTAGATACTAATTTGCATCAGTGTTTACTGTATTTACGTGCTAATTATAAATATCTTAAAGAAGAGAAGTAATTATTAGATAAACTTAAATTTTTCATTTTCTTCTTTAGAAGAAGAGCACTGTATTATTCTATTTTATAGATTAGTTAATTTTAAGTTAAAATTAACTAATTAAAGAATATTTTTCTCTATTAAAAATTAATTATTAGCATTTTTTCTAGTATTGGATTATTCTTAAATATAAAAATTAAAAGAATTTTTTTTCAAATGACGTTATTATTTTAAAATTGAGGTATTTTGATTATGTTTTGTTATCCTGATAAATTTGACGTAATCGTTATTGGTGGTGGTCATGCAGGTACTGAAGCAGCAATGGCTTCTGCAAGGATAGGATGCAAAACTTTATTATTAACGCAAAATATTGATACTTTAGGACAAATGTCCTGTAATCCGTCGATAGGTGGTATTGGAAAAGGACATCTAGTTAAAGAGATTGATGCTATGGGTGGTTTAATGGCACAAGCAATCGATCAGGCAGGGATTCAATTCAGAATCTTAAATTCTAGTAAAGGACCTGCTGTTAGAGCTACTAGAGCTCAAGCAGATCGAATTCTGTACCGTCAAGCTATACGATGCGCTTTAGAAAAACAACCTAATTTAACTATATTCCAACAATCTGTAGAAGATCTTCTGATCAATGTTAATAGAATTATTGGTGTAGTAACGCAAACAAAAATAAAATTAATGGCACATGCTGTTGTACTAACAGTAGGTACATTCCTTAATGGAAAAATTCATATTGGAATGAATAATTACAGTGGTGGCAGAGCGGGAGAGGATCTCCAATCTATTTCTTTATCATCAAATCTACGTAAACTTCCGTTACGAGTAAATCGTTTGAAAACAGGCACTCCACCACGCATAGATGCTCGTAGTATTAATTTTTCACAGCTTACAGTACAACATGGAGATCAGCCTTTACCTTTTTTTTCTTTTTTAGGATCAGCTAACAAACATCCGCAACAGATTCCTTGTTATATTACTTATACTAACGAAAATACTCATGATATTATTCGTAATAATTTAAATCATAGTCCTATGTATACTGGGATTATTAATTCTGTAGGACCGCGTTATTGTCCTTCTATTGAAGATAAAATTATACGCTTTGCAGAGCGTAATGCTCATCAAATTTTTCTAGAACCAGAAGGACTTACTAGTACAGAAATTTATCCTAATGGCATATCTACAAGTTTACCATTTGATGTACAATTAAAAATTGTAAATTCTATACGAGGTTTAGAAAAAGCATATATTATCCGTCCCGGATATGCTATTGAATATGATTTTTTTGATCCAAGAGATTTAAAATTAACGTTAGAAAGTAAACTAATAGAAAGATTATTTTTAGCTGGTCAAATCAATGGTACTACAGGATATGAAGAAGCAGCAGCTCAAGGTATGCTTGCGGGATTAAATGCAGCACGTTTAGTTACAGATAAAGAAGAATGGTCACCACGACGAGATCAAGCATATTTAGGTGTATTAGTGGATGATTTATGCACTTTGGGCACTAAAGAACCCTATAGGATGTTTACATCGCGTGCTGAATATAGACTCTTATTGAGGGAAGATAACGCTGATATTCGTCTTACAGAAATTGGACGTAAATTAAAAATGGTAGATGATGTGCGTTGGGCTAGTTTTTGTGTTAAGCAAGAAATTCTTGAACAAGAACGGCAACGTTTACGTAATATATGGATTAATCCTTATAGCAAAGGAATAGAGAAGCTTAATTTATTGCTTAAATCACCATTGATACGTGAATCTAATGGAGAAGAACTTCTCCGTAGACCAGAGATAAATTATTGTAATCTTACACATTTAGATTGGTTTAGTCCTCCTGTAACAGATAACAAAATTGCAGAACAAATTGAAATTCAAATAAAATATCAAGGATATATAGCTCGTCAACAAGATGATATTTTACGTAAAATACGTAATGAAAATCTTTTAATTCCTCAAAATATAAATTTCCGCGTTATTTCGGGACTTTCTAACGAAGCAATAGATAAACTAAATGATCATAAACCCAGCTCTATCGGTCAAGCTTCACGTATTTCAGGTATTACATCGGCATCTATATCAATATTATTGATATGGTTAAAAAAACAAGGTTTTATTCATCAAAATAATTTATTTGAATAAAGTAGAATTATTTAAATTCAGTAATATTTTTATGGAATTTATAATTACTCGCAATCATTAATAATTTACACAGAAACTAATGAAATGGTATCCATGGTTAAATTTACCCTATAGACAGATTATAAATTGTTATCAGAAAAATCGTCGACATCATGCTTTGTTACTTCATAGTCAGCAAGGTAATGGAGAGTTATCATTATGTTATGCCATTATTCGCTGGATTATGTGTCAGCATCCGAATGATATTAAAAGCTGTGGTATTTGCCCCAGCTGCAAACTGATGAAATCAGGAAATCATCCTGATTTTTATCAAATTGAAATAGAAAAAGATAGTAAAATAATAGGAATAAACAGTATTAATACTATTATTGACCGAGTATATGAATATGCTCATCAGGGAGGATTTAAAATAGTATGGATACCAAATAGCGATTTTTTAACTATATCAGCAGCTACTACATTATTAAAAACTATTGAAGAGCCCCCAGAAGATACTTATTTTTTACTAGGATGCCAACAAATATTACGGTTATTACCAACACTTAAAAGCAGATGTTTATTTTGGTCGCTAAGAGCTCCAGAAGAAATGATCGGTCTCTATTGGTTAAAGCAAGCTGGTTATGATGATCTTATTTCTGTCCATACTGCGCTGCGATTATGTCACGGTGCTATACTTGCAGCAGAAGCATTATTACAACCTAAAAGATGGCAAGAAAGGTTAACTTTATGTACCGCATTACAAAAAGCTTATACTAAAAATGAATTCTTATTACTATTGCCCTCTTTAAATAAAGAGGATAACGAACCGTTATATTGGTTGCTTAGTTTTTTAAGTGATGCATTAAAATGGCCATATAATGGAGGCGAAAAAGAATTTTTAGTTAATTACGATAATACATTCTTAGTAAAATCACTAACAGAACGATATTCAATTCTTGTATTGCACTCACAGTGGCAACAGGGATTATATTGTATACGTCAATTGCAAGAAATAAGTGGTATTAATCGAGAAATATTGCTAACTAATTACTTGCTTAATTGGGAACATGGTATTATAGACAATTATAATTATTCATTTTAAGCTAAAAATTAATTTTAAAGAGTTAAATTATGTTTTTAATAGATTCTCATTGTCATCTTGATCAATTAAATTATAAAACATTACACAGTAATATAGCTGATGTAGTCAACAAAGCACGATTGCATGATGTGAAATTGATTCTAGCGGTATGTACGACTATATCAAAATTTTATGAGATGAAATCCATGATAGGTTGTCGCAATGATGTGTTATTTTCTTGCGGAATTCATCCATTAAATATCAATGAACCTTATAATTTTGCAGAAATGTATCGATTAGCTTCAGATAAAAGCGTAATAGCGTTAGGTGAAACAGGTTTAGATTACTATTACCAACAGAATAATAAAGCGCAGCAACAAGAGGTTTTTCAAGAACACATTCGTTTGGGACGAATATTAAATAAGCCAGTTATTGTACATAACCGCTGCGCTACAGAAGATATTATTGCTATTCTATGTAATGAAAAAGTTAGTGAATGTGGAGGTGTACTTCATTGTTTTAATGCAGATTGCAAAACAGCTAAAAAATTATTGGATATAGGTTTTTATATTTCTTTTTCTGGAATAGTTACATTCAGAAATGCTGAAGCATTGCGCGAAACTGTACGTTATGTACCTATAGATAAATTATTATTAGAAACAGATTCCCCATATTTAACACCAGTACCTTATCGTGGTAAAGAAAATCAGCCAGCTTATGTGTTTAATATAGCAGAATGTATAGCTAAAATAAAAGGCATTTCATTAATAAATTTAGCTACAATTACTACTAATAATTTTTGTCGTTTATTTCATTTAGATATGCAATTTTACCTTAACCTTGATACTAAATCAAATAATAAATTTGAAATTAAGTGAATTTATTTTATATAATATCTTAAAAAAGAATTTTCAACAAGTTATATATAAAAATAAGAGAACAATTAATAATATTAAATATAGCATGCATGTTTACGTTATGAAAAATAATTCTAACAATTCTATTAAATATTAAATTCTGAAATACTGTATACAAAAGATACTTTTGTCAGAACCCTAGAAATTTACTTTTATCTATAGAAATAGATTCTTATTAAATATACATTTATCTGTTACTTTTAATTCTTTATTGTATGCTGTTGAAATTTTTCTAATAGATCAGCTATATATTGTAATCTTGTTCTAAAGTTAGACAAATCACATATAAATTTTAACTTATTTTGACCATCGAAACGATAAATTTTAGGTTCTTGTTTCAGAAGGTTAATAATATAGGTATGATCAATATAATGATTATTACTAAAATTTATAGCTCCTCCTTTATTACTACCCTCAATACGTTGTATACCTAAATTTTGAGCACGTTGTCTAATAACTGTTATCATTAGTAAATAATGTGCTTCATTAGGCATGACACCAAAACGGCTAATAAGTTCTTTTTTTAAAATTTCTATTTCACAATAATTTTCAACACTAGCAAGACGTTTATAGAAAGATAAACGAGTATTAACATCAGGAATATACTCTTCTGGTAAGATAGCTGGAAGATGTAACTCAATATCGGTAATAGAAGTAATCTTTTCAAGAGAAAGTTCACTTCCATACTTAATAGCTTCTATAGCATTTTTTAAAAGCTTAGTATATAAAGTGAAACCTATAGTTTTCATTTGTCCACTTTGATTTGATCCTAATAGTTCTCCGGAACCTCTAATTTCTAAATCATGCTTTGCTAACGTAAATCCAGCCCCTAATTCTTCTAGTGAAGATATTGCTTCAAGACGCTTATGTATATCATTGCTTAGTAGTTCTTTAGGTGACGAGGTTAACAAATAAGCGTATGCTTGATGATGCGAACGACCCACACGGCCACGCAATTGATGAAGTTGTGCTAATCCGAATTGATTCGCTTGTTCTATAATAATTGTATTAGCGTTAGCTATATGAATACCTGTTTCTATAATAGTAGTACATACTAGTACATTAAAACGCTGATGATAAAAATCATTCATCACTTTTTCTAAATCTCGATCTTTAAGTTTGCCATGACCAATATTAATACGTGCTTCTGGAACCAAATTTGCTAATCTTCTAGCAGTTTTTTCAATATTTTTTACATTATTATATAGATAATAAACTTGTCCTCCACGCTGCACTTCTCGTAGAATAGCTTTACGTACTAATAGCGCATTATATTCACATAAAAAAGTTTTAATCCTTAATCTCTTTGCTGGAGGTTTAGATATAATAGATAAATTGCGTATGCCGCTCATAGCCATATTTAATGTGCGAGGAATAGGAGTAGCTGTTAAAGTTAAAATATCAATATTAGAATAAATTGATTTTATGTGCTCTTTATGAAGTACTCCAAATCGATGTTCTTCATCAAGAATGAGTAATCCTAAATTATGCCATTTTACTTTATTTTGTAGTAGTATATGGGTACCAATTAAAATATTTACTTTACCTTGAGCTGTATGATCTAATACTTGATTTCTATTTTTGGTGCTGCGAAAACGAGAAATCATTTCAATATGTACTGGAAAATTTGCAAATCTTTCTATAAAATTGTCAAAATGTTGTTGTGCTAGCAGCGTAGTAGGTACTAATACAGCAACTTGTTTGTGATTTTCAATGGCTAAAAATGCAGCGCGCATTGCTATCTCGGTTTTACCAAAGCCAACATCACCACAAATTAAACGATCCATGGCAATAGGTTTACACATATCACTCAAAACTTCATTAATAACTTTACATTGATCACTAGTAAGTTCAAATGGAAATTGTTTGCAGAATAATTGATATTTTTTTTTATTATAAGAAAAAGAAAAACCATTTTTAATAGTACGTTGAGCATAAATATCAAGAAGCTCTGATGCTACATCTCGTACTTTATCAACTGCTTTTTTTCGTACTCGTTTCCAAACATCGCTACCTAGTTTATGCAATGGCACATTATCAATACAACCATCATAGTTGCTAATAAGATGTAATGAATATACTGGAACGTAAAGTTTATCATTATCAGCATATGTTAGAATCACATATTCTGCTTTAATACCCCTAGTTTCAATTATAGTCATCCCATCATAGCGACCTACTCCGTGTTCCATATGCACTATTAGTTGACCTTCATGCAATTGATTTACATTGAAAATGTTATCAGTATTCATGGATATTATCTATTAACAAATACTTACTCACTGCTAGTACTATAATCCTTATTTTTAAGGTACTTTTATAAGTGTTATGAATTAATGTTATTATTTTTGATTACTAAATACTAATTATTTTTCTTACTTATTAAGTAGAAGATTCAATTATACCCCCACCTAAACAACATTCTTCTAAATAAAAAACAGCAGATTGACCTGGAGTAACAGCAGCTATTGGATGCTTTAAAATAACTTGTAAACTACAGTTAGATAAAGGTTTGATAATACAATCGATATCCGGTTGACGATAACGAGTTTTAACTGTACAATAAAGTGTTTCTGTAAGCGGTTTTTGATCTACCCAATGTAACTGATTAGTAACAAAATTAGTAGACATTAGTCTCGGATGCTGGTGTCCTTGAGCGACAATAAGCTTATTATTTTTAATATCTTTATCCACAACATACCATGGAGATTCATTGCCTTTATTTATTCCACCAATGCCTAATCCTTTACGCTGACCTAGAGTATAATACATAAGACCTTGATGATAACCTACTTGTTGACCTTCAACAGAAACAATAGCACCCTGCGGTACTGGTGGTAAATAACGTTCTAAAAACTGGCGAAATTTTCGTTTTCCTATAAAACAGATACCAGTAGAGTCTTTTTTTGTAGCTGTTACTAGACGAAGTTTAGAGGCGAGACGCCGTACTTCTGGTTTTACTAGTTCTCCTACAGGAAATAAACAACGTGAAAGCTGTGTATAATTTAATGTATATAAAAAATAACTCTGGTCTTTATTTTTATCTATACCACGAAGTAGCTTTATTTTACCATTGAGATCGTCATATCGACGTACATAATGGCCTGTAGCAATGAAATCAGCTCCTAAATCTTCAGTAGCAAATTCTAAAAATGTTTTAAACTTAATTTCTTTATTACACAATATATCTGGATTAGGAGTTCTGAAATTTTGATATTCGGAAATAAATTTCAAGAAAACTTTATCCCAATATTCAGCAGCAAAATTTACAGTATGCAATATAATACCTAAATTATCACAGATAATCTGGGTATCAATAAGATCATTTGCTACATTACAATATTTATCATTATCATCTTCTTCCCAATTTTTCATAAATAGGCCTTCTACCAGATAGCCTTGTTGTTGTAATAACCAAACTGAAACAGAAGAATCTACTCCGCCGGATAAACCTACAATTACTTTTTGTTTACTTTTATTTGACATATAATTCTTACAATAGGTAAGATATTATTTTAATTATTAAATAATAAATATGATAAAATATCATTTACTTAAAGTAAAGTTAAAATAATATTTATTAGCTAATGTCATTGTATATTAATGAAAATTATAAAAAAATATTTTTTGGCAACTGTGAATATATTTCTTTACTAGAAGTATCTAATAAATAAGTAACTGGAGTCGAGTATATTCTGTAGATTAACTTTTTATATGCTAAGTTCTGATTACAAATATATTGAATAGTAGAATGAAAAATTTTTAATAAGATAATTAAAAATATTCATGTTACTTTTAAAGTTTTTAAAATATTACAAATGTTATTAGTTAGTTAACTAACTAAATTTGGTGCTAACTAATTTAGCAAATTTAATAATAAATATTAATTATTTTCTATTTCGCTGCCTTACAGCTTCAAATAAGCATATACCAGCTGCAACTGATACATTGAGAGAAAAAACAGTACCAGCCATGGGTATACTGATAATTTCATCACAATATTTACGAGTTAGGCTACGCATACCTTTATTTTCTCCCCCCATAATCAGCGCTAAAGGTTTAGTTAATTTACTCTGATATAGATCATGATCTACTTCATTATCAGTACCAATGATCCATAGATTATGCATTTTTAGCAAACGTAAAGTACGTGCCAGATTAGTTACTCGAATTAAGGGAACAGTTTCTGCAGCCCCGCTGGCTACTTTTTGAGCAGTAGCATTCAACGGAGCTGTACGTTTTTTGGGTACTATTACAGCATGTACTCCTGCAGCATCAGCACAGCGTAGACATGCCCCAAGATTATGCGGATCAATAACTCCATCTAAAATAAGCAGCAACGGAGTAGTTTGTTGTGCTAATATAACTAAAAGATCATTCTCTTGAAATTGTATTTCAGTAGTATATACACGTGCTATAATACCTTGATGTACCGCACCATCAGTTTTTTTGTCCATCCATTGGCGACTAGCTATCTTGATAACAATACCGTTTTTATCTAATTGCTGTATTAACTGATGTAATCGATGATTTTTATGATTTTTTAATAAATATATATCTAGAAAACGCTGTGGATTCCGTTTGAGGATAGCTTGTATAGTATGAATACCGTAAATAATTCTTATCATAAAAATTTTTATAGATATTTGAATTTAATTTTCTCTAATAGATTTATTATCTATTCCCAAGTTTCCATATAGGAAAGAAAACATTTCTATGTTGGGTTTTTTATTGTTATAACGAAATTTTATTATAAAATTATATAATTGAATGTTGCTTTAAACATTCAATAATTTTTATTAATTTCCAATTGATTATTCTATCATGCTTATTCTTCTGTGTGTTATATATTATATTTGCTCTATAGAAGATTACTTCTATTAGAAATTAATCGTTCTATATACTACCTACACACACTAATTTTTACAGCATCTCGAGATCCATACGAATTTACCTACCAAACCCGATCCATCAATAATAATCATTTGATAATATATACACTAGACATTAAGGCGTACAATCAAATTCGTTACCACTAAATACTTCATTAATATGATCTTGCATAAAGTCGCATTTTAACCAATTAATAATATTACTGGTAGCTTCGTCATAGAACCTTGCTGTCTAAGCTTAAGCATTGTTGAGTCTATATTTTTTAGTATAGTAAACGTTGTTGTTATTTTTTAGAGAATATATTTGATAGCTCTGTGTAGTATAATATTTGAAGAACGATGAATAGTAGAGATAAAATGAACAGCAGCGCTAATCATAAATTACCACTATTTTCAGGATTATAAATTGCTTGTTTCATTGATTTTAGTAATATATTTGGTGATAAGTTAATCGTGCATGGGAATTCATCATAGCTTCATAAAATTTATAAGAAGAAAGATCTCCTTGAGCAGATCATATCACACATACATATAACCTGTATACTGGCGTATTTAATGAACATAATCCATTAGATAGCGAAAGGTATTACTTGCGAAGGAAAATAGACAGATGTAGCGCACTGATTAGCTCAAGCAATATCAAATTTATTCATTAATTTTAAAGAATTGCTTTCTAAACTTAGAAGAATAACATTCTTCTTACTCTTGCAGCTATTTTCATGAGCGCACAAGCACCCATAGAATACAGGATATTACATATTTTAACATATAGCTTTATACTTTCTGTATTTACTTTACCATAAATAATTAGAGCTTAATATTTGCTATAGAGTTTAATTTTTATCTAAAAAATTTTTAGTATAATTTCTCGTACTTCTTTATATTCCAGCAATATTTTTGCAAAATTTTGTACTTTCCCTTATACTTTTCAAATGGTACGAATTTTATAGGCACATATTTCTTAAATAAGGTATGCTTGGAAATTAGCATTTAGTTATACTTCATTAGTATACGTTTTTGCTTAAAATATTATTTTTTTATTTCTTGCGTTACGATAGCATCGTAAAAAACTAACTTGAATTCTTTCTGAAGAATAAAATTCTAAAAATTAACATCAAGAAGAGTAATCCTAATATTATTGAGCTGAATATTTACTTTTAACAGAATTTATATCTCACAGTACGACCTTTAATAATTATCTATATACCATACCACGTAGAGTGCTAAAGCTCTCTAATCATTTTGGAGATCAAAAACACGAGACGTTCATTTCAACACGTATCAAATTCTCATCTAATCAAATGTCAGTGTACAGATCCACATTAATAACAATTACAATATCTATAAGTTTCCAGTTTAGTATAGGAAAAAATTTACATAAACAGAGAACTACGCTCTGTTCTATTTCTGGTAAAGTATAGAAGTAACTAATACCTAAAATAATTACGCATATTTTATATTAAATTTTATGAAATAACTTATCAATATCAAGTATACTAGTTAATTTTGCTTTTATGATTGTTATTTTTTTATAAATCTGATAATTCCATACTATAAGCTCGATTTTATAAACTATATTTTAAGTAAATATTTTTTAATATTAAGTTACCAACAAAAATAAATAGACTAAAAAATATATATAATAGCTACAATTCTCTTTTTTAAAGATAGAATAGATAAAAATTGAGAAATGTATTCTCATATTCTTAACTAAATATCTAACAAGTTACATAAAATAAATTATTTAATTTGATCACTTTTAGTAGTAGAAGTACTAACATAATAATTACTATCAGAATAATCACTAAGTAAATTATTATAATCAAACACGGAATTTAACGGTACGATAGTAGAAATAGCGTGTTTATAAATCATTTGGCTAACTACTGCATTTTTTAATAAAATGACAAACTTATCGAAAAATTCAATCTTACCTTGTAATTTAATTCCATTCACTAAATAAACAGAAACTAGTACGTGTTCCCGACACAATGCTTTCAAAAAAGAATCTTGCAAAGATTGCCTATTAACCATTCTCTGTTTTCCTTAAAAGATCTATGTAAATAGAAAATATCTATGTAAAATTATTATGATACAAAATAATAAAAAGTCTTATCTACTGATAATTTTTAATATTTTGTTAAGCACATAATCAGGATTATTGCTATCTAAAACATGAAGATTAGTCCATCTACGGATCCATGTTATTTGGCGCTTGGCCAGCTGCCGTGTAGCACAAATACCGCGAAAAACCATATCATCATAACTGATTTCATTAGAAATATATGACCACATCTGACGATATCCAACACATCGAATAGATGACATTTCCTTATGAAGATCACCTCTAGCAAAAAGTGTACTTACTTCATTCTCAAAACCAGTAGCTAACATCAGATAAAATCTTTTTGCAATACGCAGATACAATAATTCACGGTCAAATGGTAACATAGCGAATGAATGTACTCGATAATTTAATACTTCACTTTGTGGTTTTATTAGTTCTGTAAGTGAGTTACCTGTAAGAAGAAAAATTTCTAGTGCTCGAGATAATCTTTGTAGATCATGGGGATGAATACGATTTGCAGCAAGCGTATCGATGTTTTTTAAATGCCAATACAATGTATTCCAACTGACTATTTTTGCTATATTTGTAATGTAATAACGTACTTCAGTATTTGCCTGAGGCAGTAAAGATAATCCTTCTAGTAACGCTTTAAAATAGAGCATAGTTCCACCTACTAGTAACGGTATCCGACCTGATTCAGTAATTTTTTTCATTTCCTTAAGAGCATCATATCGAAAATTTGCTACTGAATAAGAATCTACAGGATCGCGGATATCTATTAGACGATGTGGTACTAACGCCATTTCTTTTATATTAGGTTTAGCTGTTCCGATATTCATTCCACGATATATTAATGCAGAATCAACGCTAATAATCTCTACTGGAAGATGTTTATATAGTGTTATTACTAATTTAGTCTTTCCAGAAGCTGTAGGTCCCATTAAAAAAATCGCCTGAGGATTTAGCTTATTCATTATTTATTTGTTTATTTATAGCTTGAATTATTGGTTCAAAATTTAATGGAAATCTAATTTGATATAGAGTATTTTTTATCCACTGTGGCCAAAGTAATTCTATATCTGCAAGCAATTGTATTGCTTGGTAATAGCTCCATACTACTGATTCATTAGGCAAGTTTTTCACTATCCAAATTATAATTTGTTGATGTTTAACTGTTACTTTTTTCTTGCGCAAATAAACTAATAATTTTGGAAACATTTTTTGAAAATGTTTTTTTAATAGTAAAGGTATTGCTTTAAGTATAGCTTTATTATGATCTATTTCTAATAAAATACCTATTTTTTTCAATACCAACTGATAATATTTAAGCAATTTTATTTCTTCATTGCATAAATTAATACTTAAAGGAAGAAATAATGGTTGAGAGCGTAGCGTATCATCTATAATACCAGTTTTTAGTTTGTACTCTATTAAACATTTATTTGTAACAGATAGGGATAGCAACGCTAGGTTGTTTTTATTTGATTCTATTAGTAAATAACAGGGTGCTATTAAAGTTAATATACGGCCAAAACTATAATTAGTACTAGAGATTATATCTGGTTTAGCTATAGTGGTGGGCACTTTAATTTTAGTATTACAAACGTTACCAGATTTGTTTTCTTCAACTAAAGTTATACAATTTCTTAAATGTAGTTGCTGTTCTAAAATAGAACGTTGTTCTTTTTGCGATGCTTGTGGTATTATTGTTGATTTATTAGACAAATTATGATTTTTATTATCAGGATTAGAAAAATAATTCTCACCAGCTGCAGGGCGCGTATTGATATTTTTAATTTTTTCTCTTAAAGGTAAGTTTTTATTCTGTAAAGCAATAACAACTGCTTGGTAGATAAAGTCATGTATGAGCCTTCTTGGATAAAAGAGTATTTGATTTTTATTCGGGTGGATATTAATATCTATTTGATTAGGATTTATCTCTAGAAACAATACAAAATTCAAATGTTGCGTACTAGTAAATTTTTCCTGATAAGCTTGTAGGATAGCGTTGTTAATTAATTGATGATAGAATAGGATTCTATTATTTACATAAATATACTGCATATGTATATTTTTATCTGTTGTATTAGTGATCCATCCTTTAATAGCTATATTACTATGTTGCCAATCTATTTCTAATGAGTTTTCAATAAATGCTGTACCACACAGTTTAATCATTCTGCGCTGATGTTGACTTTGATGACTAATAGCTAAGTATTGACGTACTATTTGACCATTATGCTGTAAAATAAATGTTACGTCACATCTTGTTAGTGCAATCCTACGAATAATTTCATCAATATATGTAAATTCTATTCTTTCATTCTGCATAAATTTACGACGTACTGGCATATTATAAAATAAATCTAATACTTCTATTGTTGTTCCTACTGGATGAGATACTGGTTTCAATGTTACTGCAAATTCACTTCCTTCAGAATATACTTGCCAAGCTTCGTTCTGTGAGGTAGTACGTGAAGTTAGTGTTAAACGTGATACAGAGCTGACACTATTTAGTGCCTCCCCGCGAAATCCCATGCTGGTGATGTTTTCAATATCTTTCATATTGGTTATTTTGCTGGTTGAATAGCGTTGTAGCGCTATCGTTAGTTCATCTTTAGCTATACCGCTTCCATTATCTCTGATACGAATACATTTCGTACCTCCGCGATAGATCTGAATGATAATTTTTGTAGCTCCAGCATCAAGACTATTTTCAATAATTTCTTTTACTACCGACGACGGTCGATAAACTAATTCTCCGGCTGCAATTTGATTAGCAATATGTGGTGGTAGCACTTTAATTGACATAATTATCGGTTTCCTTTAGCCCCTAAGACTATTTTTAAATATTATTCTTATGCGGCAATTGTAAATATTTAGTAATAAAACTAATAAATTAGATCAGTTTTTCTATTTAATAATAAATTTCTCGTACTTACTAACAATTATAATTGTTTATCATATTGCTGTTCTTCTAACAAGTTTGCTGTTATTTATTGTTTGCTTTTTATATTTCTTCTAAAAGAGAAACATTTTTATTATCATCACTTATACGTAAAAATTATCTAGAAAATAAATTCCCATAATTATGTTAAGTAATTTTTGTACTAGCTTAGCTTACGTTTGTTTTCTTCTGAAAAAAAGTGATAGTTGGTTGCTACTTTGATAGTGGCAATTTACCCTTATCCGTTCTGGATTATGAAACAAAAAATACAAAAATTATATTTAGATTCCAATTAAGATTTATAGTTTATTTATTAGCGCTGTTTATAACTTTAATAATTTTCATAGAACCTATTCTGATTCTTCAGATAAGAAACTAACTATTATTCTTCGTTTTATAATTATTAATTTTTAATACTGTAATTGTAATAGTTTTAGCTTATAAAAAATAAACGTTCCTCTACTATAATTTTCTACACTGACACTTTTTGTATAATATCTGCTTTCTGCAATACTTTAAAAATATATATGAAATTTTTTCTGTTTGATAAATATCTTCAAATAACAAATACTAAAAAATTTTTTATTTAATAAATGAGAACTGCTTACTGTAGATAAAAGCTAAAACTAATATTGAGTCAAAGTTGCTTATCTGAAATAAGTATTATTTTTTATGTTTCTAGTAACTTGATGATAATTTTTAGTAATTATAAATATACTGTATTAATTTTAAAGTATATTTAATTGCTAATTAACAGTTACTTTAATAGCATTAAAAATTTTTTTTTAATGTTTTGCAATACGCTCTAGATAAAGAGCAATACCTAAAAAATTATTTTTTTGAAGAAAATTTTTAAAAATAATAAATGCTATGGATAAATTTCGATCGCTTGAATGAGAAAAAATTTTTTCCCCCTTGAAGCCTAATTGAACGACCCCATTATAATTAGTATGAGGTCAGACATAACATCGTGTCTGGCATTCATCTCATAAAAATTGATGAGACAGACTTTCTTAAAGGGGAGCTATTAATGAAAATTCGTCCATTACATGATCGCGTTATTGTCAAGCGTAAAGAAATTGAAGCTAAATCTGCTGGTGGCATAGTGCTAACCGGTTCTGCAGCAGGGAAGTCTACCAGAGGTAAAGTACTTGCTGTAGGTCGGGGTCGTATTCTGGAAAACGGCGAAGTAAAGGCGCTGGACGTAAAGGTTGGCGACATCGTGATTTTCAACGACGGATATAGCGTGAAGGTAGAAAAAATCGACAATGATGAAGTATTAATTATGTCAGAAAGCGATATTTTAGCTATTGTTGAAGACTAATTCTAATTCATGAGTAATTATCTGAACTAAACGAATTCCAAGGAAATATAGAAATGACAGCTAAAGATGTAAAATTTGGTAATGACGCTCGCGTAAAAATGCTTCGCGGCGTAAATGTTTTGGCTGACGCAGTTAAAGTAACCCTAGGACCTAAAGGTCGTAATGTAGTACTAGATAAATCTTTCGGTGCTCCAGTTATTACTAAAGATGGCGTTTCTGTTGCACGGGAAATTGAGCTAGAAGATAAATTCGAAAACATGGGCGCCCAAATGGTAAAAGAGGTTGCTTCTAAAGCAAATGACGCAGCCGGAGATGGAACTACTACTGCAACAGTATTAGCTCAATCTATTGTTAATGAAGGTCTTAAAGCAGTGGCTGCTGGTATGAATCCTATGGATTTAAAGCGTGGTATCGACAAAGCTGTTATTGCCGCAGTTGCAGAACTAAGAAAACTGTCCGTACCTTGCTCTGATTCAAAAGCTATAGCTCAGGTTGGTACTATATCAGCTAATTCTGATGAAACAGTGGGTACTTTAATAGCTGAAGCTATGGCAAAAGTAGGTAAAGAGGGCGTTATAACTGTAGAAGAAGGTTCCGGTCTTCAGGATGAATTAGACGTAGTTGAAGGAATGCAATTTGACCGTGGTTATCTTTCTCCGTATTTTGTTAATAAGCCAGAAACTGGTATCGTTGAATTAGACAATCCATTTATTTTGCTTGTTGATAAAAAAATCTCCAATATCAGAGAAATGTTACCTGTGCTAGAAGCTGTTGCTAAAGCAGGAAAACCGTTGTTGATTATTGCTGAAGACGTTGAAGGTGAAGCCCTGGCTACATTAGTAGTAAATACCATGCGTGGTATTGTTAAAGTTACCGCTGTAAAAGCTCCTGGATTTGGTGATCGACGTAAGGCTATGATGCAAGATATTGCTATCTTAACTTCTGGTACTGTTATATCTGAAGAAATTGGTCTAGAACTAGAAAAGTCTAAGTTAGAAGATATGGGGCAAGCAAAACGTGTTGTGATTACTAAAGATACAACTACTATTATAGATGGTATGGGTAATAAAGCTCTTATTAGTAGTCGTGTTGCACAAATCAACCAACAGCGCGATGAAGCTACTTCTGATTACGATCGGGAAAAATTACAAGAGCGTGTAGCTAAATTAGCTGGAGGTGTTGCTGTTATTAAAGTTGGTGCTGCAACTGAAGTAGCAATGAAAGAGAAAAAATCACGTGTAGAAGATGCTTTACATGCAACTCGCGCCGCAGTAGAAGAAGGAGTGGTAGCTGGAGGTGGTGTAGCACTAATTCGCGTAGCTAACAGTATAGCTGAACTTCGCGGTGATAATGAAGATCAGAACGTTGGTATTAAAGTAGCACGCAGAGCTATGGAATCAACACTGCGTCAGATTGTTGCTAACGCCGGTGAAGAGCCCTCAGTTATTGCAAATAAAGTAAAATCTAGTAATGGTGATATCGGTTATAATGCTGCTACAGAAGAGTACGGTAATATGATAGAAATGGGAATATTAGATCCAACTAAAGTAACACGTTCTGCATTACAGTATGCTGCTTCTATAGCAGGTTTAATGATAACCACTGAATGTATGGTTACCGACTTACCCAAAGAAGAAAAACCTGATATGGGAAGTGCAAACGGCGGTATGGGTAATGGCGGGATGATGTAATTATTAAATGATGTAATCATCTATATAAAATATATTAGATTATCATTGGTTATGCTAACCCCCCTAAGTTGGGGGGTTAGTTTTTGTACTGTTAAATTAGAAGCAATAACTTTTTTTAGTTACCTATTTTAGGTTAGTAGTGACAATTGCGTAACTACCTACTAACTCGTTGCTGGGTAGCAGCATAAATTGTTGAATTATAGAAAAGGAATTAATTTATCCCAATTATTTAGTTTCGGTAACTTTTCTTCTAGAAAAGGCGTATTAGTTTACGTTTGAAAGTAGAGAACTACCAATGGCATATTATTATAGTACAAAAGAATTACGTTGCGGTATTAAAATTATGTTTGATGGAGAGCCATGCTCAATTATTGACAATAAATTCGTAAATCCTGGAAAAGGTCAAGCTTTTAACAGAGTTCGTCTGCGGAAATTAATTTCTGGAAAATTGATAGAAAAAGTATTGAAAGCTGGTAGCTTAGTAGAAATTGCCGATGTAATTGATATCAATTTTATTTATCTATATAATGATAGTAAATTTTGGTATTTTATGAATAACCTAAATTTTGAACAACTAGCAGTTAATATTAAAGTAATTGGTAACAACATCAAATGGATGGTAGAACAAACTGAGTGTGTTATTACTTTGTGGAATAATAAAGTAATTCTTGTAACTCCGCCTAAATTTGTAGAATTAAAAATTATAAAAACTGATCCAAGTATAAAAGGCAATACTATCGGTACTAGTGGTAAACTAGCTACTTTAACTACTGGAGCTATAGTTAAAGTACCGTTATTTGTTAAGGTTGGCGAACTTATTAAAGTAGATACTCGTTCTAATGAATATCTATCTCGAGTAAAATAGTTCGTAATTTCGTTATGCAAACGAAACTATATCAATTAACTTAGATAATGTAATGTCCATGTCCGTCCCCTAGGGGGTTCGAACCCCTGTTGCCGCCGTGAAAGGGCAGTGTCCTAGGCCACTAGACGAAGGGGACAAATGATAAATACTAATTAATTTAGATATATTTTCTCTTTAAAGAATAGAATTTCATTCTAATATAGGATTTTTTTATGTCAAGTAGTTATTTGATTTGTACTAGATACAATACTCGATAATTTACTCAAGAAGATTGTAAATTATACTTATAAATGTTTATAATTTGAAATACTTACTGATATACAGATTTAGACTACTATTATGGCATTACTGCAAGTATTACATTACCCTGACTGGCGACTACGAAAAATTGCTCAACCAGTTGTTGAAATTAATGACACTATTAGAAACATAGTAGATGATATGTTTGAAACTATGTATGCTACAGATGGTATAGGTCTAGCAGCTACCCAAGTTGATATTCATCAGAGGATAATTGTGATTGATATCTCTAAAAATAGAGATCATAGTTTAGTACTAATAAATCCAGAAATATTAAAAACAAGTGGAAGAATAGGAATTGAGGAAGGTTGTTTGTCTATTCCAGGTTTTAATGGTTTTGTTTCACGATATGAAAAAATAAAATTGTTGGCTTTAGATAGAAACGGGAAAATTTTTAATTTAGAAGCTGAAGCTCTTCTTGCTATTTGCATCCAACATGAAATAGACCACCTAATTGGTAGATTGTTTATCGATTATTTGTAGACGTTAAAAACATCAGCGTATGATTTTAATCAAACTAGCGCGCGCTGATAGATATTTAATTTTTTTTATAGAAAAATAATATAAATTTAGGAATTATTGTGTTCTATTCTTTACGTATTATCTTTGCTGGTACACCTTATTTTGCTGCGTGTCATTTAAATGCGCTAATGCATACTAAACATAATTTAATCGGTGTTTTAACTCAACCAGATCGTCCTGCTGGACAGAGAAATAGATTTACTCTAAGCCCAGTTAAGCAGTTAGCAGAAAAATATAATGTGCCAGTATTTCAGCCTTTTTCACTGCAAACATTTGAAGTTCAACGTTGTCTAGCAGAGTTAAATGCAGATATTCTAATTGTAGTAGCTTATAGTATGATTCTACCAAAAGCAATTTTAGATATTCCAAAATTAGGATGTATTAATGTACACGGGTCACTATTACCGCGATGGCGCGGGGCAGCGCCTATTCAGAGAGCATTATTATCTGGTGACCAGATAACTGGCGTAACTATTATCAAGATGGATGCTGGTATTGATACTGGTCCTGTGTTGTATAGGACTATATGTCCTATACAACCTGACGATACGAGCGCTTCATTATCTACTAAATTAGCAATTATTGGGTCTAATGCACTGCTAACCACTTTAGAATTATTTATCTCTGGCAACATTACGGCTGAACCACAAAATAATGAACTTATTTCCTATGCTTCTAAAATAAATAAAGAAGAAGCCAGAATAGACTGGAGCTTATCAGCAATTCAGATTGAGCGCTGTATTAGAGCTTTTAATCCTTGGCCTATAAGTTATTTTATAATTTCTGGACATTATATTAGAGTATGGGCTGCTAGAGTTAATAAGCAATTACAGACAGCTGGTGATTTTTTACCAGGAACCATTTTTGCTGTTGATAAAGACGGCATCCATATTACTACTGGTGATGGAATACTAACATTAACTAAACTGCAGCCTGATAGTAAAAAAGTAATGTCAGTACAGGAATTACTCAATTCACGTAGTGAATGGTTTATTCCCGGCATGGTTCTTGTTTAATCATCTTATGTAAAATTTAAGAACATTTCTATGTTAGTTATAGCTATAATAAAAAGGAACTATGTTGTTCTGTCCGTAAGTAGCAAGTAGATTGTGCGATGTCTATTCTCTATACTCCATAAGAAAGTTTCGTTTGTAAAATATACCTAATAAATTATACTAAAAAGTATAGAAATTTTTCAAATTTATGTTGAGTGCATACTCATTGGATTACTGAGGCGCAGAAAGAGTACTTTCACCCATACTGGTATTTTTTATTATTTAATGTTTCCTAACTATCTGTTAACAAACAGGTGGTTTCAAACCTGACCCACTTCTAAACTAGAAAATTTTATTATTAATAGACAATAGTTATAACCGTATCGGCATAATTATATAAATAGCAGATACTTGGTTATTATTAGCAGCATTATCTATCATTTGAATACTAGAAATTCCATCTGTGAGTAATATTTGTACTATATCACCTTTCAAAGCATTGAGCACATCAAGTACATAATTAACATTAAAACAAATTTCTACTTCACTACCATGATAGGTAGCATCAAGAATCTCTTCTGCTTCTTCTTGTTTAGGATTATTAGCAGTAATTTTTAATTTGTTAGTACTCAGATATAACCTGACACCATAAAATCTCTCATTGGAGAGAATAGCTGCTCGTGTAAGAGCTTTTTTCAGAGCATCACAGTTTATTTCAATGTTTTTATCAGTATTTTTGGGAAATACGCGACGATAATCAGGAAAACTACCGTTAATTAGTTTTGAAGTAAACCTATAATTACTGAAGCTGAGACGGATATTATTACTACCAATTTGCACTTTTACTGGCTTATCACTATTACTATCTAGTATGCGTACTAACTCTAATATACTTTTACGTGGTATAATAACAGAATGGAATGGCAAAATATTGTCTATTACTACGGGTACTACACACATGGCTAATCTGTGACCGTCTGTAGCCACAGCACGTAATGTATCTCCTTCAGTTTCAAATAACATACCGTTTAAGTAATAACGTACATCTTGATGTGCCATAGAAAATTGAGTTGACTCAATTAATTGTTTCAAAATTGACTGTTTAATATTAAATTGTACTAAAATTTTTTGTAAATAATCTAAAGTTGGAAACTCTATTGCAGGTAGTGTAGAAAGTAAATAACGGCTACGACCAGATAAAATTAATATTCTTTTACCTTCTAATGTTACTTCGATCTCTGATTCTGCTGGTAGACCTCGGCAAATATCAAAAAATTTACGTGCTGGTACAGTGGTAGCTATATTTGTTTCATAAAAATTATTCAGTACGACTTTAGCTACTATTTCTATTTCTAAATCAGTACCAGTTAATAGCAAACTATTTTTAATTAACTGTAATAGAAGGTTATTTAAAATAGGAAAAATAGGACGCTTAACCCCCAATGTGTTGCTTACTTGTTGCAGAGGCTTGAGCAAATGCTCACGTTTGATGATAAATTTCATAGTTTTTTTCCAACGGCTAAGTTTTTTCTACAAACATATAGTACCGTAGTATGCTGTTTACTAAAAGTATTCATTGTTTAGAGCTATTAGCAATGCTTTGAAAAGTACTACTAATAGTATTAATTGAAAATTTCTTCATGTTTGTAGTATTATCTTGAGTATCAAATTTATTTGAGAAAATAATAATCTATTTAATTGTTAGCTATGGTGATTTGGTTATTTATTTATAATAAAATGGGGTATGCTAAGATATACATGTAAATTGACTTAATATTATATAGTTATTAGAATAATTCTATTCTATAAATAGAATTTAGTTGTCGATAATTATTTATATTTTATATAAATTTAGGTAGAGATCGCTATGAAACGCACTTTCCAACCGTCAGTATTAAAACGTAATCGTACCCATGGTTTTAGAATTCGTATGGCAAATAAAAACGGGCGTCATATTTTAGCAAGACGACGTGCTAAAGGACGTTTATGTTTAACTGTTTCTTCTAAATAAAAATACTTACTATTAAGTGATTAATCTAGCTTTTCCCCGTAAATTAAGGTTGTTAACTTCTAATGATTTTAGAAGTGTATTTAAAAACCATCACCAGTTTGGTGGAATGCAGGATATTATTATTATTAGTCGCTTGAATACATTAGGTCATCCCCGATTAGGTTTTACTATAGCCAAAAAATATATAAAAAAAGCCCATGAACGCAACAGAATTAAACGTTTAATACGCGAAAGTTTTCGCCTGAAACAGCATAATTTGCTTACAATGGATTTTATAGTTTTTACTAAAAAAGACTTTACCCAGATTAATAATCATACCATAATAGAAATATTAGATAAAGTATGGAACGATCATTATCGTCGCTAATTTGAGCGTTACTTGACCAGATGCAGATGACTACTTGTTTGTAATATAAAAGCATCAATACTCATCTTTTGGAGATGAAAAAATTTTTTTTACAATAACTAATCTTCAAAAGAACAAATGTATTCGCCATAGACTCTTTTTTATAAAAGAGACTCATAAATATTTACTTATGTAATTTACGATGGTATGAAACATTTATACGCTGATAATTTATTATTCTTATAATATCAATAATACAACTAATATTGTTTGGTTAACTTAAAAAGTTTCTTTTTTACCTAAAACTAACAATCAAGGAAAATTTTTCCAGCTAGGCTACCAAACTTTAAAGCTGGTAGCAAAATAAAATTCCATGCATTACTTATTCTTGTTCAGAAACTATTAAATTTATCTATAATTCTACTTTTTTGGCTCTATTATTATCATAATTTTTATTGTACGCTAGCTACATTATTACAGTATACTTCAATGTAGCAACAAAAACTAACATTAGAGCGATATGATAAACCACTTTATAGAAATTATAATTTGCAGCAAAATATTATTTATCGTTTACTTGAAAAACGCGGGATTATTTAATATATAAAATTTATATGAGTACAGATACTATCACTGCTATTGCTACACCGCCAGGACGTGGGGGAATAGGTATTTTGCGTGTTTCTGGACCTTTAGTTACATCTGTAGCCAACAGATTATTGGGTAAATTGCCCAGTCCACGACAAGCTGAATATTTACCATTTTACGACAGTAACGGCACTCCTATAGATCAAGGTATTGCTATTTTTTTTCCAGGTCCTTTTTCTTTTACTGGTGAAGATATTTTAGAATTACAGGGTCACGGTGGTCCTATAATATTAGATATGCTATTGCAACAAATTCTATCGCTTCCTAAAGTACGGATTGCTCATCCAGGAGAGTTTTCTAAACGTGCATTTCTAAATAACAAGTTAGATCTTGCTCAAGCAGAGGCTATTGCTGACCTTATAGAGGCTAGTTCAGTTCAAGCAGCAAGATCTGCGTTCAAATCATTGCAAGGCAAGTTTTCTATTCGTATTCATGAATTAGTAGAAATGCTGACTAATTTGCGCATAGCTGTTGAAGCTACTATTGATTTTCCAGATGAAGACATTGATTTTATTTCCAAGAGTAAAATAGAATCAAGTATAAACGATATTATTACTAAACTTAATACGATAATCGACGAAGCTCATCATGGATGTATTTTACGTGAAGGTATTAAAGTAATCATTGCTGGTAAACCCAATGTTGGTAAATCTAGCCTACTAAATACTTTAGTTGGGCGTGATGTAGCAATTGTAACTGCAATTGCAGGTACGACACGCGATATCTTGCATGAAGATATTCATCTAAACGGTATTCCTATGCATATAATAGATACCGCTGGTTTACAAGAATCAGAAGATGAAGTAGAAAAAATTGGTATTGAGCGTGCTTGGCGTGAAATTAAACAGGCAGATCATGTATTATTAATTTTAGATAGTACTAAAACTACACCTAGTGATATTATCACAATACAAAAATTTATAGCACGCATACCATCTAGTATAACGGTCACTATAATTAGAAATAAAGCTGATCTTACCGGAGAAAAAATTGGTATAAAAAAAATAAACAATTACTCAATCATAACTATTTCAGCAAAATACAATATAGGTATAAATTTATTGCGGGAACACCTAAAGCAAAGTATTGGTTTTGCTGGTAGCACTGAAGGAAAATTTTTAGCGCGGCGCCGTCATCTAGAAGCACTAAAAAATACTGGAAAACATTTACTTCAAGGAAAAGAACAATTATTGAATGCATTTTCTTGTGAACTATTAGCTGAAGAATTACGGTTAGCGCAACAAATAATTAGTGAAATTACAGGAGAATTTAGTTCGAATGATTTGCTGAAAAAAATTTTTTCTAGTTTTTGTATTGGTAAATAATTACCAATATATTTGACATATGTGTTAAATTAAGATATTTATATATAAATGGGGTCGTTAGCTCAGTTGGTAGAGCAGTTGACTCTTAATCAATTGGTCGTAGGTTCGAATCCTACACGACCCATAAATAAAAGTAGAATAAGAAACTTTTAATTATTATTATTTTATATTTTTTCTAGTATTGATAGCACATCAGTTATTTTTTTTACCCCAAAAATCTGCATATCTGTGGTATTTTTTTTAGGTACATTTTCCTGTGGCACAATAGCACGTTGAAAACCATGTTGAAAAGCCTCCTGAATTCTTTCAGGACCACTAGGTACTGGGCGAATTTCTCCTGCGATACCTATTTCACCGAATGTAACTAGATCTTTCGGTAAAGGACAGTCTCTCATACTAGAGATTATCGCTAACATAAGCGCTAAATCAGCGCTGGTTTCATGAATTTTTATCCCGCCAACTACATTAATAAACAAATTTTTATCTGCTATTTGCAATCCTCCGTGACGGTGTAGTACCGCTAACAAAATTGCTAGTCTATTTTTTTTCTCTAATCCTACAGTTACTATACGAGGATTTTCTATTATGATTGAGTTATCTATTAACGCTTGAATCGCTACTAGTAGCGGTCGAGTACCTTTCCATACTACCATTACGCTGCTTCCAGATGTTATTTCCCCGCTGGTTAAGAAAATAGCTGATGGATTACTAATTTCACACAATCCATGTGCGGTCATTGTAAACAATCCCAGCTCATTTATTGCTCCAAATCTGTTTTTATGGCTACGTAGTGTTAGTATACTAGAATCAGAATCTCTATTTAACATAATAGAACAATCTATACAATGTTCAAGCATTTTGGGACCAGCTAAAGATCCATTTTGAGTCACATGATAAACTATAATAATAGCAACATCTTTTGTTTTTGCAAATCGTGTTAAGTAAGCAGCTGATTCCCTTATTTGAGTAACGCTACCTGGTAAAGATTGTAAATTTGTCATATGCATTACTTGAATTGAATCAATTATTATTAATTTAATTTTTTTCTGCAAAGCTTTTATGCAAATTTTTTCAATGCTAGTTTCTGATAAGATACTTATATCTCTGATAGGTAAATTAATTCTGTGTGCACGCAGTGCCACCTGTTTCAATGATTCCTCACCAGTTACGTATAGAGTATTCATGTTAGCAGTAATATTATAGAGTGTTTGCATTAGAAGTGTGCTTTTTCCTACTCCAGGGTTACCTCCAATTAAAATAACGCTACCTGGCACTATACCTCCACCTAGCACACGATCAAGTTCTTTAAAACCTGTTGAAAATCTAGGAATATCTTCGATATTGATTTCCGATAGCTTTTGTATTTTATTTACGCGGTTATTTCCAGCATAACCGCTAAACTGATCTTGGCTTACTGCTGAGTTAGTAGAATTAAAGAGAATCTCAGTAATAGAATTCCAGGCATAACATACAGTACATTGCCCTTGCCAACGAAGATAAGTTGTATCGCATTGATTACATGCAAAAGTATGTTTAGCTATTTTGGCCATAATAAATTAATCTCAGCACTATTGTTGAATGCTATAGTTTAGTTTCTACTTCTTTTACAGAAAGAAATATATGAATAACTATTATAATATAGTTAGTAACTACTAGTCATTAATTTAATTAATAAATTCAATAATTATTACTTATCCAGCACCATAGCTCACTTTTGGCTACATTATTGCACGAAAAATAAGCTAAATGTGGCGTTAGGATATTCCATCAAAATTACGCATAGCTTCTTTTATACCTAACCATGACAGCATACTTTTTCTGAAAGCATCATTATTTGTTCAGGTATTATTTGTTATTTAGTTAGCAACATACTATGTACTACATTTTCTTATTAAAGATGATCTGTTGGTGGCAGTGAGTAAGATACAAACAATTGGATAATTTAATTACTATTTCTTTTTTATAACTTTTGGACACCTTAGTGTCCATTGCATAATTACCATATGTTGTAATAACCAGTAGCTTCTGGTTTTCATTTATATTAGATGCGCAATCTTAATGACAGATAAAATCTGTTTTAAATTTTATTTATAAGTGCTCTAATTTTGAAAACGAGATAATTTATTTTTTATTGGAAATATTATCCCGAGGAACTTCAACACTATACTTACGATCTCTAAAATTACGTCGTATGCGATTACGACGTTTAATATTATTATGTTGTGGTAATATCAGGGGACGTTCTCCTTGGGCCATTTTCAACAATACTGCAGCTAAAGTTTCCATATCTAACTCTTCCGCCGGTTGTAATTTGGCTAACAGTGCGCGATACATATTTAGATCATTACTTTCTAGCTGATTTTGTACTTTATCTGCAAAATTAGCTAACCTACGGCTACTTAACATTTCTGGAGTAGGTAGTTTTACTTCATTTATTCTCAGTTTCATGAGACGTTCAATATTACGCAATAGACGTCGTTCTCTGTTTTCTACAAATAATAGTGCCCTACCAGTTCGTCCCGCACGACCGGTACGTCCGATACGATGAACATAAGATTCAGAATCTAGCGGAATATCGTAGTTTACTACCAAACTAATACGATCAACATCTAGTCCCCGTGCAGCGACATCAGTAGCTATCAGTATATCTAAACGACCCTTTTTCAAACGATCTAATGTCTGTTCTCGTAATGTTTGATTCATGTCACCATTGAGAGCAGCACTATTATAACCGTTTTTTTCTAACGCTTCGGCTACTTCCAATGTGGCATTTTTAGTACGCACGAATATAATAGCTGCATCAAAATCTTCTGCTTCTAAAAAACGAGCCAAAGCTTCATTTTTGCGTATTCCTCCTTGAACTATCCAATAGCATTGATTGATATCTGGACAGGTATTTACACTAGATTGAATCCGTACTTCATATGGATTATTCATAAAACGTCGCGTAATTCTACGAATTACTTCGGGCATAGTAGCTGAGAACAAAGCAGTTTGATGTTTAGCTGGTATCTGAGAGAGAATATTTTCTACATCTTCTATAAACCCCATTCGCAACATTTCATCCGCTTCATCT
This sequence comes from Candidatus Mikella endobia, assembly GCF_900048045.1. Lineage (GTDB taxonomy): Bacteria > Pseudomonadota > Gammaproteobacteria > Enterobacterales > Enterobacteriaceae > Mikella > Mikella endobia. The sequence goes on along the minus strand of NZ_LN999831.1, from coordinate 56,545 downwards.
AGCACTAATCCATTTAAATTCGATAGATTTAGAGTCCCTCTTTTTAAATGATCTAATAAGCGTCCTGGAGTACCAACAACAACTTGGGGACCATAGCGCAGGGCGCGTAATTGTAAGTCATAACGTTGCCCTCCGTATAAAGAAACTATATTAACACCTGTTATATACTTAGCAAAATATATACAGGCGTCCCCTACCTGTACTGCTAATTCTCTAGTAGGAGCTAGAACTAATATCTGTGGTGCAGCTAATTCTGGATTAATATTTTGTAACAACGGTAAAGAAAAAGCAGCAGTTTTCCCGCTACCTGTTTGAGCCATACCTAGGACATCACGTCCAGCTAACAGCTGCGGAATACAAGCAGACTGTATTGGTGATGGTTTTTCATAACCAAGATCTTCCAGTGCTTTAAGAATAGGAGCTTTAAGCCCCAAATCGGAAAAAGATGTTTCTACTTTAGACATTGTACGCGTGTCTCATTTTTAAATGTATTGTATTTTTTTCTATTAAATAAAATTTTTTCTAAAAAAGTTAGCTTTTATGTGTATTTTTATTTTAAACACTGGCTTCTTTGATACTTAGGCGAACACGACCCTGACGGTCTACTTCAATAACTTTAACAGGAACTTCTTGTCCTAATTCAAGATAATCAGTAACTTTTTCTACACGTTTATCTACTATTTGAGATATATGTACTAAACCTTCTTTGCCACCACTTAGAACAACAAAAGCTCCAAAATCAACTATACGAGCAACTTTACCATTATAAATACGTCCTACTTCTATTTCAGAAGTAATTTCTTTAATACGACGAATAGCGTGGTGAGCTTTATCATTGCTAATAGCTACAACTTTTACAGTACCGTCATCTTCAATTTCTATCGTTGTACCAGTTTCCTCTGTTAACACGCGAATAACAGAACCTCCTTTACCAATTAAATCTTTTATTTTATTGGGATTAATTTTTAACGTATGAATACGGGGTGCGAATTCAGAAATATTACAACGGGGCGAGCTAATAGACCGTTCCATGATTTTAATGATATGAGTTCTGGCGCTTTTAGCTTGTTCAAGCGCTATTTTCATTATTTTGCGTGTTATTCCTTCTATTTTTATATCCATTTGCAATGCGGTAATACCTTCAATACTACCAGCAACTTTCAGATCCATATCTCCTAAATGATCTTCATCTCCGATGATATCAGATAATACAACAAAATTATCTTCTTCTTTAATCAAACCTATAGCGATACCAGCAACAGCTGTTTTGATAGGTACTCCAGCATCCATTAGTGCTAGCGAAGCACCGCAAACAGAAGCCATTGAAGAAGAACCATTAGATTCAGTTATTTCTGCTACTACTCTAATGGTATAAGGAAATTCGTGGGCATTAGGCATTACTGCCATAATTCCCCGTTTTGCTAAACGTCCGTGGCCTATTTCACGACGTTTTGGCGATCCTACCATACCGGTTTCACCCACACAATAAAAAGGAAAATTATAGTGTAGTAAAAATCTATCTATTCTTTCACCTGTAAGGTCATCAATATTCTGTGCATCACGTTCAGTTCCTAGCGTAACGGTAACCAGTGCTTGAGTTTCTCCCCTAGTGAACAACGCTGAACCGTGAGTACGTGGTAGGATCCCAATCCTAATATCTAGATTACGAATCATATTTTTTTCACGACCATCGATACGCGGTTTTCCTTGTAATACTCTGCTACGTACTATATTTTTTTCTATGCTACAGAAAATACTTTGTATTTCGTTTTCTTCTAAATTTTTGTCCTGGGACTTTAAATTTTCTATAGTATCTGTCTTTATGGCGGCAATAGCTGTATAACGATTTTGTTTTTCAGTGATGCTGTAAGCCTCACAGAGACGAGATTCAGCTAGTTCTACAACCTTCTTTTTTAGGGGAACATTAATAGCTGGTGGCTGCCATTGCCATTTTTGCTTACCAGCTTTAGCAACTAATTCATTAATATTGTCTATTACTACTTGTTGTTGATTATGTCCATATACTATAGCGTCCAGCATTTGATCTTCGTTCAGTAATTGTGCTTCTGATTCTACCATAAGTACTGTATTAGCAGTACCAGCAACTACTAGATCTAATCTACTTTCAGTTAGTTCTAATTTAGTAGGATTTAATACATACTGGTTATTAATAAAACCAACTCTGGCGGCACCAATAGGACCGTTAAAAGGAATACCTGACAGACTTATCGCTGCTGAAGCTCCAATCATTGCTACAATATCTGGGCTAATCTGAGGATTAATCGATACCACTGTAGCAATAATCTGTACTTCATTAAAAAAACCTTCGGGAAATAAAGGACGAATAGGTCGGTCAATTAATCTAGAAATTAAAGTTTCGCCTTCACTAGGTCGTCCTTCACGACGAAAAAAGCCACCGGGAAAACGTCCCGCAGCGTAAGTTCGTTCTTGATAATTCACTGTTAACGGAAAGAAACTGTGTCCTGTTTTTTCTTGTTTGGCGCCTACAACAGCTACAAAAACTGCTGTATCTTCCATAGTTATCATAACTGCAGCAGTAGCCTGTCGGGCCATTAGTCCAGTTTCTATTTTTACGGTATGAGAACCGTATTGAAACTTGCAAACAATCTGATTTAGCAAAATAATTTCCTTATTTAAAAGTTCGTGTCTATTCTTTAAATCCAGAATACAATCACGATTAAATCTTAAAGGATAAAGCTGATCTTACGCCGTATTAATGTTGCTTCTCCTAAAATATCCTTAAAAATTACTACTAAATTAATGACGAAGATCTAGACGTTCAATAAGGTTGGTATAACGTACTCTATCTTTGTTTTTTAAGTATTCTAGCAGTTTACGGCGTTTTGAAACCATACGTAATAGACCCCGGCGACTATGATGGTCATTTTTATGTTCTATAAAATGATTATGCAGATGGCTAATATTAGTAGTTAAAATAGCTATCTGAACTTCAGTATAACCGCTGTCTTTAGCGTTACGGCCGAAATTATAAATAATTTTTTCTTTTATTTCAAAACTTAGAGACATTATAATACTCCAAATTATGGTAAAATAGATGAACGTTGATCTCTAATTTAGCTACTATTTTACTATTAGTAATTCTTAATCGCAATACTAATAAATGTGTATTTAGATACAGTTTTTAGCTATCAGGCGACGTGGAATTAGAAGTGCCTGAGATGTTATTTCTCCAATACCAAAAAATTGATTAGTAGTACCATAAATCATCCGTACTAAACCCACCGTAGGTGGCGCTATAAGATTTATAGGTTGACCCAATAACACTCTATCTGCTAGGGAAGAGGGGATATTTATTGTAGGCATAGCTATTAGAGCACTATCTATAGGTAATAGTAAAGCATCTAAACACGCTAAGGTTTCTTGTCTAGTTTCGGTATGTATAGCTTGAATAGTTTTAAGTGTTATCATATCTTTGCTAGAATAGTTAGCTATTGCTATTCTTCGTAATGCAATTACGTGTGCACCACAGCCTAAACGTTCACCTAAATCATCTATAATAGTGCGGATATAAGTTCCTTTAGAACAATGAATTTCTAGTTCTAACTTAGTTAAGTCCCAATGATGTAATTTTAAATCGTAAATATTAATTGGTCGTGCCTCGCGTACCACTGGGATTCCTTTCCTAGCATATTCATACAGAGGACGCCCCTGATATTTTAAAGCTGAAAAAATAGACGGCACTTGTTTTTTTTCACCGAGGAAATAGTTAAGCTCTGTCATTAACTTCGTCTTATTTAGTAAGACGGGTCGTCTATTAATAATTTGTCCCTTAGCGTCAGAAGTATTTGTACGCTCACCTAATTTAGCGGTTACTTTATATCGTTTATCGGCATTTAGCAAAAATTGAGAAAATTTAGTTGCCTCGCCTAAACAAATAGGCAACATACCAGTTGCTAATGGATCTAAGGATCCAGTATGCCCGGCCTTCTTAGCATAATAGAGACGCTTCACATTTTGTAACACATTGTTAGATGATATGTCTAGGGGTTTATCTAGCAGTACAATACCGTTAATATTACGATAGCTGCAGTTTAGATGTTTCATGTTTTTTCAGTATCTTCAAGATACTTATTTATATATAAAGTTTGGCTATTATTATTTTTAACAACCTGTCTCACTAATTTAGTGATACGTATTCCTTCTACAAGTGAATTATCATATATAAAAGTTAATTCTGGCACTATACGTAAGTACATTGATTTACCAAGAAGTAGGCGTACTTTGTACGCCATATCTTGTAAAAGATGAATATTTTTTCTAACTTTTTCAGGTGTTTCGTTATTTAAAAAAGTAACAAAAATTTTTGCATAAGCGAAATCTTTAGAAACTTTAACGTAGGATACTGTTGTTATTTTTATGCGAGGATCTTTAATTTCGCGCTGTAAGATAATGGCAGTATTTTTTTTAATTTCCTGTGAAACGCGCTGTATACGACTATATTCGTTTGCCATTTTACAAATATTCTCAAATAAAATATTGCCTGATAAAATCTTATCAGACACTAGTACGTTTTATCTCAACAGAGTTAAATACTTCAATTATATCACCTAAAATAATGTTATTATAATTTTTTACTCCAATACCACATGTCATACCATTACGAACTTCGTTAACATTATCTTTAAAATGTCGTAATGAATCTATTTCACCTTCATAAATTACTACATTTTTACGCAAAATACGTATTTTATTATGACATTTAACTACTCCTTCAGTTACTATACAACCAGCAATAGCACCGAATTTTAGTGAATTAAATACATCACTAACTTTTGCTATACCTACTATTTCCTGTTTGTATGCTGGTAATAACATACAATTCATGGCTTTTTTTACTTCATTAATGAGATCATAGATTATTGAGTAATATCGTATATCAATTTTTTTTGTTTCAAGAAGCTGATTAACAGAATTTTCTGCACGAACATTAAAACCTAGTAGAATAGCATTAGAGGTTGCTGCTAACGTTACATCAGTATCAGTAATACTACCCACACCAGAACCCACAATTTTTACTTTTATTTTCTCGGTAGATAAATTTTCTAGTGCATTGCTGATGGCTTCAGCTGAACCCTGTACGTCAGATTTAAGCACTATGTTTAGTTCAGATATTTCACTTTTAGTGAAGTTAGAGAACATGTTTTCCAGAGTTGACTGTTGTTGACGTGCTAATTTTATTTCACGAAATTTACTTTGGCGATAAATAGCTACTTCTCGTGCTTTTTTCTCATCACGTACTACTGTTACTTTATCACCAACAGCTGGAATTCCTGATAGGCCTAAAATTTTAACGGGAACAGATGGTCCAGCAGATTTTAAATCGCAACCAAATTCATTGCGCATAGCACGCACACGACCATATTCCAAACCACAAAGAACTACATCACCCCGATTAAGGGTACCTTCAAGTACTAGCACTGTAGCAACTGGACCTAATCCCTTATCTAAACAAGATTCGATGACGACACCAGAAGCAAATCCTTTATTGATTGCTTTGAGTTCTAAAATTTCTGCTTGCAGTAAAATTGCTTCAAGTAATTTATCAATACCAGAGCCAGTTTTAGCAGAAACATATACAAATTGATTTTCACCACCCCATTCTTCTGGAAGCAGATCGTATTTTGTAAGTTCATTTTTTATGATATCTGGATTTGATTCTAGTTTATCAATTTTGTTAACAGCAACTACTATTGGTACTTTAGCGACTTTTGCATGCTGAATAGCTTCAATTGTCTGCAGCATCACTCCTTCATCTGCAGCTACTACTAGTACTATTATATCCGTTATCTGCACACCACGTGCTCTCATTGCTGTAAATGCTGCATGACCTGGTGTATCAAGGAAAGTTATCATTCCTTTTTCAGTTTTTAACTGATAGGTACCCAGATGCTGCGTAATACCACCTACCTCTCCTGCCGCTACTTTAGCCGTGCGAATATAGTCTAGTATAGATGTTTTACCATGATCTACATGTCCCATTATAGTTACTATTGGCGCACGTAATTCTGTAGTAGCTGGATTTATGGTATTGCGTTCATACATTACTGATTCTTCTAACTTGTTTTTACTACATAGTATAACATTATGACCCATTTCTTCTGCTATGAGTTGCGCTGTTTCTTGATCTATAACTTGGTTGATGGTAGCTATAGCACCTAATTTCATCATTGTTTTAATGACCTGCGATACTTTTAGAGCCATTTTATTAGCTAATTCTGTTACAGAAATAGTTTCCCCTATGATTACATCGCGGTTCACCACTTGGGTGGGTTTATTAAACCTATGTAGTAAAGTGCTTTTTTTACGCTGATTTTTATGATAACTACCTACTGTTCGTGCTTCTTCTCTATCAGAATCTAATGCTGATAGTTTACTTATTTTTTTCTTACTAGAGTTGAAAACTCTGGTACGGCGATGATCACCTTCAATTTTTATATCATTTTCTTCCTCTGCTTCTAGGACATAATTAGAGGTATTAAAATTGTAATAGTTAATAATATCTACCTCTTCTGCAGAGGCAGTATTCAAATTATTACCTAATTTTTCAGCAAACCGACGTTTTTTATCAACTTGTTTATAGCTCTTTTCTTCTACTTTATGATGCATTTCATCTGCAACTGGGCGTTTAAAATTAGCTAATTCTTTACGCTTATTTTTATCTTTTTTATGTAGGGCTTTTTCTTCAGCTTCTCTTTGAGCTTTTTCTTCAGCTTCTCTTTGAGCTTTTTCTTCAGCTTCTCTTTGAGCTTTTTCTTCAGCTTCTCGTTGGGCTTTTTCTTCAGCTTCTCTTTGAGCTTTTTCTTCAGCTTCTCTTTGAGCTTTTTCTTCAGCTTCTCTTTGAGCTTTTTCTTCAGCTTGCGAATATAATTGAGTATTTGGATTATTTTGTATATAATTGCGATTTCTGCGAAATTCAATTGGTATCGATTTACTTTTACCTTCTGTAGTATAAATATTTAACATGCTACGTATTTTACGTTGCCAAGTTAATTTATTAGAAATAATATTTCTATTGTTTAAATAAGCAAAAAAAATTTTTTTTTCTATTTCAGTTACAGAATCCACTGCTGTTTTATCGATACCAGCATTAGCAAATTGCTTTATAAGGTTATCAACCGGAATATGTATTTCAGCAGCGAGCGATTTCATGGTTACTGTTATATCTGTCATGCTGTTAATTTCCTGCTATAATTTATTTATTGTTATCTTTAAACCAGCAAATATTACGCGCTGCCATGATTATCTTTCCTGCTTTTTCATTACTCAAACCTTCAATATTTGATATATCTTGGACACTCTGTTCAGCAAGATCTTCTAAATTACAAACACCATGCTGAGCCAATTTAAATGCTATGCATCGCTCCAGTTCTGGAAGATCTAGCAGATCTTTAGCTGGTACTTTTTTATTCTTTTTTTTCGCTAAAGAAAGATTATTCAGTGCATTTTTTGCTTTTTCACGTAACATTATTATTGTTTTTTCATTTATCAATTTCATTTCTAGCAATTCATTTAACGGTACATATGCTAATTCTTCCAGGGATGAGAAACCTTCCGCTACTAGCACTGTAGCTAAATTTTTAGTAATATGTAGATTACTAGTTAAGATATTGATAGCTTCATTGGTTTCAGCTTGATGTTTTAACTTTAGATCTTCTACTGTCATTACAGTTAACTCCCAGCCGCTAAGCTGGGAAGCTAGTCTAACGTTTTGTCCGTTACGTCCAATAGCTTGAGCAAGATTATTTGCTTCTACCGCGATATCCATCGTGTGCTTATCTTCGTCTACTACTATAGAAGCGATATCTGCAGGAGCCATGGCATTAATAACGAACTTAGCAGGATTATTATCCCATAACACAATATCGATACGTTCGCCATTGAGTTCATTAGAAACTGCTTGAACACGTGCTCCACGCATTCCGACGCAAGCTCCAATAGGATCAATACGTTTATCATGGGTTATCACTGCTATTTTTGCACGGGAACCAGGATCTCTAGCAACAGCTTTAATTTCAATTATTTCCTCACTTATTTCCGGTACCTCAATTCTGAATAATTCGACTAACATCTCCGGACGTGATCTACTTACAAACAGTTGTGCACCTCTAGATTCGGGACGAATAGAATATAATATCCCTCGTATACGGTCTCCAGTACGAAAATTTTCCCTAGGAAGCATATCCTCACTACAAATTACTGCTTCAACATGGTTTCCTAAATCTAAAATTAAGTTATCTCTATTAACTGTTTTCACTACACTTGTTAGAAGTTTCCCTTCGTAATGACAGAATTGATCGATAATAATTGCACGTTCTGCTTCACGTACTTTCTGAATTATTACTTGTTTTGCAGTTTGAGTAGTAATACGATCAAATGTAATTGAATCTATTTTATCTTCTATATAACCACCTATTGTTGCTAGCGGATCATCAATTTTTGCAGCAGCAAGGGTAATTTCCCTAGTAGGTTGAGTAACCTTATCTACAATAATCCAACGACGAAAGGTATTCAAATCACCTGATTTTTGATTTATACTAACGCGAACATCTATTTCTTGTTCGTATTTTTTCTTAGTTGCTGTAGCTAGTGCTATTTCTAGAGCTTCGAAAATTTTTTCTCTGGGGATTGATTTTTCATTAGAAACTGCTTCAACAACAGCAAGAATTTCTTTATTCATTTTAGTTACCTTAGTTAGTAATACATTACAACTATAGGTACTATATTTTCTTTCTGGATATTATTTGCTAATTTATATTTTTCATCTACAGTTACAGTAACTATTTTACTAGATACTGTTTTTATAATTTCTAGCAATTTATTTTTTACTGTAATACGTAACATTAATATAAATTCACTATTATAGATATGTAACGTTGACTGGGAATTACGAATAAAGTCAATAACTACTAGAATAAATTCTAATATTTTTATCGGTTCATAGATTATATCTATTAATTTTTGTTTTAATGTTGTCAAAAGTAACTCCAAATATAAGAATGTAATTTCAATAAACAATTTGACTATTAAGCTAGATTTAATCTCTAGCTATCAAGCTAATAAAATACCCAGAAAATTATGGTGATTTAAATTTTAATTAATAAAAACCTATAATACAGCAAGTATATTTGAAAAATTTTTTAAAAAATATTTTATTTATGTGAAACTGTTAATATTTATGAAAAAATTATTTCTAAAATTAGTACCGAGGACGGGATTTGAACCCGTAAGCCTTACGGCACTACCACCTCAAGGTAGCGTGTTTACCAATTCCACCACCTCGGCACTGAATTACTAATCATGTTTGCAATTTTTCAACTGGTTTACTTTTTTATACTGAACATTATTTAGATCGGTACCATTTATTTTTTTACTATATTTATTACTTATATTTCCTAGTATTAAACTGAGAACAAAAACTAGCGTTGCTAGTATAAATGTTATACTAGTTACGAACTTATTATAAGTTTTAAAACTAAATATAGTACTGCCTACACTTGATGAAGTTTTTACATCAGCACCTTTAATTTGTTGCAGCATAATTAGTATTATAAGTACAATAGATATTACTAGAAAAATAACTAATAGAAATCGATACATATTTTGTATCCGTAATTGAATTACTAAATAGATATCTCTTTTTATAAGAGGGTATCTAAAATATTCAATTTTAATCAAAATTAATTTTAAAATAAAACTTACTTTAGTTGCCACTATATTTTACAGCTAACTAATTGTTAGCAGAAAAACAAACTAAAATTAAACAACAGATATTCTCTTTTTAACTATAAATGACAACAATAATAATACCATCGACAGTAGTCAACTTTTCCATCAAGATGTACTTGTGGCTCCTCCATCCATACTAATGCAACAACTTAATAGCTAGCAATCTGGTACGGTACAGCAAAATAAACAATAATTTTCAGTTTTTTAATACTGATATTATTGGCACCCAGTTAAATCTAACAGATAACATTATAGAGAAATAATCTAAGACGTTTATCTTTGCAAAATTTATCAATATTTTACTAAAATACCAGTAGCCTAATAAAAATTAGGGTAGTAAAGAAAATAATATTACTTAATTTCAAAATTATTTGTTGTTAATCATTACCAATATAAGTTCTAATAAATGAGTTTATCATTATAAATTTTAAATCATAAATATGATGATTACTATCAGTAATTAATAGTAAAAATATTTTTTTTCTTAAATATATTATATATGATAATACTTTTTTGCACTATGATCAAGTTGTATTCTATTTTTACATAGAGAAGAAAAATCAAATTCAGTTTGAATAAAATATTATTGAGTATTAATAGATAAATTCTATCATTAAAATTGATTGGTTTCATCTCTAGAAAAAAATTAATAAATAGTCTCTAATTTTTATATCTATCTACAAAGATAGACTCTTATAGTATTTATTTAATTACTATTTATTAGTAGTTAATTTATTTAAGGCACAATTGATGTACTTTCTTTCGCTACAATTAGTACCAGAAACAACATTATCCCCTCCTGCTGCGGTACCAACTACTTTACGGCTCATTAAGTCATCTATCTGCAATACGTTAATAGTTTCATATTTCATTAATGCATCTTTCATTGCATGCAAGATATCTATATTATCAATCAATAGTGTACGTGCACGTATATAATTTCGTTCAATTAATGATTTCACTTCTTGATCGATGATACGTGTCGTTTCATCTGATATATGTTTTGACTTAGCTACTGAGCGTCCCAGAAATACTTCGCACTCTTCCTCTGTATATAAAAGAGGACCTAATTTTTCAGAGAAACCCCATTGAGTTACCATATTTCTGGCAATAGATGTTGCTACTTTGATGTCGTTAGAAGCACCAGTAGAAATATTTTCTGAACCATAAATAATTTCTTCTGCTAACCTACCACCATATAGGGTAGATATTTGGCTTTCTAACTTTTGGCGACTAACGCTGATAGTATCCCTTTCTGGGAGAAAAAATGTAACCCCAAGGGCTCTACCGCGCGGAATAATCGTTACTTTATGAACTGGATCATGTTCTGGTACCAGACGACCAATGATGGCATGTCCAGCTTCGTGATAAGCTGTAGACTCTTTTTGTGCTTCGGTCATTACCAGAGAACGGCGCTCGGCGCCCATCATAATTTTATCTTTTGCTTTTTCAAATTCTATCATTGATACCATGCGTTTACTACCACGGGCTGCAAATAGAGCGGCTTCGTTTACTAGGTTAGCTAAATCTGCACCTGAAAATCCAGGTGTCCCACGCGCAATAACTAAGATATCTATATCAGGTGCAAGCGTCACATGACGTATGTGCACTCTCAAAATTTGTTCTCTTCCTCTAATATCTGGTAGTCCCACTACCACATGACGATCAAAACGACCAGGACGAAGTAAAGCAGGATCTAAAACATCTGGGCGATTAGTTGCAGCAATAACGATAATTTCTTCATTTCCTTCAAATCCGTCCATTTCAACAAGCATTTGGTTTAGAGTTTGTTCACGTTCATCATGACCACCACCAAGTCCTGCACCACGATGACGTCCTACTGCATCAATTTCATCAATAAAGATAATGCATGGTGCTGCTTTCTTAGCTTGCTCAAACATATCACGAACGCGAGACGCACCTACTCCCACAAACATTTCTACAAAATCAGAACCAGAAATATTAAAAAAAGGAACTTTAGCTTCACCAGCAATAGCTTTGGCTAGTAATGTTTTTCCGGTACCAGGAGGACCTACCATTAAAACTCCTTTAGGAATTTTTCCCCCAAGTTTTTGAAACCTACTTGGTTCACGCAAGTAATCTACTAGTTCACTAACTTCTTCTTTAGCTTCATCACAACCAGCAACATCAGCAAATGTTATTTTCATTTTATCTTCAGTAAGGATTCTAGCCTTACTTTTACCAAAAGACATAGCACCTTTACTGCCGCTTTGCATTTGCCGCATAAAGAAAACCCAGACCCCAATGAGTAATAACATCGGAAACCAAGAGATAAATACAGATGCTATAATATTGGGTTCTTCTGGAGGCTCCCCGACAACTTTCACGCTTTTTGTCAAAAGAATATCAAGAAGCTTAGGATCATTTATAGGAATATAAGTAATATAGCGATTACTATTTTTTTTAATAACTGTGATTTCACGACCATTAATACGTGCTTCTTTAACCTGATCTTTATTTAATTCAGACATAAAAGTAGAGTAATCTACTTGACGTTTATTATATTCGTGGGGACTCAAACTCTGAAATACAGAAATTAATAAAACTGCAATAATTAACCAAATAATTAGGTTTTTTGCCATGTCACTCAAGGAATTAACCTCATATGATATATAAATTAAAGTTAAGATACTAGAATTTACGTTCTTTCGCTACAATATACACTTCTCGTGAATGGTTCCGAGAAGCTTCAGGTTTACGAATTTTGACATTCTTAAAAAGAGAACGTATTGTATGCAGGTACTTATCAAAAGTTTCTCCCTGAAACATTTTTACCAAAAAACTACCACTGGGGGCAAGAATATCTAGACACATTTCCAGTGCTAATTCTACTAGATACATAGCTTTAGGTATATCAACTGCTGGAATACCACTTATATTAGGAGCCATATCTGATAGTACTACCTGCACTTTTTTTTTACCTATAATTTCCATCAAAGACTTTAACACTAATGGGTTACGAAAATCACCTTGTATAAAATCTACACCTACTATTAAATCCATTGGTAGAATATCACAAGCAATAACACGACCTTTATTGCCTATTTGCATAACAACATATTGAGACCAACCTCCAGGGGCAGATCCTAAATCTACTACAGTTATTCCTGGATAAAATAGCTTGTCACTTTGTTGTATTTGATGAAGTTTAAACCAAGCACGAGAACGCAGTTGTTTTTTTTGTGCCTGCTGAACATATTTATCATTAAAGTGTTCTTGTAGCCAACGGGTAGAACTTGTAGAACGATTTTTAGTAGTCATTTTTATATATTAATTACTTAAAATTAACTTTAGCAAGATTTAATAAATATATTCATATATATTTTGTATTTATAGGAAAAGAATTACTTAAATTAAGAGATATTAGTAAAAAAATTTTTATTTCTGTTGAGAGATATCTAACTAGTAAGTTTACAAATAATCAACACTAAGTATCTTATATTTTACTACTCCACTAGGAGTTTTAATAACTACAATGTCTCCTTCTATTTTTCCAACAAGTCCGCGAGCTATAGGAGAATTAATAGAAATTAGATTTTGTTTAAAATCAGCTTCATCATCACCGACAATGCAATATTTTGTTTTTTCTTTTTTATTAAGATTCTCTACACTAACTGTAGCCCCAAAAATAACTTTGCCGTTCGGGGTAAGCTTAGTTACATCTATCACCTGTGCATTAAATAATTTAGTTTCTATTTTTTCTATTCGGCATTCACAAAATCCTTGTTGTTCTCTAGCAGCATGATACTCAGCATTTTCTTTTAAATCACCATATTCACGAGCATCAGCAATAGATCTGGTAATCTTAGGTCGGCAAACATTTTTTAAATATTCAAGTTCCTTACGGAGTTTTTCCGCGCCGCGCCTAGTCATAGGAATCTTATTCATAATAATTACACACCTCGAGATAAAAAATTTTGATATAATTTTATATTATAGATATAACATACACTATAAAAATGTATCAGCAGAAGAACTTATCGCATAATTTCTTTATTATTTTTTTTGCAAAATGATGCTCTTAGAAACAAATAACAGTATTTTATCGTTTTATTATTAGTTGTAGTTAAAAATTATTCTGCATTTAAGAAATATTTCATTTCACAAGATGCCTTTAAATTAGATAATTAAAATTTAATTTTTAGAGGTCGATAATAAATCTCTTAAGAGAATAGATTATGTATCTAGGAATGAAGCAGAAAAGAATATATGGATTCATTTTAAATGTTATTTAGATAACGTCTTGTAAAGACGAATAACTAGATAAAATAGATAACTATCACTTTGCTTGTGAATACAGGTGATAAATTATAAATAGTATAGAAAATGATAATTACAGCACCATTGGTCGGTGAGAGAGGATTTGAACCTCTGACCCATACGTCCCGAACGTATTGCGCTGCCAGACTGCGCCACTCACCGTACGGAAAATTATTATACTCTGTTTAATCCCCAGAGTAAATCTGTAGTTAGTACATATCCATAACCATCTAATACAGTAGAATCGTAGTAAGATAATTTATTCTTATTTTTTCTAGAAGATAGCAATCTAGCACGCACTAATTTCAAAAATTTCCATAATAATAATTATTCTTATGGTTGGTTGTTAACTGCATTTAATCGTAGATTATTAATAATTTCTTTTAATTCACCATTTTGGTACATCTCAATAATTATATCACATCCACCAATAAAATTACCATTTATCCATAGTTGTGGGAATGTAGGCCAGTTAGCTAATTTAGGTAATTCAACACGAATATCTGGATTAATTAGTACATCAATATAAGAAAAATTTTCTACGTATTTAGAAATAATTTCTACTGCTTTAGCAGAAAAACCACAACTGGGACAGTTTGGGGATCCTTTCATATAAAGAAGTATTTTATTTTCTTTTATTTGTTGTTTAATTTTTTTAATATTCATGTTTCTCTTCTAACAATTAATTTGTTAATAACAAACAGTTAAGAACATATTTTTTTATGAAACTTAAATTCTTACATATACTTAAATATCAGTTTCAGAGAGTAAATTATTTTTCAATAACAAAAGTTATGATTACTCTTTGCTAAGAAGACCCGCTCTACAGTATTAACAATCAACTGCGTCTGCGAATCAATTTCGATATTAACGTTATAACCTAGTAGTTTTTTACCTAGTGTAGTACGTAGTAATGTTTCAGGTATTAAATGTACACAAAAGCAATTATTAACTACTTTTCCAACTGTTAAGCTAATACCGTCTAAGGCAATATATCCTTTATGCAAAACATATTTTATTAATGTATAATTGTGTAATGAAAACCACAGTTGTCGGTTATTTTCTGATATAATAATTTTCATTAATTCAGCAATACAAATAATATGTCCTGATATTAGATGACCGCTAATTTCTGAATGAAGTCTTGCCGCTCTCTCTATATTAATTTCATCACCTACTTTAAGCTGGCATAAATTAGTTAGTCTTAACGTTTCTTTCATTAGATCAAAACTTATTAAAGTACCATTAATACCAGTAACTGTCAAACAACAACCATTATGTGCTACTGAAGCTCCAATATTCAAGTTTGGTAATAACTCTACAGGTAATAGTATATAATGAGTACGAAAAAACTTTTTTTCTTCAATCGCGATAATGGGCGCCGTAGATTGAATTATACCAGTAAACATAAGTTTTCCTTATCTAAAAAATATTAACGATTAGTTAAACTTATTAGTAAATATTAATTTTACCTACCTTTATACATACCTAAATCATGCAGCATATGATAAGTAAAATTATTAGGTTCTCTTGTCTGCTAGAATTTATTAATCAGCACCATATTGTTTTTTTAAAAGATAAAATTTATTATATTCACATTTATATTTTTATATATACATATTATGTACTATTTACATAGTAGAATTACTAATTTCTATAAAAAATTAAAATAATTTTTATTAAAATTATTTTTAAAATAAAGTAATAAAAATCTATCGCTGTAATGATAGATAATACCTATGTAATATTTTAATACCTATACTACTGCTGTATAGATAAATTCTAAATCACTAGAATAGCAAGAGAACAGAGGATTATTTATATAAAATATTGATCACTATTCACGTTGCTATCTATATTATTCCTAATGATAAATATTATCAAATAAAATTTATATATGAAAATAAGTGAAATAAAAAAGTTACTGATGAAAAATATTGCATTAGATGAAGTTTATGTAAACGTCACCGGCAGACATTTTAAGATTATTGCAGTTAGCGAGTTATTCGCTGATATGAGCTCAGTTAAAAAACAGCAGATTATTTATACACCACTTATGGAACATATTTTAAAGAAACGTATTCACGCTTTATCAATTAAAGTATACACTCCAAAAGAGTGGCAATTTTATCGTAAATTTAAAATTGGGGGAATTTTTACATAGTAAAAAATTTTTTTGATGTTAAAGTTATTCAAAAGTATTTTAAATAGCAGTATTAGTAACTAATTTTAGTATTAAAGTACCTACTAAGAGTTAAGTAGTTAATTTATAAGATTCCCATATAAAAATGCGGCATTTGCCGAAACATTAGATACAAAACAAAATATCTTCAACTTTAAAGATATTGATGGTACTAGTAAGATAGAGATAGACACTGCTGTAATCTGAGAAACAAATGGTTCTTATGTGTGCAGTCCTCCAAGAAACATCAAGTTGATAATAGTCCGTCTACGTACCATCAACGTGGTGATATTTATATGTTAGTAGTTTGGAGCAGCATAGCAGCAAAGCTACTATAAAAAAAGTGATTAATGTTTACAAACAAACTTTATCTGCAAGTACAACTATAATTAGCGTCAGTGCTACGATAACAGTTATAAAAACAGTAGAATGGGTTGGAACTTAATTATCATATTAATCGTGGTTCTTGCTGATATCTAGAAGATAAAAAATCTAAGTAAATATTTAAAAATTTATTAAAATTGATATTTTTTTATTTACTGTATTAATAATTTGATTATGTTTGAGAGTATTTATAGTATTTAGGTCATGGTATGTATCTCTACCGGCCAGCCACCTAAACGTTTCCAGCGATTAACTAATTCACAAAACAGCGCTGCTGTACGTTCAGTATCATATAATGCTGAATGAGCTTCGTTATTATCAAATTCTATACCAGCAGCGTTACAAGCTTTTGCTAATACAGTCTGTCCCAGAACTAGTCCACTCAATGCTGCTGTATCAAAAGTAACAAAAGGATGAAATGGGTTGTGTTTTAAATCAGCACGTTCTGCAGCGACCATTAAAAAATCATGATCAAAAGCTGCATTATGAGCTACAATAATAGCACGATTACAATCGTGCTCTTTAATACCTTTACGTACCATTTTAAATATCTTATATAAAGCCTCGTGCTCAGTAACAGCACCTCGTAAAGGATTTAACGGATCTATACCATTAAATGCCAAAGCTTCTGGTTGTAGCTGCGCGCCAGGAAAAGGATCAATATGAAAATGAAGAGTATTGTCAGCATGTAACCATCCTTTTTTATCCATTTTTAATGTTACAGCAGCTATTTCTAATAAAGCATCAGTTCCAGCATTAAACCCAGCTGTTTCTACATCAATAACCACCGGATAAAAGCCTCTAAAGCGAATGCTGAGGGTATTGATATTTTCTATTTTTACTATTTTATCCATTTTTATGTTATCTTAATAGAGATTTTAATCGCTTTTATGGCATAGATTCGTATCTATTGATAAATTTCCATACCATTTAGTCTATATCTGCTTCTAGCTATAGCTTCAGAACTATGAAATAGTTAATATTGTTTAGTTATCTAATCAGAAAACAAAATAAAATATATATTTAATTATTTTATAATGTAAAGTAAATTATGGAAATATTCCATATTTTATAGATGATGCTTTATCAAGAAATAAAATATTAATTGGCAACCTATTATTATTAGCATCTCTATTATATCAGTATCATAATTAATTCTATAAGTTAAAAAACTAACTTGAGTATCAAAAAATTTATGTATATCATATCAACTTATGTTGTCTAAATAACTTTCTTTTCCCGAAGAAATTTTTTCTTAAATAAGAAAATATTTTGTTATAGAAGTTCTTTTATTTTAAAATTTATCTTTTAAATATAAAACAGTATCTTGCATTAACAGAATAATTCTATTTTTAGTTTTATAATGGAGTTTTTAATGGTAAGCAATAACCTTCTGCAAGAATTGCAGAAGCGAGGATTTGTTGCTCAGGTTACAAATAAAAAAGATCTAGCTGATAGATTAGCTTCAGGACCAATAGTTTTATATTGTGGTTTCGATCCCACCGCTGACAGCTTACATTTAGGACATTTAGTCCCATTATTTTGCTTGATTCGCTTTCAACTAGCTGGTCACCGTCCGATAGCATTAGTAGGTGGTGCTACAGGTATTATTGGAGATCCCAGTTATAAAACTACTGAGCGTAAGCTTAATGCTCTGGAAATTATTCATGAATGGGTAGAAAAAATTAAATATCAAGTGTCATCAGTTCTCGACTTTAACTGTGGTGATAATAGCGCTATCGTTGTAAACAATTATGATTGGTTTCGTTCAATAAACGTCCTGACATTTTTGCGTGATATTGGGAAATATTTTTCTGTTAATAAGATGATTAACAAAGAAACGGTAAAGCAACGTTTAAAACGTACTAGTGGGATTTCTTTTACAGAGTTTTCTTATAACGTTTTACAAGGATATGATTTTTCATACCTTAACAAAAAGTATGGCGTAGCACTTCAAATTGGAGGATCTGATCAATGGGGAAATATCACTTCTGGTATCGATTTAACACGTAGATTAAATAACAACACTGTATATGGTCTTACGTTACCACTTATAAATAAAAAAGACGGCACTAAATTCGGTAAAACCGAATCTGGTACTGTTTGGCTAGATCCCAATAAAACGAGCCCATATAAATTCTATCAATTCTGGATTAATACCGCTGATAACGACGTATATTTCTTTTTAAAGATTTTTACCTTTCTAGAATTATCGACAATAGAAGCGCTAGAAAAAGCGGATCTAGATAGCAATAAAGCACCAATAGCCCAAGCTATTTTAGCCGAAGAGATAACTCGTATAATTCATGGTAAGCATGGTTTAGAAGCTGCAAAACGTATTACTGCCAGCATATTTACCGGAAATATAGCGAAATTAACTAAGAATGATTTCGATCAAATGGCACAGGACGGCATACCTACAGTAGTTATTGATAGTCATCTAGTAGATTTACAGCAGGCGTTGCTAGTATCTAATTTAGCATTGTCGAGAAGACAGGCTCGCACTATGATAAAGTCCAATGCTATTGCCATAAACGGGAAAAAACAAACATCAGAAAATTATGTTTTTAAAGAATCTGACAGGCTATATGGTCATTATACTTTATTACGAAGAGGTAAAAAACATAATTTTCTGCTTTATTGGCAATAAACTTGAATAAAAATAATTACACTACATAACGCCAAATTTCTTTAGGTACTTGTCCTAGATTAAATAACCTGCCACCGGCAGCCAATTCAGCACGGCGATGATCTGCTGCCCTATACATATTTATAATTTCCACATCATTTTTAATGGAAGAATTTAAGTAATCGAATAATTTTTCTAAACTTTCAGAATTTTTTAATTTACGAAACTTAAGTAAATAATCGTAGGTAGTCATTTATTACTTTTATAGTAGATCTATCTCTATTTAGAATAGATAGTAATGTAAAACATAAAATTTACAGTATATATTATAGAATATATATCAATTTTTTCAAAATTTAAATATAAAATAATAAGTACACAAAAATTGATGATGCATCCGGGAGGATTTGAACCTCCGACCGCTCGGTTCGTAGCCGAGTACTCTATCCAACTGAGCTACGGATGCATTGTGTATTGTGTATATTATATTCTTGCGGCGAGGGAGGGATTCGAACCCTCGATACAATTGTTTATTGTATACTCCCTTAGCAGGGGAGCGCCTTCAGCCTCTCGGCCACCTCACCCATGCTATTTAACTATATAATAGCAAACTAAATATTAATTTATCTATCTTAGATAAGTCAAACTATTTTTATATTATAATTAGTTATTTTTATTTAGGTTAAAATTCTTCTTATTTAAGAATATAGAAAAATATTTTTAGTAGATTCTGCTACGCTTTATTATTAGCTTGGATAGGTTGGTCGTATATTTCTTCTCTATACACAGAAATTTCTTTAGGAGCATTAACACCAATACGAACCTTGTTGCCTTTAACGCTTAAAACAGTAACTATAATTTTATTACGAATTATTAAGGTTTCACCAACTTTACGAGTTATAATAAGCATTTTGTTTCCTTAAAAATTGTTTAAAATGATAGCTTCTACACTTGCTAATGCAGTGGCTAATGTATGGGTATTCTTACCACCACTAGCTTGTGCTATATCTGCTCTGCCACCACCTTTGCCACCTACCTGCTGTGCTATATGAAGAATAATATCAGATGCTTTAATTCTATCAGTTAAATCCTTAGTTACACCGGTTATTAGATCGATTCTACCTGCTATCATTGTAGCCAGAACAATAATAGCAGAACCCAGTTTATTTTTTAAATGGTCTACCATAATACGTAACACTTTAGATTCAACATTATCTAATTGAGTTACTAAAACTTTAATTCCTTTAATATTACGAACATTATGGCTAATAGATAGAACTTGTTGTATTGCATATTTATTTGTTAATTTATTAATATATGTTTCTAACTGGCGAGAATGTTCCTGCAGTGTTCGTACCTTATTCACTATGGTTTGGTTATCACTTTTTATTAATTGTGTAACTTGGTTTAATAAATTATTTTGTTGATGAAATAATATTATTGCTTCTTCTCCAGTAACAGCTTCAATACGACGTATATTAGCAGCAGTGCCTGATTCTTTAGTAATCATAAAGAGTCCAATATCTCCAGTACGACTTGTATGAGTTCCTCCACACAATTCTTTAGAAAAATCGCCCATACTCAGCATTCTTACATATTTATCGTATTTATCGTTAAATAATGCTATGGCTCCTTTTTTACAGGCTTCTTCTAGAGTTAGAATTTCTGTTTTAATAGATATATTACGTCTGATATATTTATTAACAATAGTTTCTACCTGGCGTATTTGTTCTAGTTTCATAGCTTTACTATGGAAAAAATCAAAACGTAAGTATTTATCTTTTACTAAAGAACTCTTTTGTTGAACATGGGGGCCAAGCACTTGACGTAACGCTGCATGTAGTAAATGTGTAGCCGAGTGATTTAAGCAAATACTTTGACGACGAATCTCATTTACTTGTGCGGTAATATTCATACCTATTCTTATTTCACCGTAACTCATTTTACCTAAGTGACCAATGGTATTACCGTATTTCTGAGTATCTATTACTTCAAAACTTCCAGAAGCAGCTTTTAATTCACCTTGGTCTCCAACCTGTCCACCCATCTCACTATAAAATGGTGTTTCTTTAAGTACTATTATTGCTTCTTCTCCATTACAGATTATATCTACTGGATGACCATTGTGGAAGATAGCGATTACTCTACTTTGATGTTTCAGTTGTTCATATCCCAAGAAGTAAGATATTTCTTCTAATGGCAGTAAATTACTGTAGTAATCTCTAAAATTGCGTGATTCGCGAGCTCGTTTACGCTGCGCTTCTATAGATGATTTAAATCCTGTTTGATCCACGTCTAAGTTACGTTCACGACAAATATCTAAAGTAAAATCCAAAGGAAAACCATAGGTGTCATAAAGACGAAAAGCAGTTTCTCCCTTAAGAGAATCCCCAGGATTCAATTTTGCTAGCTCTTCATCTAATAGCGTTAAACCACGTTTAAGTGTGCGATTAAATTGCTCTTCTTCAGTACGAAGAATTTGTTCTACTATTGATCGCTGTACTTTTAAGTTACTCGCAACACTACCCATTACTTCGATGAGTGGTGCAACTAGTTTGTAAAAAAAAGTATTGTTAGTTCCTAACATATTTCCATGGCGTATCGCACGGCGAATGATACGGCGTAGTACATATCCTCTACCTTCGTTTGAAGGTACAACGCCATCACTGATAATAAAAGCACAAGAGCGAATATGATCAGCAATAACACGTAAAGATTTGCTATTAATGTTATTTGTGCCTGTTACCAAAGCTACAGCGTCAAGAAGTTTTTTAAACAAGTCTATATCATAATTCGAGTCAACATTTTGTAATACTGCAGCAATACGCTCTAGACCCATACCATTATCTACTGAAGGTTTTGGTAAATTAAGCATAGTTCCGTCAGACTGACGGTTGAATTGCATAAATACCAAGTTCCAAATTTCAATGTAACGATCTCCATCGTTATCTATGCTTCCCGGCGGACCTCCTAAAAGATGATTCCCATGATCATAAAATATTTCTGAACATGGCCCGCAAGGTCCAGTTTCGCTCATTTGCCAAAAATTATCCGAGTTATAGGCAATACCTTTATTATCTCCGATACGGATAATCCTATTCAAAGGTACTCCAATATCATTAGTCCAGATATTATATGATTCATAATCGGTAGCATAAA
The DNA here is from genome assembly GCF_900048045.1 of Candidatus Mikella endobia. GTDB lineage: Bacteria > Pseudomonadota > Gammaproteobacteria > Enterobacterales > Enterobacteriaceae > Mikella > Mikella endobia. Next base: position 34,142 of record NZ_LN999831.1, on the reverse strand, counting down.
CTGTCACCCATAATTTCTCTTGGGGTAGGTTAAACCATTGTTTACTAGTTAATAATTCCCATGCAAATCGTATAGCATCATATTTAAAATAGTCTCCAAAGCTAAAATTTCCTAACATCTCAAAAAAAGTATGGTGACGAGTAGTATAGCCTACATTTTCTAAATCGTTATGCTTGCCACCAGCACGTACACAGCGCTGTGACGTAGTAGCTCTACGATAAGAACGATTATCTATTCCTAAAAATACATCTTTGAACTGGTTCATACCGGCGTTAGTAAAAAGCAATGTGGGATCGTTATTAGGCACCAACGAACTACTAGCTATAATTTGATGTGCCTTGCTATGAAAAAAATTAAGAAACTCCTGACGTATCTCATCGATGCTCTTACTCATAGTTATCTCTAAGTTAGATAGATAAATTATCCATAAAATTTAAGAAACTTCTCGCCATTAGTGAAAATTACAATATTTTTTAAAACTTTAACAAGTGTAAATGACGCTAAATTTTTTTTTTACAGTAAAAAAATATTTTTTTATTATATTTATGTTACTTCAACAGTATATCACGTAATTTATTATCTATTTCTACAGCTAATTCTGATTGATTATGTAAAAAATTACATGCAGTAGTCTTCCCCTGACCAATTTTTTCACCATTATAGCTATACCAAGCACCAGATTTTTCTATTAAATTGTATTTAACTCCTAGATCAATAAGTTCACCGTAAATATTAATTCCTTCACTGTACAGTATTTGAAATTCTGCCTGTTTAAAAGGAGCAGCAATTTTGTTTTTTACTACTTTAACTCGTGTTTCACTACCAACTACTACATCTCCTTCTTTTACTGAACCAATACGACGGATATCTAGACGAACTGATGCATAAAATTTTAGAGCATTGCCACCAGTAGTAGTTTCCAAATTCCCAAACATAACGCCGATTTTCATACGGATCTGATTAATAAAAATCAATAGAGTATTAGCGTTTTTTAAATTTCCTGCAAGTTTTCTCATGGCTTGGCTCATCATACGAGCTGCTAGTCCCATATGTAATTCACCAATTTCACCCTCTATTTCTGCTTTTGGTGTTAATGCAGCAACAGAGTCAACAACAATAACATCTACGGCACCAGAACGAGTAAGTGCATCACATATTTCTAACGCTTGTTCTCCAGTATCTGGTTGAGAGCACAGAAGATTATCAATATCCACCCCAATTTTTTTAGCGTATATAGGATCCAGAGCGTGTTCAGCATCAATAAAGGCACAAATTTTATTTTTACGCTGTGCTGAAGCTATAACTTGTAGGGTCATGGTTGTTTTACCTGATGATTCCGGACCGTATATTTCTACGATACGTCCCATAGGCAACCCCCCAGCTCCTAAAGCAATATCTAAAGATAAAGAACCTGTAGATATTGTTTCAACATTCATAGAGCGATCTTCACCTAGACGCATAATTGATCCTTTACCAAATTGTTTTTCAATCTGGTTTAACGCTTCAGATAATGCTTTTTGTTTATTTTCATCAATAACCATTTTAATTCCTCTAAATATAGATATCGTTATTATTACTAATATTTTGTCAATATCTAACAGATGATATTTATTAAAATTAATAAATATTAAATAAATATTTGAATGATTTTCAATAATCATTTATTAAAATTTAGAATTAGATTCTACTAAAAATTAAAGAATTAAATGTTTTAATAAGATTAAAACATTATTAATACAATTTTTAAAAAAATTCTTTATGGATAAAATTTATTATTAAATTTAAAGAAATTAATTTCTTAAGAAGACAATTCATCGTAAACTTTAAATATCTAAATCTAATAAGTAATGTTATACAATACAATTATCTTGTATCTAGAAAAAAGAAATTAGATATTTATAATAAATAATTGTTAATTAACAGATGATAGTTAGCATGCATTACTAATACAGTAAAGTAATTGTATAGAAAAATTATCTTAACTAAGAGATTAAAAATAAAGGTCTATTTTAAATTGGTTTTATTATTTTACTACTAGCTAATCTTTGCAAAAACCCAGACAAATTTTTAGTTAATTATCGTATAATATTGAATAATTAACGAAATACTTTTCTCAAATAATTTTGTTATTTCATAATTGATCTGGCTCTAGTAGAACTAAGAAGCTGCTTCTACGCAGTAAGTAATTTTAATATATGAAACAAAAATCAAGATTATCTACTATATAAAATGGTAAAGTCAAAAAGAAATGAGATAAAACAAGTATCTTACTAATTAATTTTGATCTGTACTGGTAACTATTTTATAGTAAAAAATATTCTAACATTTAAGAAACTGAATTCTCAATTCTAATATTATTATGGGGCATAAGGGATACTCTTTCCTTTATTGAAGTTCTCTTTGTAAAGATTATTACAACAGTAAATTTTACTGCTAGTATTTTGGGTTGGATAGCAAAAAATATTTAAATTTTCTTATATCAAGAAAAATTGATGTATCTTATCTGCAAAATTCCATGTATACTAATTACCCATCAAGATAATCTAACTATCTTGACTGTACCCTACAGTTATTACATAATTACCGTTATATTATTGAAAAATTTTTTTTAACGATATTACATCATAATATAATCCTTAATAATCATACTTACATACAATAACAATAAAATTTTTCAGCTATCTTAACTAAGAGTTATTAGAAGCCCTTGTTTTACTAAAAGTAATAAACAAATATCCACCACCAGCTGATTACTGAAATCATAAAATCATATAAATTGACGTTTTTCACCAGGTCCAGCAATATTAGTAATACAGCGACTGCAAATTTCTGGATAATTAGTATTATGACCAATATTTAATTCATAATGCCAGCATCGCGGACATTTTTTTCCTTTAGCCTTGGTTAAGGTAATCTTTAAATCTTTTAATCCTTGACACTGCATAGCATCATCGCTAGCATCATCATAATCTGCTATCACAGCATTTGAAGTTAGTAAAGCAAAATAAAGTTCATTACCTAATTGACGCAGCAAAGTAGCAAGATAAGGTTTAGCATAAAGTATAACACTAGCTTCTAGTGAAGCACCAATGCGCTTATCAGCACGTGCTATCTCTATAATTTTATTGGTTTCACTACGTACTTGTAACAAGGTACGCCAATAAATATCATTAAATTGTTGGTTAGAATCGATTTTAAATAGTCCTGTATACCATTCTTCGGTAAATACATACGGCATTCTTTTTCCAGGGATAAATCCCCAAATTTCGTCGGCGGTAAATGACATAATAGGTGCTATCCAACGAACAATTGCCTCGCTAATATGATATAATGAAGTTTGACAACTACGACGGGCAATGCTGTCAGCTTTAGCTGTATACTGACGATCTTTAATAAGATCTAGATAAAAAGAACCCATTTCAATTGAACAAAATTGCATTATGCGCTGTATCACATTATGAAAATCATATTTATTGTAAGCAGCTATAATTTCTTCTTGAGTCGTTAGTGCACAGCTAACAGCCCAGCGATCTAACAATATCATGTTTTCCGGATTTACAATATGTTTTTGGGGATCGAAAAAATTTAAATTAGCTAGTAAAAAACGTGTAGTGTTACGTATACGACGATAGATGTCTACTGATCTTTTAAGTATCTCATTAGAGATTGTCATCTCTCCTGTGTAATCTGATGAAGCTACCCATAGTCGCAGTATATCAGCTCCTAGTTTATCTACAATTTGTTGAGGACTTATTACATTACCTACGGATTTTGACATTTTTCTACTCTTTCCGTCAACAATAAATCCGTGGGTTAGTACCTGACGATATGGTGCCTTACCGTACATAGCAGTTGAGATTATCAATGATGACATAAACCAACCACGATGTTGATCAGAACCTTCTAAATAGAGATCTGGTGTAGATTTTTCAAATTCTGGACGTACTGAAACTACAGAAAAATATGTAGAACCAGAATCAAACCAAACATCAAGTATGTCTTGTACTTTATGGTAATGAACAGCATCTTCACCAAGAAGATCGATTGGGTTTAAATCCCACCAAGCTTGAATACCTTTTTTTTCTACCAATTGTGCTACTACTTCTATTATTTCTATAGTGCGGGGATGTAATAATTTAGTTTTATTATGCAAAAATAATACCATTGGTACCCCCCAAGTACGTTGACGTGAAACACACCAGTCTGGACAATTAGCTACCATAGTTTCAATTTTTTCCTGACCACAATTAGGAATCCACTTTACTTTTTTAATTTCTTCTAATATTTTTTTACGCAAATCTAGTCGATCTAGGCTAATGAACCACTGTGGAGTAGTACGAAATATAATTGGTGTTTTATGACGCCAACAGTGTGAATAACTGTGTTGCAGTTTCTCTGCATGTATTAGAGCGCCTTTAGCACTTAATATTTCGATTATTATGTCATTTGCTTTTAAAAATTGTATCCCGTTAAGTTTATTAAAAATACCAGATAGATAATAACCATCAGGACCAACTAAGTTGGCAACTTCTAAACCGTATTTTTGACCTAAGATATAATCTTCTAACCCGTGTCCTGGAGCTATATGTACAACTCCTGTACCAGTAGATAAATTTACATGATTGCTAAGAATAACTGATACATCAAAGGTCATAAATGGATGACGAAATTTGAGAAACTCAAGATCGCTACCTTTAGCAGTTCCCAGTATTTTACAATGCTTAATATTGGTTCTTAACATGAAATTCTTAACTAAATCAGCGGCTAAAATATAATATTTTCCATTAATTTCTACTATTTGATAGTCTAAGTTAGGATTAATAGCGATAGCACGATTAGCTGGTAGGGTCCATGGTGTAGTTGTCCAAATAACTATTGAAATTTTATTTTTGAATTCAGTAACTTTAAACTTCTTAGCTACAACTAGGGAATCTACAGCTTCAAAAGTAACGTCAATAGACGGTGAAGTATGTTCATAATATTCAATCTCTGACTCTGCAAGCGCAGAGCAACAATCAATACACCAATGTACTGGCTTAGCACCTTTATACAAATAACCGTTAGCTATAATCTTACCAAGTGCACGAATTATATTTGCTTCTATAGTAAAATTCATTGTTAAGTAAGGTTGTTTCCAGTCACCTAGTATACCTAGGCGAATGAAATCTTTTTGCTGCTTAGCTACCTGTTTTGCAGCGTAATTTCTACAGGAAGCTCTGAAATCAGAAGCATTAATTTCATTACTACCAGGCTTGCCGCCGATAATTTGTTCTACTTTTAATTCAATTGGAAGACCATGGCAGTCCCAACCGGGCACATATGGTGAATCATAACCCATTAATATTTTAGATTTAATAATGATATCTTTAAGAATTTTATTAACCGAGTGACCAATATGAATATTGCCGTTAGCATACGGAGGGCCATCATGTAAAATAAATTTTTCTTTACCTTTTCTTGCTTGACGAATAATTCCATAAAGATCATGACTATACCAGCGTTGTAGAATATTAGGTTCAAGCGTGGCTAAATTACCCCGCATAGGAAATTTTGTATCAGGTAAATTTAGAGTATATTTTTTGTAATTATTCATTAAATTCTATCTTCCTTATTTTAGTATTTGTTAGCATTCTTAGGTATTTGACTAAAATAGTTCTGGATATTTAACAGGGTTAAATCGATAAAAGAATCAACCAAGTTTTCATTATTTTTTTATTGGGTATCAATAATTATTAAATAATATTAGCAAAAAAACTTTTAGTCGATAATATATTTGCTACTTACATAGCAGAATTTATCTAGCTAAATAAACTACTACTAAATAAATAGTCAGAATTATAATATTCTGATTATGAAAATATTTTTATAAAATAAATTATAATGCGTTTGAAAATAATGTATACTCATAGTATAATTTATTCATTATTAATTAATTGTTTCATATATATATAAGTTCCTTTTAAAAGAATATTTAATCTGTCTATTAACTTATTTTTAATAATTTTTGGAGTTTAATATTGGTTAGTTCAGCTAAGAAACGCACCGTACAAGCTGAAAAGCGTCGTCAATATAATGCAAGCAATCGTTCAATGATTAGAACTTTCTTGAAAAAGGTATATACTGCTATTGCATCAAGCGATAATGAAGCTGCACAGAATGCTTTTTCTGCTATGCAAAAGATTATTGATAGGAAGGCTAGTAAAGGATTAATACATAAAAATAAAGCGTCTCGTTATAAATCAATTCTTAATGCTAAAATTAATGCTTTAATACAAAATAATAAAATAACACGAATAACAAATAATAAATAGATTACTTTTTAAAAGTAAAAAACTCAGTATCACCGGCATTTTGAACACCGGTGATCGAAAATAACAATCTGGAAATTTTCTCTTAATAGAGAAGTATATTTAACGTGTTAAATCATCAAAAAAATTTTTAACACCATCAAAAAAGTTTTTGGAACGGGGACTATTTTGATCTCCTCGTAAACCTTGAAAACTAGCTTCCAGCTCAGAGAGCAATTTTTTCTGATGTTCGTTAAGTTTTACAGGAGTTTCTACAACTACTCGGCAAATTAAATCTCCTTGAGATCCACCACGGATTGATGTTACTCCTTTTCCCCTTATTCTGAAAAATTTACCAGTTTGCGTTTCTGCTGGAATTTTTAATTTAACACGGCTGTTAAGTGTCGGAACTTCTATTTCCCCTCCTAGCGCCGCCATAGCAAAATTAATCGGTACTTCACAGTAAAGATCATTTTGTTCTCTTTTAAAAAGCTGGTGTTTACGTACTTGTACTTGCACATAGAGATCTCCAGCAGCAGCATCACCAGAGTATCCCTCTCCTGACAAGCGAATACGATCACCAGTATCTACTCCAGCAGGAATTTTTACTGAAATAGTTTTAAATTTTTCTATTCTTCCATGGCTCTGACATTTCATACAAGGATCTTTAATAATCTTACCTTGTCCCTTACAAGTGGGACATGTCTGTTGTACTGAAAAAAAACCTTGGCGCATTTGTACCTGACCTTGTCCATTACAAGTAGGGCAACGTACAGCAGAAGTTCCTTTTCTAGTACCTCTACCATGGCAAATATCACATTCTTCTAAAGTTGGAATTCGTATTTCCCGTGTTACACCGCGCACTGCCTCTTCAAGAGAAAGTTCTATATCATAGCGTAAGTCTGCTCCACGGTTAGCTTGTTGACGACGGCTACTACCAAAAATATCACCAAATACATCACCAAATATTTCGCTAAAATCTGTTCCACTAGAATCTCCATGAAAACTACTAGTACCTCCCCCACTACCTTGTTCAAAAGCTGAGTGACCATATTGATCATAAGCAGCACGTTTTTGTGTATCTGCTAAAACTTCATAAGCTTCTTTAATTTCTTTGAATTTTGCTTCAGCTTCGGTATTGCCTGGATTGCGATCCGGATGAAATTTCATAGCCAGGCGTTTATAGGCTTTTTTGATTTCACGCTCTTCCGCATTCCTGGAAATGCCTAAAATCTTATAATAGTCTGATTTCGCCATTGTCGTATCTTCTGCCCTTAAAATGAGGGCACGGGCGTTGAGGAAACTCTACGCCCGTGCCTGTTTATCCGGGGGTAAGCTGGATTATTAATCGCCGCTATATAATTAAAAAATAAATATCCCGGGAATTATTTTTTATCTTTTACTTCTTCAAACTCAGCATCTACCACGTCATTTTCTGCTTTAGAGTTGTTATCTCCGCTTCCTTTTACTTCATCTTTATCCTTTTGTTGAGCTACTTCTATCAACTTGCTAGATAATTGAATTACAGTCTGTATTTTAGCTTCAATATCAGACTTATCTTCACCTTTCAGCGAAGTATCTAAATTTTTTAGTGCTTCCTCAATAGCTTCTTTATCATTTACTAATAGTTTATCACTAGATTCTTTTAGTTGTTTACGAGTACTATGTAGTAAATGATCTGCTTGGTTACGAATTTGTACTAACTCTTCAAATTTACGATCAGATTCTGCATTGGCCTCTGCCTCTTGTACCATTTTCTTAATTTCTTCCTCTTTTAGACCTGAAGAGGCTTTAATAGTAATTTTTTGTTCCCTACCGCTATTTTTATCTTTAGCAGATACGTGAAGAATACCATCAGCGTCAATATCGAATGTTACTTCAATTTGTGGAGTACCTCGCATTGCAGGAGCAATTCCATCTAAATTAAATTGACCTAAAGATTTATTATCTACTGCACGTTTACGTTCCCCCTGTAGTACATGTATAGTTACTGCGGATTGATTATCTTCTGCAGTAGAAAATACCTGGCTATGCTTTGTAGGAATAGTAGTATTCTTAGAAATTAGCGGAGTCATAACGCCACCCATAGTTTCTATACCTAAAGATAATGGGGTAACATCTAGTAACAGTACATCCTTAACATCACCAGCAAGTACTCCACCCTGAATTGCAGCACCAATCGCTACCGCTTCATCAGGATTAACGTCTTTCCTGGGTTCTTTACCGAAAAATTCAGTAACTTTTCTTTGAACTAGAGGCATACGAGTTTGTCCTCCAACAAGAATAACATCTTTAATATCGGAGACAGATAGACCAGTATCCTTTAAAGCTAATTTTAACGGTTCAAGAGTACGATTAACTAATTCTTCTACTAGTAACTCTAATTTTGCACGAGTTACTTTTAAATTCATATGTTTAGGACCAAAACTATCTGCTGTAATGTATGGTAAGTTAACATCTGTCTGTTGCGAAGATGAGAGTTCTATCTTAGCTTTTTCAGCAGCTTCTTTTAAACGTTGCATGGCTAAAGGATCGTTACGTAAGTCAATACCCTGATCTTTTTTGAATTCATCGACTAAATAGTTAATTAAACGACTATCAAAATCTTCACCACCTAAATGGGTGTCGCCATTAGTAGAAAGTACTTCAAATGTTTTTTCGCCATCAACATCATCAACTTCAATAATTGAAATATCAAAAGTTCCTCCTCCTAAATCATAAACTGCAATAGTTCTGTTGCTTGTTTCTTTGTCAAGACCATATGCTAAAGCAGCAGCAGTAGGTTCATTGATAATACGTTTCACGTCCAATCCAGCGATACGTCCTGCATCTTTAGTTGCTTGTCGTTGTGCATCATTAAAATAAGCTGGTACAGTAATAACTGCTTCGGTAACTGATTCACCCAAATAATCTTCTACAGTTTTTTTCATTTTTTTTAAAATTTCCGCAGAAACCTGCGGAGGTGCTATTTTTTGACCTTTAACTTCTATCCAAGCATCACCATTATCTGCAGCTATAATTTTATATGGCATAATATTAACATCTCGCTGTACTTCATCATCTTGGAACCGACGGCCAATTAAACGTTTGATAGCAAACAATGTATTCTTAGGGTTAGTAACTGACTGACGTTTAGCCGGTTGGCCAACTAGAATCTTACCATCCTGAGTATAAGCAATAATAGAAGGAGTAGTACGATCTCCTTCGCTATTTTCAATTACGCGAGGTTTATTGCCTTCAATAATCGCAATACAGGAGTTAGTTGTACCTAAGTCGATACCAATAATTTTTCCCATCTAAACATCTCCACTAAAAGTTTAATTTTGTTGTGGTTATAAATCTGATATGCGTCCTAAAATAAACTTTTCAAGTTTTTGCTAACCGATTATTTCAAGTTTCACAAAGTAAGACGCCTATAAAATAGGGTCATGCTTTCATGCATCAAGGTGGTAAAGGTAAACCCAGAAAAATATAACATAAATGAGAATAACCAAGAAAACATGGTTTAATAATAATTTAAACTAATATAATAAGATTAATTATTAGGGGTTAATTGACTTTTTAATTTCAGATGTTTATTGTTTGTGATGTTTATCATGCCGATATAGCTCAGTTGGTAGAGCAACGCATTCGTAATGCGAAGGTCGTAGGTTCAACTCCTATTATCGGCACCATTTTTAATAATATAAACTGTACTTTAATTTACTTAACTTTAATTTCCATATGAAAACATACTTAATAGTAACTAAATAAACTTAGCTTTGATAATAAAAAATTTAAAGTCTCTTAAAACATTTTAAGCATAGATTTTGAATCTTGATAAGTAATTAAATTATTACTAATTACTGAGTTGGTAACATATTTATGTTGTTCGATAATTTTTTATTACTATAATTTTTCTGTTAGATAAGCAATCTTATGTATTTTAGCTAAATTTTATTTAAGAGCGATGTTTGTATGATTTTTTATATGAAAACTATATATTGCTTGCTATTAGGAAAATAGATTAGTTAATTTTTATTGAATCTCTTTTTCAGTTGTATCTAGTACATATTGAAAGACTTAATTAGATACTAAAAATATCTATAAATTTTTTAATAAAGATAAAATTATTTAAAATAACTACTTTTTTAGTTAGTAAATAACGATACATAAAAATAAATCATAGAAACTTACTAGGCTAATAAAAATAATCACACACTATTTCTTATGACAACATATTTATCTTACTCAGCACTAGTAACTGAGAACTATTTTGCATACTATTTAATCTTGGTGGTTGTTATGTTAAAGAAATGACTACAACTTTTACTGCTTTGCTTGATATTTATTTATCTTCAGTTTAGCTCTCCTAATAGAGCTTACTGCATATGTGATGATAATAAAAACAAAGCAGGAATGGTAACACTTTAATAGAATAGAGTTACTCTAGATGCTAGAGTAAAAATTGGTTCTTATGCTTGTACAGGTTTGTTGATAAATTTATTCAATTTTACGTCTATATTCCTGGTTTGAAGTATCGTTATAAAGTGGTTTTTCAAGCGCTGTTATTCAGATAATAAAAAACGTAACTACTTCTTCTTAATTAGTGAAAACGACGATAAAGGTGTTTATCGTGCTAATTGTAAATTATAATATCAACGTATAGTTAGTGAATAGATTAATATCTGCATACTTAAGATAAAATCTAATAAAATAATAACGTATACAACTATTTATAGTTGTTTATATTTTTTAGTATCCCCAAAATAATGAAAGAATTACGAAACAACAGTATTATCACTATCTTATTTTACCGTTCTACATGCAAATATTATCCAATACCAACTACTGGATTAGAGAATTGTTTCCTCAAAAAATAAAGAAAATCTAGATGCAAGAACTAACATTTCATCCATAAAAATAAAGTATTAATCTCAGTACCAATAATAAATATTTCATGTTTCTGGGGACCAAACCTCTCCAGTCAATAGAGCATATATGCTACTTGAGAATATATAGTGTGTGCCGTGCATCCAACAAGCGGAACAGCTGTATTGGATTGAGTGGATAGGTAGGTAAATCGAATTCAAGCTTTAGTACCATTTAATTTATGGATACTAGATATTAGAAAAAAAACACTAAACACTCCCATTGTTAACTATGATACTTTTTAAGTTCTTATGTGCTTTTTTATATGCGTATTTATAAATAAAAACAAAAATCAGTAACTTGATAGCACTTAAGAAATTTAAAGATAGTGTGGGTTATTTTTATCTTGCGTATCTAGGTTATTTTTTGATAAATTAATTACTACAGTAAGATATCATCTATTTTATATAGAAAAGGAGTCTACCTAACAAGTTATTGTTTTTACTTAGGATAAGTAAAATGTGGGTCGAAAATATGCATTTTCTTCTATCGCGAGGTATCTTTGGTGAAGCATAATTTGTTGTAATTGTTTACAATTACAGTAATAATATTATCGCTAGCAGTAATTTATATACTATTGCGTTAGAAATCAATAGTGTTTGGATTCTAATCAGCAAGACCTCCCTGACGTCACCAACATAAATTTACTCCTTCCAGCGGGATTATAGTTTTATGATATATTTGTTATTAAAGCTATATCTACGCTAATAAAACTAATACAATTAGCACAACCTATTTTTAGCTCAACATTTATGTAATTAAATAAAACTAATATAGCAAGCGCTATCAACAAAACAAATAAATAAAAATTACTATATACTAAATGTATATTCACAGGTGTTGAACTAATGAGTGACATTTTAACATATAACAGCAATTAACCTACCTCTATAGGATACAATATGTTCATTAACAAACAAAGTAATTTTACCTCTAATATGTATTTAGTACCTATGATAGTAGAACAAACTTCACAAGGAGAGCGTTCATACGATATTTTTTCGCGCTTGTTAAAAGAACGTATTATATTCATGACAGGTAAAATTGAAGATTATATGGCAAATTTAATTATTGCACAGATGATGTTTTTAGAAGCAGAAAGTCCGGAAAAAGATATTTATCTTTATATAAATTCTCCAGGTGGAGTTATTACAGCTGGAATGTCAATTTATGATACTATGCAATTTATAAAGCCTGATGTAAGTACTTTTAGTATGGGACAAACAGCCTCTATGAGCGCTTTTATTTTAACTGCTGGGGCAAAAGGCAAGCGTTTCTGTTTGCCTAATTCACGGATAATGATTCATCAACCTTTAGGCGGTTTCTATGGACAAGCTACTGATATTAAAATTCATGCTAAAGAAATCTTAGAGATTAAGGATAAAATGAATCAATTAATGGCTAAGCATACAGGTCAAGCTTTAGAAGTAATAGAGAGAGATACTGAACGTGATTGTTTTCTTTCTGCTTCTGAGGCAGTAGACTATGGATTAGTAGATTTCGTGTTAAGCAAGCGCGTCTAATGATGGCTGGAAAATTAAATTATTTAACTATTAATTGAAATTGTACGTGAAAAACGTTATCTATTTAACCAGAGACAAGATAAAAACAAGAGGTTTACTTTACTGATGACAGATAAAAGCAAAAACGTTTCAGAAGACAAGCGGCTATATTGCTCTTTCTGCAGTAAAAACCAAGATGAAGTGCAGAAACTGATCGCTGGAAAGTCAGTATATATATGCAATGAATGTGTTGCTTTATGTAATGATATTATTCGCGAAGATATAGAAGTTACACTTCGTAGTGAAAGAAGAGTATTGCCAACGCCCCATGAAATAAGGAATTATTTAAATGATTATGTTATCGGTCAGGAGCAAGCTCAAAAAGTACTTTCAGTAGCTGTATATAACCATTATAAGCGTTTACGAAATGAAAATAACAGTATTGAAATTGGTAAGAGTAATATATTATTGATTGGACCTACAGGTAGCGGTAAGACTTTACTAGCAGAAACTCTTGCACGTGTTTTAGATGTTCCTTTTATTATCGCTGATGCAACTACACTAACAGAAGCAGGATATGTAGGTGAGGATGTAGAGAATATTATCCAAAAATTACTGCAAAAATGTAATTATGAAGTACACAGAGCACAGTATGGGATTGTCTATATCGATGAGATTGATAAAATTTCTCGTAAATCTTATAATCCTTCCATTACCCGTGATGTATCCGGAGAAGGAGTTCAACAAGCACTTCTGAAACTTATAGAAGGCACTATTGCTGCAGTTCCCCCACAAGGGGGACGAAAACATCCTCAGCAAGAATTTATTAGAGTAGATACTTCAAAAATTCTATTTATTTGCGGAGGTACTTTTTCTGGTCTAAATAATATAATCGAGCATCGAACTCTAACTAATAGAGGAATAGGTTTTAGCGCTTCAATTAAAGAAGGCTCAAAAACCATTAATGAAAGTGAACTATTAGCGCAAGTGGAACCAGAAGATCTCATAAAGTTCGGTCTTATTCCAGAATTTATTGGCAGATTACCTGTGGTAACTACGTTAAATAAATTAAGTGAAGAATCACTAATTAAAATCCTGTATGAACCAAAGAATGCTATTACTAAACAATATCAAGCATTATTTAAGATGGAAGGGGTAGAGCTTGAATTTCACGCAGAAGCTATTACAGCTATTGCTAAAAAGGCTATAGTACGAAAAACAGGAGCACGTGGTCTACGTTCTATTATGGAAAATATTCTTCTAGAAACAATGTATGAACTGCCTTCTAAAAAGAGTGTTGAGAAAGTTATTATTGATGAATCAGTTATTGCTGGTAAGTCAGAGCCGTTGTTGATATATAATCATAGCGAAAAAGAACAGCAGAAATCAGATAAGTAACTAGATATTATTCATTAATAGCTACTGTTGAATATAAGATATTTGATCTTATATACTAGATAAGATGGTACTTTATTGTTAACCTAAAAGTTAGTAACTACAGGTTTTTCATATCTTACAAGATATGGTGTAAGTTAAACTAAGCTAAGAGAGAGCTAGCTATATGAATCCCGAATGTTCTAAGCGTATAAAATTTCCCGTATTGCCTCTACGCGATGTGGTGGTATATCCATATATGGTAATTCCGTTGTTTGTAGGTAGGGAAAAATCTATTCGGTGTCTTGAAGCAGCAGCAGTAGGTAATGATAAAAAAATCATGCTAGTAGCTCAAAAAGAAGCATCAACTGATGAACCTGGAATTGATGATCTGTTTTTAGTAGGAACAGTATCTGCCATTTTGCAAATACTAAAACTAGCCGACGGCACAGTAAAATTATTAGTTGAAGGTTTAGCCCGTGCACGTATTAAAGATTTAGCTGATTGTGGGGATTACTTTACCGCTGAGATAGCTTATTTTGAAGCTACCCAAATAAATAATGATAATGAACGTAAAATATTGGTACGTACAGCTATTAATCAGTTTGAAGGATATATGAGTTTCAATAAAAAAATTTCTCCAGAAATTTTAACATCATTAAATAATATTGATGATGCTGTCCGCCTCGCAGATACTATCGCTGCTCATATACCCCTAAAGCTAACTGATAAACAATCAGTGCTTGAAATGACTTCTGTAACAGAACGGTTAGAATACTTAATCGCGATGATGGAATCAGAAATTGATCTACTACAAGTAGAGAAACGTATCCGCAATCGTGTGAAAAAACAGATGGAAAAAAGTCAAAGAGAATACTATCTGAATGAACAAATAAAAGCTATTCAGAAAGAATTAGGTGATATGGATGAAACACCAGATGAAAATGAAGTTTTTAAGCGTAAGATAGATACTGCAAAAATGCCTAAAGAAGCACGTGAAAAGACCGAAGCAGAACTTCAAAAATTAAAAATGATGTCACCGATGTCTGCAGAAGCCACAGTAGTACGGGGATACATAGACTGGATGCTATCGGTACCTTGGTATTCGCGTAGCAAAGTTAAAAAAAATCTCACTAAAGCACAAGAAACTTTAGATCGAGATCATTATGGATTGGAACAAGTTAAAGAACGTATTTTAGAATATCTTGCTGTACAAAACAGAATAAGTAAAATAAAAGGACCTATTCTTTGCTTATTAGGTCCTCCTGGAGTAGGTAAAACCTCTCTAGGTCAGTCTATAGCTAAAGCTACAGGTCGTAAGTACATTCGTATGGCTTTAGGTGGTGTGCGTGATGAAGCTGAAATACGCGGACATCGCCGTACTTATATTGGCTCTATGCCTGGTAAGTTAATTCAAAAAATTTCTAAAGTTGGAGTAAAAAATCCATTATTTTTGCTTGACGAAATAGATAAGATGTCTTCAGATATACGTGGTGATCCAGCATCAGCGTTACTTGAAGTATTAGATCCTGAACAAAATGTAACTTTCAACGACCATTACTTAGAAGTAAACTATGATCTTTCTGATGTAATGTTTGTGGCAACTTCTAATTCCATGAATATTCCCGCGCCACTATTAGATAGGATGGAAGTTATACGTCTTTCTGGCTATACTGAAGATGAAAAACTTAATATTGCCCAACAACATCTGTTATCTAAGCAAATAAAACGTAATGCTTTGAAAACAAACGAGCTTAAAATAGAAAACAGTGCTCTAGTTGGGATAATTCGTTATTATACTCGTGAATCAGGAGTTCGTAGTTTAGAGAGAGAAATATCTAAAATTTGTCGTAAAACAGTAAAAACCTTACTAATGAATAAAAGTATTAAAAATATGGTTATTAGTGCCGATAATCTTAAAAAGTTTTTGGGTGTTCAGCGCTTCGATTATGGTCGTGCTGAAAATAAAAATATACTGGGTCAAGTTACTGGTCTAGCGTGGACTGAAGTTGGCGGTGATCTGTTGATTATTGAAACAGCATGTGTTCCAGGTAAAGGTAAATTAATATATACTGGTTCACTTGGGGAAGTAATGCAAGAATCTATTCAAACAGCAATGACTGTAGTACGTGCTCGTGCTGAAAAACTGGGTATTATTCATAATTTTTATGAAAAAAACGATATTCATGTACATGTTCCGGAAGGAGCGACACCTAAAGATGGTCCCAGTGCTGGAATAGCAATCTGTACTGCAATGGTATCATGTTTAAGCGGAAATTTTGTGAAAGCTAACATAGCTATGACTGGTGAAATTACCCTTAGGGGGTATGTATTACCTATCGGGGGTTTAAAAGAAAAACTATTAGCAGCGCATCGAGGTGGTATAAAAACTGTACTTATACCTTTTGAAAATAATAGAGACTTAGAAGAGATGCCTACTAACGTAATAAAAGACTTAAATATTCATCCAGTACAGCACATTGATGAAGTTCTTCATTTAGCACTACAAAATAATCCTTTCTAATAATTGAAAGAAGTAAGCAAAGTAAAGTTTAAATTATTTAAAAATAAAAGAAAAACATCTGTAACTTCAATAAAGTGTTTCTACAAAAAATAGAGACGTATTTTATTTACATTTAATTTTTAATAACAGTTATATATTGTATAAAAATTATAACATTTGTTTAAGCTGATACAAAACTTTCAATGCTTGAAGTGGTGAAATACTATCTAAATTTAAATCTTTCAACTTTTTAACTAATGTAGAATTTTCAGGCTGTAATAATGACATTGGCAATTTTTCTATGCTGTTTATTGTTTTTTCTTGAGTAATTATTTCCAATTCTTGTAGTTTTTGACGTGCGCGTTTAATTATTTCTCGTGGTACTCCAGCTAACTCGGCTACAGAAATTCCATAACTTTTATTAGCAGCTCCATTTTGTACATTGTGCATAAATGCAATTTTATCGCCATATTCTATAGCGTCTAGATGCACGTTGACTACACTCTTTATTTGATCAGGCAGAATAGTCAATTCAAAATAGTGCGTAGCAAAAAAAGTAAGAGATTTTATACAGCTAGCTAAATTCTCGGCGCAAGCCCAAGCTAGCGCCAGCCCATCATAAGTAGAAGTGCCCCGGCCTATTTCATCTATTAATACTAAACTATGATGTGTGGCGTTGTGTAGAATATTAGCAGTCTCTGTCATTTCTACCATAAAAGTAGAACGACCTGAAGCTAAATCATCAGCTGCACCTATTCTGGTAAAAATCTTATCTATCGGGCCTATAATTGCACATTCAGCGGGTACAAAACTACCAATATATGCTAATAGCACAATTAAAGCATTTTGACGCATATAAGTGCTCTTCCCCCCCATATTAGGACCGGTAATAATAAGCATACGTTGTTCATCAGATAACATTAACGAATTAGCAATAAATGGTTCTTTTAAAATACACTCTACTACTGGATGACGACCACCATTAATATATATCCCAGTTTTAGAGTCGAAAGTAGGACAAATATAATTCAAAGTTTCAGCACGCTCAGCTAAGTTACATAAAACATCTAACTCTGCTAGTGCCTCAGCGCTTTGCTGCATTGTAGCTAAATGAGGTAATAGTAAATCAAATAATTTATCGTACAGAGCTTTTTCTAAAGCTAGAGCCTTACTTTTAGCAATCAATACTTTATTTTCAAATTTTTTTAATTCTGGAATAATATAACGTTCTGAATTTTTCAATGTTTGACGACGAACATAATTACTTGGCACTAAATGGCTTTGGTTACGACTTAACTGAATAAAATAACCGTGTACAGTATTAAAACCAACTTTGAGCGTCTCTATTCCAGTTTTTTCACGTTCACTCAATTCTAGATTAGTTAGATAATCTGTTGCTCCAGTTGCAATACTGCGCCATTCATCTAGTTCTGTATTATAACCAGGAGCGATAACTCCGCCATCACGTATTAAAACAGGAGGAGACTCTATAATAGCTTGTGATAGCAAATCAAACAACTTTTCAAAATCACCAATACGGTTAAGTAATTGATTTAAATTAGTATCTTTCTTTCTCTGTAAAAGATTCTTAATTGATGGAATCTGTGCAAAAGCGAAACGCATACGTGATAAATCACGCGGACGCGCTGAACGTAAAGCTAATCGTGCTAAAATTCTCTCAAGATCTCCAATTTGACGCAGTAACGGCTGTAAAGATGATATTTCATCATTTATAATATGAATTATTTTTTGGCGAAAACTTACTGTAGTAAGATTTCTTATTGGCATGTGCAGCCAACGTTTCAGCATTCTACTGCCCATGGGAGTAACTGTTTTATCAATAACATCTACTAATGTATTTTTACTACCGCCGCTAAAATTATGTGTAATCTCTAGATTACGTCGTGTAGTAGCATCCATTAGAATAATTTCTTGTTTATTCTCTAACGAAATAGTGTTAATATGTGGTAAAAAAGAAGTACATTGAGTATTTTTAGTGTATTGTAATAAACAACCAGCAGCACATAAAGCTAGCTCTGCTTGATCAATACCAAAACCAGTTAAATCATGTGTACCAAACTGCATAGTTAGTTGTTGGCGGGCAGTCTCTAGTTCAAAATCCCATAATGGACGTCGGCGAATCCCGCGTCGGTGTTCAATTAACGCTATATCCTGAAAATTTTCAGGATATAGCAACTCTGCAGGATTAGTACGCTGTAATTCTGCTGCCATAACTTCGCGATCTATTTGTTCTGATATTAAGAAACGACCTGAAGTGATATCTAAAGTAGCATAACCAAACCCCTGTGGTGCTTGCCATATAGCTGCCAAAAGATTATCCTGACGTTCGTTTAATAATGATTCATCGCTTAAAGTACCAGGAGTAACAATACGTACTACACGACGTTCCACAGGACCTTTGGTAACTAAATTACTATCTATTTGTTCACAGATAGCTATCGACTCTCCCAAAGCTACTAGTTTTGCCAGATAATTATCTACTGCATGATAAGGTATCCCAGCCATAGGAATAGGCTCCCCAGCAATAGTGCCACGTTTAGTAAGAGAAATATCCATTAACTGTGATGCTTTTTTAGCGTCATCATAAAATAATTCATAAAAGTCTCCCATACGATAAAATAACAAAGCATCTGGGTACTGAGCCTTCAACTTTAAGTATTGTTGCATCATAGGAGTATATGAATCTAAGTCTTTAGTATTAATTAACATATAATATATTTTCTTTGAAAGTAAAATATTCTGGTAGAAAAGAGAATTTTTTTAAAAATTTCAGTAAAAACTATTGCAATAGAGAAAAATCTGCTATTTGCAAGAACAGATTATGAATTTGTGATAGTAACGTTAGGCGGTTAATTTTAACCTTGTTATCTTCTGTTATTACCATAACATTATCAAAAAAATTAGCTACAGGCTCACTTAATGACACTAGCTCCATTAATACTTCTTGATAGCGTTTAGTATCAAACAATGGTTGTAATTTTTTACTTATCACACTCAAATAGGTAGCTAAATTAATTTCTGCAGGATCCTTAAGGATTGAGATATTAAGACCCATAGATACTATCTGTTTATCATATTTTGCTAAAATCTTCGATATTCTCTTATGTACTACAGCTAATATTGTAGCTTCTTTTAAAGAACAAAAAGAAATAACAGCACGTACACGAGCATCAACATCTACTAGGCAAGTAGTAGGAGAACTTGCAAAAACAGCCTTAATGATATTCACATTGTATCCCTGAGCATAATACCAAGTACGAAAACGGCTCAAAATAAAATCGATAACATCATTTACAACCGAATTATTGTTTAACTTATCTCCATAAAAACTAATAGTTTTTACTGTAAGCGTTTGCAGATCTAGAGACAATTTTTTGTCTACAATAATACGTAGCACACCTAGAGCAATACGGCGTAGTGCAAAGGGATCTTTATCTCCTCTAGGAGAAAGGCCCATACCAAAAATTCCTATTAAAGTATCCATTTTATCTGCAATAGCTACTGCACAAGATACCAGTGTTGTGGGAAGAGCATCTCCAGAAAATCTAGGCTGATATTGTTCTTTTTGTGCTAACGCTACTGCTTCTGGTTCGTTATCGTATCTAGCATAATGCATACCCATAACGCCTTGTGTTTCAGGAAATTCAAAAACCATATTAGTTATTAGATCGCATTTAGATAACAACCCAGCTCGCGCTGCCTGTTGCACATCGGCTCCAATACGACTAGCTATCCAAGCTGCTAAAGATTGTACACGTTCACTTTTATCGCGTAGAGTACCCAGATTTTTTTGGAATAATACTGAATTCAGACCTATAAGGCGATCTTCCAGTCGCTGTTTACGATCTTTATTAAAAAAGAATTCAGCATCTGCTAAACGTGAACGAACTACTTTTTCATTACCAGCAATAATTTGCTGCGGATTTTTTGATTCAATATTAGCAACAAATATAAAATACGGCAATAAATTTCCAATTTTATCATATACTGGAAAATATTTTTGGTCTTTTTTCATGGTACAAACTAGCGCCTCTGCAGGTACAGATAAGAACTTTTCTTCAAATCTGGCAGTAAGTACAACTGGCCATTCTACTAATGAAGTAACTTCTTCTAACAAGCTATCGTTCAAATCAGCTACACCTCCAAATTTTTTAGCTGCATATTCTATATTTCGTCGAATTGTTTCTTTACGTTGAAAATAGTCAGCCATTACTCTTCCACGATTAACAAGTACTTGCGGATAATAATTTGCGTTATCAAGAAAAATTTCTTGCTCTCCCATAAATCTATGGCCAAGTATAACTCTACCTATCTTAATACCAAAGATATTACCAGAAATCAGACGATCATTTAAAAGTAACGTTACGGTACGCAACGGCCAAATAAATTGATTATCATTATCACTCCATCTAATAATTTTTAAAATAGATAATTTTCCTAACGCATTGCTAACTATACCACATAATAAATCTTGCACTGGCTTACCCTTTACTATAAAATAATGAATTAATTGTTTTCCTTTTTTAGTCATTAAAAATTCAGCATGGTTAAGAGTAATGCCGCAATTCAGCGCCCATCTCTTAGCAGCTGTAGTAGGATTGCCTTGAGCATCAAAAGCTTGTGTAAAGGTGGGACCTAAATTTTCTCTCTTGTTATCTTCTTGTATTTCATTTATAGCAGCGACCTTAACAGCAAGTCTACGTGGCGTTGCAAACCAACTTATTTCTCCATGAAAAATCCTTTTGATATCAAGTTCACAGTGAATATTTTTAGCAAAAGTTTCAGCAAAATTACGCAACATTTTTGGTGGCAGTTCTTCTGTACCTATTTCTACTAGAAAATTATTTGTTGTCATAGTTCTCTTAATTTTTTATTTGTGGCACCTAGGGAATCCTAGCGCTTCTCTTGAAGCATAGTAAGCTTCCGCTACAGATTTAGTTAGTGTGCGAATTCGTAAAATATAGCATTGGCGTACTGTAACTGAAATGGCTTTACGGGCATCTAACAAATTAAAACTATGCGCGGCCTTGAGGATACGCTCATAAGCCGGCAACAGTAAAGGATTTTCTAAAGAGAGCAAGTTTTTTACCTCTTTTTCGTACTGTTCAAAACAATAAAATAAAAAATCAATATCAGCATATTCAAAATTATATGTTGATTGTTCTACTTCGTTTTGATGTAATAAGTCACCGTAAGTTATACGACCTAATATTCCATCGCTCCATACCAAATCATAAACGTTGTCGACATCTTGCAAAGACATAGCTAAACGTTCAAGTCCATAAGTAATTTCTCCTGTAACAGGACGACACTCTAGACCTCCTACTTGCTGAAAATAAGTTAATTGCGTAACTTCCATACCATTTAACCATACTTCCCAACCAATACCAGAAGCTCCTAATGTAGGATTTTCCCAGTTATCTTCTACGAAACGTATATCATTAATTTTGAGATCCAAACCAAAATTATTTAGAGAATCCAGATATAATTCTTGGATATTTTCTGGAGAAGGTTTCATTATAACCTGAAATTGATAATAATGCTGCAAACGATTAGGATTTTCCCCGTAGCGTCCATCTTTAGGACGACGAGAAGTCTGTACATAAGCAGTAGCAATAGGTTCTGGTCCCAGTGCTTGCAAACAAGTCATGGGATGGGATGTGCCAGCACCTACTTCGATATCTAGTGGCTGAACTAGTGTACAACCATACCGTACCCAATATTCCTGAAGAGTTAGAATTAATCCTTGGAAAGTTTTTAGATTAAAATCGAGCATATGAAATTCACATATCTAAAAGATAAATATTATTATGTAATACTAGTTAAGCTAAATAAAAAAGCCCATTAAATCAATAATGGGCTTACTATTTTCAAATAGTTCTTCTAACTGTAAGATAAAAGCAATTGTTATTTAATATCTAAACTACGATCTTGAAGTACCGAATTTTGTTTACTATTATCACTAATAGTAATATGCCGTGGCTGCATTGATTCTGGAATATGACGTTCAAGCTGAATTTGAAGCAATCCATAAGCAAAGTTAGCTTTTTTAACTGTCATATGCTCAGCTAAAGTAAAACTGAGCGAGAATTCCTTACAAACCATACCTTGATGTAAATAATGTATTTCTGTATTCTCTAATACAGGTTTTCCTTTAATTGTTAAACGTGGACCTTCTAATTCAATAGATAATCCTTCTTTTGTAAAGCCAGCAAGTGCTATAGTAATACTATAATGGTTATCATCATTTTTTTCAATATTATATGGAGGATAACCTATCTCTTCGCGATCATCTTGTATATTATTAGCTAGCTTATCAAAACCAATCCACTGATTAAATAATGGAGAAAGCTTGTAATTAAGCATATTATTTTATTAACTCCTTTTGCTTTATATAAAGCATAAAAAAATCTACTAATTTATTTTATTTCAATACGGCGCGGCTTTAATGTATCTGGCACTATTCGTTCTAAATCAATAAAAAGTAAACCATTTATTAAATGCGCACCTTTTATTTGTATAAATTCAGCTAACTGAAATTTGCGTTCAAAATTACGTTCATCTATGCTTTGATATAAATAATTAATTTTATTATGTTCGCTAGCGTGAACTCCTTTTACCGTCATAATATTGTCATTGGAGGTAATTTCAAGTTCGTTTTCAGCAAATCCTGCAACTGCAATAGAAACACGGTACTTATTTTCGCTAACCAATTCAACATTATAGGGAGGATAATTGTTGCTGCCCTGATTTTGACTGGCTTCTAACAAATTAACTAAACGATCGAACCCAATTGCAGATCGGTACAGCGGTGAAAAATCAAAATTACGCATAGCTTAAAACCTCCAAAAATTCAATAGAGGGTTTAATAACCTTCTTTTTATATTTATAAGCAATAACTGAGAACATCATTAACTATAAAATAGTCATTTTAATATATTTTTCAAGGTATAATTCATAAAAAATATTTTAGTTGCAAAAATATCAGATAAATATCATACATAAATTGTTTCTCACAACAACTAAAGATGAGATATACTATATATTTTAGTAGTAACCAGCAATTTAAAATAAATTTTTATTGATTCATTTTATATTTATATAATTTGTTATTAAGAATACAATTTGCTTCTAGAACAATAAAAAGCAATTATAGAAAACTGTTCTTAACCAGAAAGGCATGCTATTTTATTTGCTTCGTACTCATAAATTTAGTAAACTGATATCTTAATTAAGAATTATATTTCTACTAAGTTAATACATACAGGTGGTTTTAATAAATAAATATTATGTTAACTATCAACGCTGAAATTCGTAAAGATAAAGGTAAAAGTGCCAGTCGTCGTCTGCGGTTTTTAAACAAAATTCCAGCTATAATTTATGGAAAATTTAAATCACCTATTGCTATAGAGTTAGCTCATGATATTAGTTTAACAACTAAAATGCATGATAATACTTTAATAATAATTATTAATGGTAAAGAAAATATAGTAAAAGTAAAATCAATACAGTATCATCCTTTTAAACCCAAAATTACTCATATTGACTTCATTAACGTTTAAATAGTTTTGGAAAACATTTTTTCTTAATTAAGTTTTACAATTAATAGTTATTATGGTATATTACATAATTGTTATTTTTTAATAATTGCCAAAATTAACTGATAATATATCTTAATACGGCATGTGGCGCAGCCTGGTAGCGCACCGTCATGGGGTGTCGGGGGTCAGAGGTTCAAATCCTCTCATGCCGATTAATATCTTTTAAAAAGATACTCAAACGTAATAACTATAGACACTTTACTGGTTTTGGAAGACCAGCTATTTTTGTAGCTTGATTTGCAGGACCCTTAAAAAACAAACGAAACAAATAACGGCTATTTCCTTTTTTATCACCATAAGCTTTAGCCATGGCTGTAACTAACATTCTAATAGATGGAGAGGTATTATATTGCAAATAAAAAGACCTGACAAAATAAATAACTTCCCAGTGAGATTCGCTAAGATAAATTCCTTCAAGACGAGCTATTTCTATTGCTAGTTCCTCGCTCCAATCCTGATATCGAATTAAATATCCTTGTGCATCAGTACTAATTTCTGTTCCTTTAAAATACATAAGTACTTATTACTTATCCTATAAGTATAAAAGCCCCGTAAATAACTAATTAATTGTCGTACAGATCCTCACAAACTAACAAAAATATAGAAATACATATAAAATTACAATTTTATGAATTTAGTTTTTATCTTGTATATAATTATCATCAAATAGCACTAGAAGTAAATAAACATTATTCTAAATAGATAGCAGTTAATTACATAAAATATTAACTAACCATATGAAATGCTGTAATTATTATAGATAAAAATTATCTATACTTTCTAGTAAGAAAAAATATGCATAAAAATAAAATTTATATTCAATGAAGTAATAATGAAAGATTCATAGCAGCAGTATAACAAATAAAAACAATAAAAGCAAAAATTATTATAACACTTGTTAATATGTTTGAAACACATATCTATTAGAAAATACATAAAATTAGTTTTAAACATAACGTTATAAAATAACTACGTTACATAGTGCCAAAAGCATCTTCAGTGACATAGAAGTTAATTTTAGCAGTATGACGATATGCTGGAGTAACTTAACAGAAATAACAAAAAAAATACATAATTTATTAACTTATAAAAAAAATTCTTATGAGCATTATTTACTATAATAAGTATAAAAATTATCTTTACAATTATATTAGCTTTAATTTATCCTGATTATAAGGAGGAGTGACCGAGTGGTTTAAGGTACCGGTCTTGAAAACCGGCGACGTGCAAACGTTCTAGAGTTCAAATCTCTACTCCTCCGCATATTTAAATTAAATATAAGAGAATATGTAATAAATTTATATTGAAGTAAATTTTTAATAAAATAGATGCGTATCTAATTTCAATTGATGTTATTAAATATAATTAATATTTTAATATTAAATAGAAATTCATTTCTAATTCTTAATTAAAAGATTACCATCTTCTTCTTAAAACAAGAAGTTTATTGCTACTATTAGAGAATTATTACTAAATGATATAATATTAAAAATTAAACAATCATTTCTCATTAAAAAATGAATGGAGCCTCATTAAGGTATCTTACATGCACATAACTTGTTGCTACTGCTTCTTTCTAACATACAAGTTAGTGTTAAGCATCTATTAACATAATTATTTAAAATGCATATGAATTA
This sequence comes from Candidatus Mikella endobia, assembly GCF_900048045.1. Taxonomy (GTDB): domain Bacteria; phylum Pseudomonadota; class Gammaproteobacteria; order Enterobacterales; family Enterobacteriaceae; genus Mikella; species Mikella endobia. The sequence continues at coordinate 8,306 of NZ_LN999831.1, read as the reverse complement.
ATGTCAATTAATATTAAAATAATTTTAATTTATGTAATAAATGCTGCTTTAGTAATCAATTCTTATTGGCTAATAACTACTTGTTACTAACTGGTATATGAAAACGTTTATTAAAACGATTCACACGACCACCAGTATCAACAATACGTTGTTTACCAGTATAAAATGGATGGCAAGCCCCGCATACATCCAAGTTTATATTGTGTCCCAGAGTAGAATTAATCCTAATTACATTACCGCAAGAACAATTTGCAATAATTTCTACGTATTGAGGATGGATATTTTTTTGCATAAAAAACCTCTTTAAGACTGTATTACTTATAATAGACTATATTTATTTTCTAATAAAAAATCATTAAATAATTTAAAATATTGATAATCATTTTAAATAATACTAAAGATTATGCTGGATATGTTATTCGCGTATTATTTGATTATGGTATAAGAAGATGCTAATCGTAAATGTTGCATTACCTGTGCCGATAGCTAGAACCTTTGATTATTTATTACCTGATAATACTGCTCCAGTAGTTGGAGGTCGAGTACTGGTTCCTTTTGGTCATCGTCAGGCTATTGGTATCGTAATTTCTATTAAAGAGCACAAAGAACTCACTATATCTAAATTAAAAACTATCAGTAAAGTAATTGATAATCAGTCACTATTTTCTAATAGCCTTTGGCGTATATTAAATTGGGCTATTAGATATTATCATTATCCTGTTGGAAGAGTACTCTTTCATGCCTTACCTATTTTGCTACGTCAGGGAAAACCAGCTGAAATAACACCATTATGGCAGTGGGTTGCTACCGAGCAAGGACACAGTACTCTTCCCAAAAGTTTAAAAGTACCTAAACAGCAACAAGCATTATTAATTCTCTTGCAAGGTCCTGTGTATTGTAATCAAGTTAAAAAATTACAGCTAATAAATACTACACTAGAAGAATTACGCAACAAAGGATTATGTGATCTACGACTACAGAAAAAAAAATCATATGACTGGAGACCAAAATTTAGTGTAAACAATGAATGGCGGCATTTATATTTAAATACAGAACAATCTTTAGCTGTAAATTCAATACGTAGTGAGGATGACCGGTTTTTTGTATGGTTATTAGCTGGAATTACCAGTTCTGGTAAGACAGAAGTTTATCTCACCGTATTAGAACATATTCTAGCAAAAGGTAAACAAGCGTTAGTGCTAGTTCCAGAAATAAATTTAACGCCACAAACTATTGTACGTTTTCGCAAGCGTTTTAATGCTCCAGTAGAAGTATTGCACTCAGAACTTAAATCAAGTGAGAAACTCAATGTTTGGTTACAAGCCAAAAGCGGTGAATGTGCTATAGTTATTGGAACTCGTTCTGCAATTTTTACACCTTTTGCAAAACTAGGTATGATCATAATAGACGAAGAACACGATAGTTCTTATAAACAACACGAAGGTTGGCGTTATCATGCTAGGAATTTAGCCATTTGTCGTGCTAAAGAGGAAAATATACCAATCATTCTTGGTACAGCTACTCCATCTATGGAAACTCTTTATAATGTACAGCAAAAAAAATACCGACAATTAACACTAAGCAAACGTGCTGGTAAAGCTAAACCTACAGAACAACAATTGCTGGATATAAAAGGATTACCGTTGATACATGGTTTATCTGCACCATTATTAGAAAAAATGCGAGTACATTTACAAGTAGATAATCAAGTTATGTTATTTCTCAATAGGCGTGGATTTGCCCCATCTTTATTATGTCATGGATGTGGCTGGAGCGCAGAATGTAAACATTGTGATCACTCTTACACGCTACATCAACAACAGCGTCAGTTATTATGTCACTACTGTAATAGCCAACGTACTCTGCCGCATCAATGTTATCAATGTGGTTCTACTAAATTAATTCCAATTGGGTTGGGTACTGAACAGTTAGAGACCGCATTGAAAAATATATTTCCTAAAGTACCAGTAACGCGCATTGATCGCGATACTACAAAACGTAAAGGTACTCTAGAAATTTATCTAGCCAAAATACAGCACGGTGGCGCTAGAATTCTAATAGGCACTCAGATGCTAGCTAAAGGCCATCATTTTCCTGATGTAACGCTTGTATCGCTATTAGATGTAGATGGAGCGTTATTTTCCAGCGACTTCCGTGCTACAGAACATTTTGCTCAACTTTATACTCAAGTTGCCGGACGTGCCGGTAGAGCTGATAAGTGTGGGGAAGTTTTATTACAGACTCACCATCCGGACCATCCATTATTACAAACATTACTAAATAATGGTTATATGGACTATGCTAATCAAATACTAAAAGAACGTAGTCAAGCTGGACTACCTCCATTTAAAACTCATATTTTATTTCGTGCTGATGATCATGATAATCAACAAGCGGGATTATTTTTAGATAAAATTCGACAAGTATTAGAATCTAGTCCGTTACGTGATAATAGTTTATGGTTAATGGGACCCATACCGGCATTAGTACCTAAACGAGGAGGACGTTTTCGCTGGCAGTTGCTATTATCACACCCGTTGCGTCCTCAGTTGCAGCGATTTATTACCGCCAATTTACCATTAATAAATAACCTCTATCAAAATAGAAAAGTTAAATGGTCTTTGGATGTAGATCCACTTGACTGTTGACATAATTATTTAAATTTTCTTATATTTAATGATAAAAAATTTTCATGTACTAAATTTAGTTTAATCAAAAAATTTAATTCTTAATAAATATTATTTGTAATTAAGTAAAATATTAAGGATTATTTAAAGTAGAAACGCCAAGACTGATATCAATACCAGCTGAATTCTGATAACGGTTGCGGTCCCATTTTTCTTTAGTAAGAAGTATTGCGTTCTCATCGTCTAAAAAATACTGCAAAAATTTGATATTAGTGAAACAATATCTTTTGAAGATGATCGATATTTTTAGAATTATTATTCTCAATAGGTCAATAGTAATTAAACATAAAAAAGTAATCTTTAGGGGTAGCAGAGATATTTGAATGGTATAGTTATTAACTAATGGTTTCCGTGAAGTTACCGCATGCATCAAATATTTGAAAACATAACAATGAGCAATTTATTACTAACAACCATAGAGCTTCAAATACAAAAATATTTTGTTGTTTCTCTAATACCTATTGAAATAGATAAACTATTTATGCTATAATATTAAAAATATAGTTATTTATCAAATTCTTTTTAAGAAAAATTATCCTTGCAGAATATTATCGTTCAAAAATAACTATAGCACAAGCATAACGCTTTTCATCTGTCAAGGTAACATATATTCCAGTAATACCTAATTTTCTAGCCATTTCTTCAGCTTTAGCAAACAATTTTAACGAAGGTTTCCCTTGCGTATCATGGGAAATTTCAAATTGAGAAAAAGTTAATTCATTACGGATACCAGTCCCCAATGCCTTGGATGCTGCTTCTTTTACTGCAAAAAGTTTAGCTAAAAAACTTACTTGCTGATTATGCTGTTGATATTGTATCCACTCATTGAAGCTAAGAATTCTGCGTGCTAACTGATCTCCATAGCGAAAAACAATTGCTTCAATGCGTTGAATATCAACAATATCAATCCCAATGCCAAGAATTGCCAAGTAAAACACCTTATTGGTCGTAGAATAATTTTTTATCTATCTACTACTATATTTTATTTAAGGACACTAATGTAAGGAAAATTATTACCTATTGGAGAGTTTCTTTTTTGCATGTGCGCTAATGAGTGGTATATAATCACAGTTTTAAACTTCTAATAGAAAATTTTTTTAATATTCAGAAGTCTATATGAAGAAAACTTCCTTATGGAAGAAATTTCTGTATGTTTTCTCTTTAACTATTTTCAGTAAATTTATATATACTTTTGCGATGTGTAAAGAATTATTTTCAATAAATTTTTTGTTGACGATAAAATAATTATTTATCATCAAAATTATGCTGAATAGTAAATTCATTATCCATCCATCCTGATTTAACTTGTACCCAAAGTTTTAGATTAACTGGCGTCTCTAATATAACTTCTAGCTCCTGTCGAGATTTTACACTGATAATTTTAATTTTATTACCTTTATTACCTATAACTATTTTTTTATGGCTAATTCTAGCTACCAAAATCAATCCATGTATATCATATTCTCCTCTATTATTAGATTTAAATTTTTCAATTGCTACTGTAATTGAATAAGGAAGCTCATGTTTGAGAAAATTTATCAATTTTTCTCGTATAATCTCTGATGCTCTAAATTTTAGAGATCTATCAGTAATATAATTTTTAGGAAATTGGTATTTTGATACTGGTAGTAATTTGCGAACAATATTTTCTAATATATTGATATTCATACCATTTTTAGAGCATATTGGCACAATATCATAAAAATTAATCTTCTTACTAAGTAAGTTAATATAGGGCAATAAATTATTTTTATTAATGACATTATCTATTTTATTTATTACCAAAATTATAGGACAGCTAATATGCTGTAGTTTATTAATGACAATTTCATCGTCTACCATCCATTTTATACCTTCAACAACAAAAAGAACAATTTCTACGTTATTAATAGAACTACTAGCAATGCTATTCATTTTTTTTTCTTTAATATGCATACCTGGTGTATCTAAATAGATGGTTTGATAAGGATCATCGGTATTAATACCCATAATCTGATAGCGGGTTGTTTGTTGTTTGTTTGAAGTAATAGAAATTTTTTGTTTTAATAGTTTATTCAATAATGTTGATTTACCAACATTAGGTCGGCCTACTATCGCTACAAAACCACAATAAGTTTTTTTAGGGTTCATTCGATATTAAGAAGTTTCAGTGCTTGTTTTGCTGCATTTTGTTCAGCTTTACGACGGCTTAACCCATTACCTATTACAGTCTGTATTAATCCACTGACCTGGCAATGTATAATAAAATTTTGATCGTGCGCATCGCCATGTATTTGTACCATCATATATATAGGTAACGGTAAGTGACGTCTCTGAAGATATTCCTGCAACCTTGTCTTTGAATCTTTCTGTGTATCACCGGGAATTATTTTAGTTAAACGTGTTTGATACCATTTAAGTATAATTTTTTCAACTGTTTTAATATCACTATCTAAAAATACGCTACCAAACAATGCTTCTACTGTATTAGCTAATATTGAGTCACGGTAGAAACCGCCACTTTTAAGCTCTCCAGGCCCTAAAAGTAAACAATTACCTAAATTTAATTCTTTAGCTATTTCTGTAAGTGTCTTACCACGTACCAATGTAGCTCGCATCCGGCTCATATTTCCTTCATCAGCGTTAGGAAAACGCTGATAAATTGCATTAGCAATAACATAATTTAAGATAGAATCGCCTAAAAATTCTAATCGTTCATTGTGATTAATATTAGCACTACGGTGCGTTAATGCTTGTAATAACAGATCGTGTTGTTGAAAATAATAACCTATTTTTTTCTGGAGACTATTTATTAAGGTAAGATCCATATGTTCTTAATTATTTAACTATACGTAACATTATATCAGATGATATTAATATTTCATTAATTTTTATTGTGAGTAAACAACCATAGCATGATAATGCTTCGTAAAATACATAATTTAATAAATACTACCAATGCGATTAAATAGTATCGTAGCCATTGATCTTTCATTTTATCAAAACTCATCCAAATAATTGTTGCTTTACCAACTATATTTTTTCTGGTACGAATCTCTAATAACGGCTATCGGCGCTATTATCCCTGTTATCTACCATCATAAAATATGCACAACCAATGTTGCTATAGAGCAGCTGTTCTTCTGCGAGTAATAATTACTTATTTGATCGTCCTGGTAATGTCAAAATATTATACACTAAGCTACCTAATGATTCTTTATTTTGTCTTAAACGAATACCGTTATTAATATAATTAGGAATATGCATAAAGCTATTAAGAATTTTATGATGGTTATAATAAATATGTACAAACTTCGCTAGAAGTTCTTTTAATATGATAATTCGATAACATCGTGGCAAAATTTCATTTTCTTACTATGGAAGAAAATCCAACAACTCGTTGAATATAATTAAGTTTTTAATTTAGTGGATATTTAAAAACTACAATATCTCCACGTTTAGGAGAACTATTTTTAATGAGCTTTTTCTGTGTAATAGGGTTTTTCATGCCATAATAAAATTTGTTTACTAAAATAAAATTACCTACTAATAGCGTTGGCATCATCGATGCCTGAAGGGATTTGAAACGGTTCCCAAATAAATGAACGCACTAATAATACTGGAAACACCAACGTGCAAATAGTATTAGATATGATCTTTTTAAATATTATTTTTTAATATTTTGGAATAGTTTTGACAATTCAATACGTTGCTGGATGGTAGTATTGTATTTAGCAAATAGCTGAATGATAATAGCTTAAAACATGCTAGAAACCAAAGACTTACAGTGATAAGTGTAGTAATACGAAAAAATATCATTCATACAATCTCTACTTAGGATTGTTTTTTATTTTTACCTACTTGCAAAAGTGCTAAAAATGCTTCCTGTGGAAGCTTAACGTTACCCACATGCTTCATGCGCTTTTTACCTTCTTTCTGTTTTTGCAATAACTTTTTTTTCCTACTTACATCTCCACCATAGCATTTAGCAATAACATTTTTACGCATTTGCTTAATTGTGGAACGGGCTAGAATATTTTTTCCAATTGCTGCTTGAATGATAATATCAAACTGCTGACGAGGAATCAGCTTTGTAAGCTGATCCACAAATTCTTTGCCACGATAGAGTGCGTTATTTCGATGAATAATTAAGGATAACGCATCTACTCTTTGACCATTAATTAATATATCTATTCGCACCATATCTGAATTTTGGAACTTCTTAAATCCATAATCTAAAGAGGCATAACCACGAGAGGTAGATTTTATCCTGTCAAAAAAATCAAACACTACTTCTGTCATAGGAATATTATAAGTAAGCGCTATATGATTCCCGTGATATACCATCTTAATTTGCACACCTCGCTTTTCTATACAGAGGTTGATAATACTACCCAAATACTGCTTCGGTAGCAGCATATTACATTCAGCAATAGGCTCACGAATTTCAGCAATATTATTCATTGGTGGTAATTTAGACGGACTATCTACATATATCTTCTTATTATCAGTTGTTAGTACTTCATAAATTACTGTAGGGGCAGTAGTAATGATATCAATATTATATTCACGCTTTAGCCGCTCCTGGATAATTTCCATATGAAGAAGACCCAGAAAACCACAGCGAAAACCAAAGCCAAGCGCAGTAGAATTTTCAGGTTCATAAAATAACGAAGCATCATTTAGGCTTAGTTTACTTAGAGCATCACGAAACAATTCATAGTCTTCAGAACTCATCGGAAACAATCCAGTGTATACTTGAGGTTTTACTTTTTTAAATCCTGGCAATACCTTATCTGCCGGTTGATGTGCAAAAGTTAAAGTGTCACCAACTGGAGCTCCGTGGATATCTTTAATAGCACAAACCAGCCAACCTACTTCTCCGCAATTAAGTACAGCTAATTCGATACGTTTGGGGGTAAAAACCCCCATACTGACTGCGCAGTAAATTTGACCGGTACTCATTACTTTGAGTTTATCTCCTTTACGGAGAGTACCATTTTTAATACGTACTAACGATACTACACCTAAATAATTATCAAACCAGGAATCGATAATTAACGCTTGTAAAGATATAGATGGATCCCCTTTAGGGGAGGGGATATCACGTACTACTCTTTCCAGCACATTAAATAAACCTAATCCTGTTTTTGCAGAACAGCGTACAGTATCAGTTGCGTCAATACCGATAATATCTTCTATTTCCTGAGCAACACGATCTGGATTAGCAGAAGGTAAATCTATTTTATTCAACACAGGCACTACTTCTAAATTCATTTCTAGTGCGGTATAACAATTAGACAACGTCTGTGCTTCAACACCTTGTCCAGCATCCACTAACAGTAGAGCTCCTTCACATGCCGCCAACGAACGGGAAACTTCATAAAAAAAGTCTACATGTCCCGGAGTATCAATAAAATTTAATTGATAATACTGACCGTTAAGTGCCTTATATTTGAGCATTACACTTCGTGATTTAATCGTAATGCCGCGCTCACGCTCTAAATCCATAGAATCTAGTACTTTATCTGCCATTTTATAGTGACTTAAACCACCACATATTTTTATAAAACAATCAGATAAAGTTGACTTTCCATGGTCTATATGAGCAATAATAGAGAAATTGCGTATATTTTTCAT